>JAGLBF010000223.1 GCA_018260375.1 Deinococcus sp.
GCAGTCCGTATGATACAGAGGGTGACTTGAGCCGTGTTGTCCGGACTTGCAATTCAAGCAGAAACAACCTGATTGAATGACGGCGGATGTGCGTGAGAAAAGATGCGGGTTCCCTGGTAGGCCAGCACATTCCAGGGCAGCGCAGTTAGGAGGGTACAGTTAGGAAAGCACCGACTGTGCTTATCCCAAGGTGCTGGCCCGAAGGTGCTGGAATAGAGTGGATTCCGTAGAACAGGTTGACCCGCCAAGCCGTACAATGACAGGCGGGTCAACCTGTTTTGTTGGCCTGATGTGTGGCCTGACAAGGCGATGCATCTGAGGAGACACTGATATGACTAACCCCCCCCCACAACAAAGCCCCCAAACTCAAGGATTTGATCGCCGTTATGATGTACAGGGTCTAGAGGCCATAGATGTTGCCGTACTAGACACCTTTCCCCAGGTGCGCCAAGATGACCCCCATGAATATGTGGGCCAGCCGGTAGAAATTATCATCAAAACCGATGAGTTTAGCCCTATTTGCCCGTGGAGTGGCTTGCCTGACTTTGGCCACCTGGAAATCCGCTATTTGCCGCGTGACAAGTGTGTAGAGCTTAAAAGCCTGAAATACTACCTCACCAGTTACCGCTTTGTGGGCATTTTCCATGAGCACGCCACCCGCCGCGTACTCACTGACCTGGTGAAGTTGCTTGAACCGCTGAGCCTGAGCATTGACTGTGACTACGGCATGCGCGGCGGCATTCGCACGCTGGTACGGGCCAACTATGTCGCGCCTGACTATGCTGAGCATGCTTCCGGTCAGCCACAGGAGCAGCGCACATGCCCTGGAAGCTGAGCACCGAGTTTACTTTTGATTCGGCGCATATCATTGAGGGCTATGACGGCCCTTGCGGACGGCTACACGGACATACCTACCGCGTACAAATGGAGTTGCAAAGTGACCAGCTACGCCCCAGCGTCCACGTTGACCGCCCTATCATGGTGGCTGACTTTAAGTCACTGAAATGGGCCAAAAAAGACGCGACTGAGGGCGGCCTAGACCACGCCTTTTTAAATGACCACCCCGACCTGGGAAGCGACACCACCGCCGAAGTGATCGCTGCTTACCTGCACCGTGAAACCCTGCGCCGTGTAAAGGCCAGCCTGCCCGCTGGTGACGATGGAGCTGACCTACATCTCAAAGTAGCGCTGTGGGAAACGCCAGAATCGTGCTGCGAATACTGGGAATAATACAAACTGCGACTTGCACCGTGTTCAATACGCGGTAAACGTAGCCCAGCGGGCGTAGAAACAAGTACGCCTCTTCGCGGGGGGCGCAAGCGGCACCTCTGGGGGCTGTGCTGGAATGAGGCGCCGTCCTTATACATAACAGCGTAGGGGGTGGATGGCGGGCGCTCAGGTACTGTAATGCTGAGGTACCGTGGTGCTGAGCTACTGCATTAGGTTTTGTGAAGCTGAGATACTCTAATACGGATTCCGATTGATTTAGCGTACTTCCGAATCAATCAGGGCGCATGCGAGTGGGAACAGCATACGGACTGTG
>JAGLBF010000048.1 GCA_018260375.1 Deinococcus sp.
ACTCGCGTCCGCTCGGACTGATTCAGAACTGCACTGAATCAATCGGAATCCGTATGACTTGCCCGTCATTCGGATAACTGCTCTAGCTGGCTACCCTGTACGACCTCCAGCAGAGCAGTACAAATGATGGTAGACAGCCGCCCCTCGCAGGCCTTATACTTGTGAGGTTGTCTGTCAACGTACAGACCAGATACCAGTCTGCTGTTGCCTCCCTCATGGCCCGCCCCAAGGGGTCTTTACAGAGGTCGGGTAAGCAACTGGGAGTCAGGCTCGCCCCCCACCCAAGCCTTTTTTGGCAGCCTAGACGAAGGAGAGTTATCATGGCTAAAGACGGCCCCCGCATGATTATTAAGATGGAAAGCACCGCTGGAACAGGTTTTTACTACACCACCACCAAAAACCGCCGCAACACCCAGGCCAAGCTGGAACTGAAAAAGTACGACCCCGTTGCCAAAAAACATGTTCCCTTCAAGGAGAAAAAGGTCTGATTTGGCTTGCTTGGGCGGCCCTTACTGCTCAGTAAGCCGCACTCAGGCAATACGTTTCACACGCCTTTTTTATCCCCCTACGGAGGTGAGAGCATGATGCAGTATTTCAGGGACGCCCGCGCCGAGCTTTCTCGCGTGTCGTGGCCCATCCGTGAAGAGGTGCTGGAAGGCACCCAGGCCGTGCTGTTGTTTGTTATCGGCCTGACCCTGATTGTCTTCGCCTACGACTTTCTCTTTGTCCGTTTGGTCAAGTTGGTACTCCCATGAGCATTGAATGGTATGCGGTACACACCTATATCGGTCAGGAAGACCGGGTAGAAAAAACCCTGATGGAGCGCGCCCGGAAGCTGGGCATGTACGGCACCAAGATTTTTCAGGTGCTTCAGCCCAGCGAAAAGGCCGTAGAAATCCGTGAAGGCGGCAAAAAGGAAACCGTAGAGCGCTTGCTCTTTCCTGGCTATGTGTTTGTGCAGATGGACATTGAGGATGATGACGCGCCAGGTGAACTAGGCGAAAGCTGGGAAACCGTGCGCAACACCCCAGGCGTAACAGGATTTGTCGGCACCACCACCTATCCTGTACCGCTGTCACCCGACGAAGTCGAGCGTTTGCTGGTGTCGGTCGGCGTAGGCAAGCAAGCCGAAGTCGCCCCCGCGCCCCGCATCAAGGTTGACCTCAAAGCAGGCGATATGGTGCGCGTTACCTCTGGCCCCTTTGCCGACTTTAGCGGTGTGGTGAGTGAAATCAACGCACCGCAGGCTAAGGTCAAGGTTTTGGTTAGCATCTTCGGACGCGAAACGCCAGTAGAGCTTGATTTTGCCCAGGTCAGCAAGTAAAAGCCGGCGAGCAAGGAAGGCTCAGGCATAAGCAGACGGTGTTGCACTTAACAGAGGGTGCGGCACCTAAAAGACAGTGAAGCGCCTAAAGGGTCTACCCCCCTTGCAAATTTGCGACAAAGCCTTAAAATAGAAAAGTTGCTGCCTGTTTGTGATGAGGCACTGCCCCTACGCGGCAGGCAGAAACTTAGCGTCAGCACCCCAAGAGCTTTGCTATCAGCAGCTAGGGGGAGCTAAGGAGAAGAAATGAAGAAAATCACTGGTATTGTTAAGTTACAACTTCCAGCGGGTAAGGCCACTCCAGCGCCTCCCGTTGGCCCTGCGCTCGGTCAATACGGCGCGAACATCATGGAGTTTACCAAGGCGTTCAACGCCCAAACTGCTGATAAAGGTGACGCGATTATTCCTGTAGAAATCACTATTTTTGCAGACCGCAGCTTTACCTTTATCACCAAAACGCCTCCCATGAGCTACCTGATTCGTAAGGCCGCTGGCTTGCAAAAAGGCAGCGCCACCCCTAACAAGGCCAAAGTGGGCAAACTCAACTGGGAGCAGGTTTTGGAAATTGCCAAGACCAAAATGCCCGACCTTAATGCTGGCAGCGTAGAAGCCGCCGCCAACACCGTGGCAGGAACGGCCCGCAGCATGGGCGTTACCATTGAAGGAGGCCCCAATGCCTAAGCATGGTAAGCGTTACAACGCCCTGATCAGCAAGGTAGACCGCGATAAGCAGTACAGCATTGACGAAGCCGCTGTGCTGGTTAAAGAGCTGGCAACTGCCAAGTTTGATGAGACAGTAGAAGTTCACTTCCGCTTGGGTATTGACCCCCGTAAAAGCGACCAAAATGTGCGCGGCACGGTTGCCTTGCCTCACGGCACGGGCCGCAATGTGCGCGTCGCTGTTATTGCCAAGGGCGAAAACGTGGCAGCTGCTCAGGAAGCGGGCGCAGACGTAGCGGGCAGTGAAGAACTGATCGACCGCATCGCTGGCGGCTTTATGGACTTTGACGCGGTGGTTGCGACCCCTGACATGATGGCTCAGGTAGGTCAGAAGCTCGCCCGTTTGCTTGGCCCCCGTGGTTTGCTGCCCAACCCCAAGAGTGGTACGGTCGGCACGGACGTGGCGGGTATGGTGAAAAGCCTTAAGGCAGGACGTATTGAGTTTCGCAATGACAAGACGGGCGTTGTTCACGCCCCTATTGGCAAGGCGAGCTTTGACCCCGCTAACCTGAGTGCCAACTACCAAGCACTGATGAGCGCGCTCGAAGGGGCAAGGCCTGGCTCTGCCAAAGGTGTGTACCTGCGCAGTGCCTACCTCACCAGCACCATGGGCCCTAGCATTGCACTGGCCCTGGGCGCCCAGGCTCAGCAGCAGTAAAAGCCGTTTATCAGGGGAAGAGAGGCCTTCTCCCCTGTTTTTCCTTCAGCACCCCGGTGCTTTTTGGCACCTTTTGAATTCGTGGCAGCCTAGACAGCGGGTACCCTTGCCAGGTTTAAATGTGTACTGCAAAACAGTATAAAAAGCCCGCCGAGTCCCCTCAGATGTTCCAAAAGCCAGTAAAGCGCCAAAGAACTTCTTTTTGTTAGTAAGGAGGTTTGCATGCCAAACCAACGCAACCAAAATACCCTCGCATCGCTTAAGTCAGCGCTGGAAGGCGTAGAAACATTCTATGTTGTTGATTACCAGGGCCTGACCGCTGGGCAACTGGGCACCCTGCGTAGGCAGATTGTTGACCAGGGTGGACAACTGATTGTTGCCAAAAACACCCTGATCCACCTGGCCCTGGGTGAGCACGGTGACTTTAGCAGCGAACTTAAAGGCCCCAGCGCGATTGTGCTGGCGACCAAAGACCCTGCTGCTGTTGCTAAAGCCCTCACTGAAGCCGCCAAGACCAACGATAAAGGCATACCCGCCCTCAAAGGTGGCTACCTGGAAGGCAAGAAAGTGGGCCTGGACGTTGTCACCCGTATTGCCAGCTTGGGCACTAAAGACCAACTGTACGCTGAGCTTGTGGGCGTACTGGGCGCACACCAGAGCAACTTTGTGGGCATCTTGGAAGCCTACAAGACCAAACTGGAAGAAAGCGCCGCCTAAACCCGTGCCGCTTAGGCGCATGGGCTTTTCCCTCGACCTTCTCATACCAACACATAAAAATTAGGAGAACTATCATGGCTTTTAACAAAGAACAGTTTCTGGACGACCTCAGCACCATTACCCTGCTTGAACTGGCTGACCTGATTGACGCCATCAAAGAAAAGTTTAACGTCACCGCTGCTGTGGCCGTTGCTGGCCCTGCTGCCGGTGCTGGCGCCGCTGCTGTGGAAGAAAAAACCGAGTTTGACGTGGTGCTGATTGAAGCTGGCGCCAATAAAATCAACGTCATTAAGGAAATTCGCGGTATTACTGGCCTGGGTCTGAAAGAAGCCAAGGATATGAGCGAAAAAGGCGGCACCCTCAAAGAAGCCGTTGCCAAAGACGAAGCCGAGAAGCTCAAGGCTCAACTGGAAGCCGTTGGCGCTAAGGTTGAACTGAAGTAAGCGGTAACGCCACGGAATAAAACACCGTGGGTGCAACCTCCCTGGGCTTGATGCCTGGGGAGGATTTTTACTGCTGGTGGTAGTAGCTACACCTGATAAGCATTCTGCTTCATGCCAGCACAACAAGAAAGGCACTGCCAGCGCCCCCGCGAAATGGGTATTTGTTTCTACGTCTGCTGCCCTTCTGTCAGCGCGTGGTTCACAAGGTTCAAGTCAGAGCCCGTATAAGGCCAGGAATACATAGTGATATTCCGGTGTCTTTTGTCTGGCAAATCATCCTTTACAACGCTGCGCCGCAGTGTTTGCAAAACAGCGCGTCGATGTCATGTCTATCAAGGCCGCAGCTTGTGCAAAGGCGAGCCTGGCGCTGTTGCCGGCCCTGCACAATACCCGCCGTGACAATGCCCGTAGGCACCGCGATGATGCCGTAGCCAAAGAGCATAGCGACGCTGGCAACAAATTTACCCAGTGCCGTGTGGGGTGAAATATCGCCGTAGCCCACAGTAGAGATGGTGACGACCGCCCAGTAGACGCTGGTGGGAATACTGGTAAAGCCATTTTTGGGGCCTTCTATAAGGTACATCAGCGTACCGAAGATAAGCACCAAGGTGAGCACGGTCAGCATAAACACGGTGATTTTGACACGGCTGTCTTCAAACGCCTGGCCCAGCACGTTGGCTTCACTGAGGTAACGGGTAAGCTTAAAGACCCTGAACAGTTGCAGTACCCGCATAACCCGCACTACCAGCAGATACTGCGCCCCAGGGAAGAGCAGTGACAAAAATGACGGCAGAATGCTGATGAGGTCAATGAAGCCGTAAAAACTCAGCGCGTAGTGACGTGTGTACCGCGCAGAAACCAGCCGCCCCAGATAATCCAGGGTGAATATCAGGGTAAAAAACCACTCGGTGACGCGTAGCAACTCACCGTAGTGCTGGCGCATGCTGCTGATACTCTCCAGCATGACACAGATAACGCTGATCACTATCATGACAATCATAAACCTGTCGTAGAAGCGGGCCAGCGGTGTTTCAAGGCCAAAAATCAGGTCGCCCAACCACACCCGCCAGGGGGCGCGGTTATCCTGCGGCGTGCCGTTACTGGCCATACAGCTGCTGCAAGTCTTCAGGGCTGGGGGCGTAGGCTCCTGCGTGAGCGCACGCCACCGCCGCCGCCTGCAGGCCCAGTTGCAGGTGCGCTTGCCAAGTGGCATCAGGAGACTGCACGGCGCTGACTAGCATACCCGCACACAGCGCGTCACCCGCGCCTACGGTGTCTACCACCTGCACGGGGACGGTGGGCAGATTGACGCTCTGACCTTCAGCTACAGAGAGGGTCACGTCCTGTGCGCCGCGTGTAATGACAAGAGGCGCCGCCGTGTTGAGGCTGCGCAAGTAGGCAAGAGCCTGCGCCTCGCTTTGGCCTGGGAAGAAAAAGCTCAGATCCTCATCGCTGAACTTGAGCAAATCGGCCTGAGCAATCACCGCCTCAAACACGGCGCGGTAACGCGGGTCGCTGTGGACGTTGCGGGCGTTGGGGTCAAAGCTGAGGCGACCTCCTCGGGCCTTAAACTGCGCTATCACGTCCAGCAAGGTATCAGCGAGGGGCCAGCGCGCCAGGCTGATACCCCCCACATGAAGCCACTGCGCCGCCTGCATCCAGCCGTATGGCAACTGGGCAGGATCAAAGTAGAGGTCGGCGCTATTCTCACCCAAAAAGCGGTAGGCGGGCGGGTCGGCGCTGTACACCACGGCCAGCAGGGTGGGGTGGTCATTGTGCTGCAAAAAGCGCGTGTCTAGGCCGCTGATCTGCGTCTGCGCGGTGATGTCATCCCCAAAGTTGTCGTGGCCCACTGCGCCCGCAAAGGCGCTAGGGACGCCCAGCCGTGCACAGGCCCGCGCCACATTCCACGCCGCGCCGCCTGCGTGGGCTTCCCAGTAGTGCCCTCCTGCTGTTACCAAGTCGGTCAGTGCCTCGCCCGCGCACACCAGAAGCGGCAACTCTTGCTTGGTCATAGGCGCAATTATAGGCTTAAACGGACACCAACACTTGTCATTATGAGAAAGGACACCTGAGCCGTGAGCGCCTAGCTATTGTTTGCAAGTTGTGCCTGTTGCCCTGCGGCGCGGCTTGAGACCCTATTTTATACTGTGTTCAATGTCCGAATAAGGCGCTTGCTGTTTTCTTATTAAGCTGACTGAATTCTGTTGATACTCTACTATGCAGCAGGAAAAGGGGAAGTATGTCTGAGAATACCAAGAGTCACCAAGACCAAGCCAATATCACACACAGCGAGCCAAAAAGGCAAATATATGAAAACTGAAGGCACGCTACGCCTGACAAAAGGTCAATGGTAGTCTATTGATGATTTCCCCAACACCATAAATGACTGTAACAACGGCCCGTGTATACTGCGCTGGCAACATCCAACAAAGATATTCAGATTGATTTGGGTACTGACGTTTCAGCGGAAACTGTAGAGCAAAGTGAAAACATAAGAGCAAGGGGCAATATAGGCTATAGAACAGGCAATAACTGCCAAAATCCCCTCTTTAGGCTCGAAAAAGACATAAGCGATGAAGGGAATACCGTAGATAGCGAGGTTCTGCCTGATGATACGGCTTTCTTGGCTCTTTCCATTTCTGTCAAAACTTCTGATTGGGTGTAGTGTACAGAAAAGAATTGTAGCAGGTCATTGATGCTTTCTAGGTTTATATCATATTTTGCTGCTATTAAAAAGTACGGCCAGTGATAGAAATCACTGACCAAAAAAATGAACTCTATTTATAAACCTTTACCGACAGTTATGGACATAACCTGTATCTTCATCTTAATAGACTTTATCTGCCGTATGGTTACCACCAGTAGCATCAGCTACACTACCAATAACGAGTACGCTTGATGTTAACATCACGACCATCACCTTAAGTATGTTGTTAAGCGTGACCAGGTAATAATTCTTCAAGAGTGAAAAAACAGGTCATATCTACCGAGTATATCCCTTATTATGCCTTGACTTCTTCCTTGCTCTTGGCCAAAATGCTGCGCAACACGGTTTGCAAAATGCCGCCGTTTTTGTAGTAGTCAATTTCTACGGGGGTGTCAATACGGCACTGCACCACAATGTCGCGGCTCTTGCCCGCTAGGTCGGTGACCGTCACCGTGACGTCCTGACGAGGCTTGAGGTCTTCAGGCAGGTGAAAGTGGAAGGTTTCTTCACCCGTGAGGCCCAAGCTGTCGGCGCTGTCACCATGCTTGTATTGCAGCGGCAACACGCCCATGCCCACCAAGTTGCTGCGGTGAATGCGCTCAAAGCTCTCGGCAATCACGGCTTTTACGCCCAGCAAAAAGGTGCCTTTGGCGGCCCAGTCACGGCTAGAGCCCATGCCGTAGTCTTTGCCCGCCATCACCACCAGAGGGATGCCCGCTTCTTTGTACGCCACCGACGCGTCATAGATGCTCTCAACCTGACCGTTTAGGAAGTTGGTGGTGTAGCCGCCCTCGGTGCCAGGGGCCAGCTGGTTTTTGAGGCGGATGTTGGCAAAGGTGCCGCGTGTCATGATGCGGTCATTGCCCCGGCGGCTACCGTACGAGTTAAAGTCTTTTTGCTCTACGCCGCGCTCGCGCAGGTATTTGCCAGCGGGAGTACCTGGGCCAAAGCTACCAGCGGGGCTGATGTGGTCAGTGGTCACCGAGTCGCTTACTTTGACCAGTGCACGCGCACCCACAATGTCGCTGACTTCCTTAGCGCCGCCCGCTAGCTCGTCAAAAAAGGGCGGGTTCTGGATGTAGGTGCTGTCTTCGTTCCAGTTGTACAGGTCGCCGCCCGACACGGGGATGGCGTTCCACTGGGCGTTGCTCTGCTCAATGCCGTCATACACATTTTTGAACATCTCAGCGTTGATGGCGCGGTCCATCACGTCCTGAATCTCGGCGTTGCTGGGCCAGATGTCCTTCAGATACACGTCTTTGCCGTTTTTGTCCTGTCCTATAACGCCTTCTGCCAGGTCAATATCCACCGTGCCAGCCAGCGCGTAGGCCACCACCAGGGGCGGGCTAGCCAGGTAGTTGGCGCGGATATAGGGGTTGATGCGGCCTTCAAAGTTGCGGTTACCGCTCAGCACGCTCGCCGCCACCAAGTCACCCTGGGTAATCGCGTCAACAGTAGGCTCAGGCAGTGGGCCAGAGTTACCAATGCAGGTGGTGCAGCCGTAACCCACGGTATTAAAGCCGATTTGGTCAAGGTAAGTTTGCAGTCCGGCAGCTTCTAGGTACTCGGTTACTACGCGGCTACCTGGGGCCAGCGAAGTTTTGACCCAGGGCTTGCTGTTGAGGCCCAGCTCTACGGCTTTTTTGGCAACCAGGCCAGCGGCGATCAGCACACTGGGGTTAGAGGTGTTGGTGCAGGAGGTGATTGCCGCCAGTACCACCGAGCCGTGGGTGATTTGCAAGTCGCTGCCCGTAATGGTGCCTTTGTCGGCCAGGTGGCTGGAAGACAGTTCAAAGCCGCGCTGCTTAATAGGTGCGCTGAGAGCCTCTTTGAATACAGGCTGCATATCGCTGAGGGACACGCGGTCTTGGGGGCGCTTAGGGCCGGAGAGACTAGGCACCACTGTGCTCAGGTCTAGCTCAACGGTGCTAGTAAACACGGGGTCGGGCGTTTCGTCGGTACGGAACAGGCCCTGGGCTTTGCAATACTGCTCAACCAGTTCTATCTCGTGGGGCAGGCGGCCCGTGCGAGACAGGTAGCGCAGCGCTTCGTCATCCACGGGGAAAAAGCCCATCGTAGCGCCGTATTCAGGAGCCATGTTGGCAATCGTGGCGCGGTCAGGCAAGGTCATATTGCTCAGGCCCGCACCGTAAAATTCTACAAATTTGCCCACCACACCGGCATGACGCAGCATCTCGGTGACGGTCAGGGCGATGTCGGTGGCGGTAACGCCTTCGCGTGGCTTACCAGTCACCTTAAAGCCCACCACTTCGGGCATCAGCATGTAGATAGGCTGACCAAGCATCACTGCTTCAGCTTCAATGCCGCCCACGCCCCAGCCCACAATACCGATGCCGTTGATCATGGTGGTGTGCGAGTCGGTGCCCACCAAGCTGTCAGGGTACACCACGATACCGTCAGCTTCAGGACGGCTTTGCACGCCCTTGGCGAGGTATTCCAGGTTGACTTGGTGCACAATGCCGCTGGCGGGGGGCACCACACCAAAATTATCAAAGGCTTGCTGGCCCCAGCGCAAAAACTCGTAGCGCTCATTGTTGCGCTCAAACTCCAGGGCCATATTGTCAAGCAGCGCCTTGTCTGTGCCGTATTCGTCGACCTGTACCGAGTGGTCAATCACCAGATCAACGGGGATCAGCGGGTTGATTTTCTTGGGGTCGCCGCCTAGGTTAACCATAGCGGTACGCATCGCCGCGAGGTCAACCACGCAGGGCACGCCTGTAAAGTCTTGTAAAATAACGCGGGCGGGCTTAAAGGGAATTTCAATCTCTTCGTTAACGGGTTTCCAGTTCGCCACACTCAACACATCTTCGCGGCGCACGTCGTAGTCGTTGGCTTCGCGCAGAGTGCTTTCGAGCAGTACCTTCACCGAAAAGGGCAGCTTGTCAATGTCATAGCCCTGCTCTTTGAGTGTATCCAGCTTGTAGTAGTATACCTTTCCGTTTGGGCCCTCACTGAGCAACTCGCGCGCGCCAAACAGGTTTTTTGCTTGATCCATCATGTGTATTCCTCCCTTATGACATGCTGTCCCCAGCCACTCTGACTGTGAACCAACGTGCCTTGTGTATCCTTATGATATACGCCCTGACTGCTCAGAGGACAATACGGGGCATGTACTGACAAAGTAACACAGCAGAGCCCGCTTAGAAGACGTGTCACATGCACCCCCCTGCCCGCCTGTTACTTTACCGGGAACAGGAATAGGAGCTATTTCAGGGCTTTATCGGGCCTGAGTTTTGGCTCAGCAGCGGTGACCAAGTGACCACCGATACGGACTGCGCTAAATTCCACCACAGTCGGAAAAGCGCCGCCTGCGGCTCCATACCGCGCAGTCCGTATGCTGTTCCCACTCGCATCCGCTCGGATTGATTCGGAAGTACGCCAAATCAATCGGAATCCGTATGAGTGACAGGCCAGCGCCTACGCCCTTTGGCACAAGCAGCGTTTTCGTGCCAACATAGGCAACGTGAAGCCCCAACAGGTAGAAAGCCAACTGATTCGTGTGCTGAGTGACACCATCGGCACCTTAAAAGACCCCCGTGTGCCGCTGATTGTGACGGTAGAGGCCGTGAGCCTGAGTTCGGACTACTCGCATGCCCGCGTATCTATCAGCACCATAGGCGACATGTCCGCACTGCTTGAGGCGCTTGAGGACGCGCGCGGTTACTTGCAGCGCCAGCTCGCCCAGCACATTAAGCTGCGGCGTACGCCCATGCTTGAATTTTTTGCCGCAGAGGCCCGCACATGGTAAGCCACACCTCGTACATCCGCGTGCGCTACGCCGAAACCGACGCCATGCAAGTGGCCCACCACGCCACCTACCCCATCTGGTTTGAGGTTGGCAGGGGCGAACTGATGCACGAACTGGGTCTCCCCTACACCGAAATAGAAGCCCAGGGCTTTTACCTGATGCTGGTGAATCTAGAGGTGAAATACCGCTCATCGGCCCGCTACGACGATTTGCTACGCCTAGAAACCCGCGTGGGCGAGCTAAAAACCCGCAGCATGAGCTTTGAGTACACCCTACACAGCGGCGATACGCTCGTCGCCACCGGCACCACCTGGCACGTTGCTACCGACAAACAATATCGCCCGCGCACCTTGCCCGAAGAAGTCATTGCTCGACTGCGCAGTGAATAGGATACGCCGCGAATAATACCGACTGCGGCTTGGGCGATTTGCCGCTCAAAGGTGCAGGCGCTTTTTCTGTCGGCCACAAGCTCGGTGAGAAGCGCTCACCAAACCATCCACCCTCTATGCTTGACCCTTTTTAAACACCATGCCTTCTTTTACCCACGCCATTGGATTTGATGACACGCCGTTTGCGCGTGATCACCGGGGGGACGTGCGTATCGTGGGCACCATCTACGCCCAGACAGTGCTACACGGCGTGGTGTCGGGCAAGGTGCGGCGCGACGGGCGTAACGCCACCACCGAGCTAGCGCGGCTGACCAATGACAGCCTGTTTCGGCCCCACCTGCACCTGATCATGTTGCAGGGCGTAGCGCTGGCCGGCTTTAATGTGGTCGATGGCTACCGCCTAAGCAAGCTGACGCAGCTACCCGTGCTGGTGGTGGCCCGCAAAGAACCCAACATGGAGCGCGTCCGCCACGCCCTGTTAGAACATGTGGCAGGCGGCGCGCGCAAATGGCGGCTGATAGAAAAATTGGGGCCAATGGAGCCGCTGCGCGGGGTCTATGTCCAGCGCGTCAACATCAGCGCAAAGGACGCGGGCGTGGCCCTGTATCACCTGACCCAAGCGGGCAACATCCCAGAGCCGCTGCGCGCCGCCCACATCATCGCAGGCGGTATACAAACAGGCCACAGCCGGGGCCGTACATAAGACACACTGCACTTCTATAATACTAAACCCGTGTTTATACACTTACTCGCCCTAACTAAATCAGAAACGACCCGATTTAGCCAGAATTCGTATTACTTCTCTATATTCAGCTCTACCTTATAATTGCCGCGCCGCGTTTCATTGACCACTCGCTTAAAGTCAATACGGCCTAAGCCTTCGGCGGCGAGGCTGTCACCCTCACGGATTTCGGCACTGGAGCGGGCCACTTGTCCATTGAGGCGCACCTTACCGCCCTCAATGCCCTGCTGAAAATAGGCGCGGCTTACGCCAAAGCCTTTGGCTCCCACCACGTCTATCCGCATGCTGGGGACGACTACTTCGCGGACTTTGCTGCCGCGCCCCGCGCTTTCACCCACTTCTTCAACCGTCACCGCCCGCCCGCCCAGCTCGCTCAGGTCAGCCAGGGCTCGGGCGGCTTTGCCCGTTGCGGCGACCAGTACGCCGCCGCGCTCCTCGCGAATATCACCAAACAGCTCTTCGGGAAGGTCTAGGCGGCGCAGTTGCACTTGCCAGTCCTGGGCGTCCCACACAGGCGCGGCTTCGCTGTCTAGGCGGTACACGGTCACGCCACTGTCTACTGCGGGGATATGGGGCGGGTGCATGGTCAGCACCACGCGGCGAGCGTCGGGAAAGCCGCCCGCCAACTGATACTTGATGTCGTCCTGGCTCAGTAAGCGGCGGTCTATACTTTCAGCTTCTACAAAATGAGTGCGTACCACACGGCCTCCAGCGGCCTGAGCCACCAGGGTGGAAAGTTTGGGCGTAGCTTTGGTCATGGGCGTGATGTTAGAGCATTCAGCGCCCAGCCGTCAGCCATCAAGGCACATGCAGCACCGCATCACACGCATTCCGATTAAAGCAGCTCGTTTCTGATGTGATCAGGGCAGATGCGGATAGGAAAAGATACGGGTTTAGTGATATGAAAGCACAGCCAGCAAAGCGCTGACTGTGCTCGAATGAAGCGGAATCCGTATTACCCGTTACTCTATGACTCGTTACCGTATTGCTCTTTACCGTATTGATCTTTACTGTGTATTACTGTTTATCTTTCGGTGGCTTTTGGCGTTGCTGCTCGGCCGCTTGTTGGGCCGCTTTTTCTAGCAGTTCGCGAAAGCCCGGACGACCTGTAGAAGGCGCACTGGCGTTGCGCTTGGGGGCGCCGCTTTGCTCTATGGTCACAGCGGGCGCTACGCGCTCTACAGTTTGCAGGCCGCCTGCCATGTGGCCTTCTACCTGCTTATTGATCAGGAACTGCTGGGCCGTGCCAATCAGGGTGCTAATAATCCAGTACAGGGTCACACCTGCGGGGAAAGTCAGCGCAAAGTAGGCAAAGAACACATACATCATGGCCTGCTGCTGGAACATTTGCGGGGTCTTTCGGGTAGAGACATACAGCTGTAACAGGTTGGCGCAGACATACAAAATGCCCAGGATCCAGAAGGGGTCGGGGATAGACAGATCAGGCAGCCACCACAGTCCTGAATCAAATTCAAAGTTCCTGATAGTGCCGTACAACACAAACAAAATCGGCAGTGGTATAAACATGCTCAGGCAACCTGCCGGGTTAACGTCATAGTCACGGTACAGGCGCATGGTTTCGGCCTGCAAGGTCGCAGGGTCATCTTTGTACTTGTCTTGCAGCTCCTTCATCAGCGGCTGCACCATCTGCATTTTGGCCGTAGTGCGGCCCTGCGACTGCATCAGAGGCCAAATCAGCAAGCGCAGCATGACGGTGAGCAGCAAAATGGTCAGGCCCCAGTTATGGACAAGGCTATACAGCAGCAGCATTATTTTGGCAATGGCGAGGCTGATATGCCCAAAGAAGTTGGGGTCAAAGACGCCTGGGTGCTGGGTATAGCCTTCTTGAAACAGGTGAATCAGTTCGTTTTTTCCGCCGTAGACTTCCAGATCTAGGGCACCAGTGGCGCTGAGGCTCAACTGCGCGTCTGTGCCGCCCAGCGTGGTGACATTGAGGGTACCGGTGGGCTTTTCTTGCTGGGTTGGGCGCTGACCAGGTTGCGCCTGTACTGCTTCACTTTGGCGGGGCCGCACCAGCAGCGCAGGGCTAGTCTGCGAGTTATGAAAGAGGCCACCAATCGGCCCCTGCAGCGCAGCGTAAGCAGCATTAGGCACGGTACTTGGCCCCAGGGTCGGCGTAGTTACGCCCTGTGGCAGCACCTTGACGACGGGGTTACTCTCGCGCCCCAGACCCGCAAAGTTCACGGTGTACCTGTCAGCCCCCACCACATTGACATTGGCCTGGATATTAAACTGCTTGGGGTGCAGTTGCACCGTTTTGGTCACGCTTACCCCGCCCTGCTGGTAGCTAAAGGTAGCGCTCATGCGGTTATTGGCGATATCAATGTCAAATTTGGGCGGCTGCGCGGCTACAGGGGCTTTGGGGTCTATACCCTCAGCACGCACCTCCAGGCCCCTGCGTCCGCTGACCAGGAGGGGTTTATTATCGGGGCCATTGCGCCCACCAACCAGATTCATGGTGTTGGTGGTGCTATTCAGGGCACTAAAGTCATACTGTCCATTCTGGTTTTGGCGAATGAGAATGGCACCAGGATTAACCTTGACAAACCAGCCGATGATTTCGCCTTGCGGGTTAAACACCACATCTGCCAGGTTGGTCTGGGCAATCAGGTCTTTTTTACCGTCGCCGTCAAAGTCGGTTTGGAGCCAACCCGGTTGCAGCACTTTGCCAAAGGTACCTGGTTGCCCCACACCGCAGCCCGTAAGCCCCAGAGTGAGGACAAGGCCACCAGCAGCCAAAAGCCATTTGCGAGCCCCGCCTTGTAGGGTGGGCGCTGAAGTTTTGCGCGTAGATAAGGTCATATATGGTTTCTCACTATTGGGTAATCTGACATATTAAGGCTCAAGTTTCATGAGCTAAGTTACGGAGCCGCAGCAAGGGCAAAAGCGCCCAAGTGAAGCAGACACGAACCTTTGACACGGGCTTATTCAGGAACAGGGTCATAGCCACCCTTGCTCAGCGGCTGACAGCGCAAGATGCGCCACGACGCCAACAAGCCGCCGCGCACAGCCCCGTGCCTGGTGATGGCCTGCGCCGCGTACTCGCTGCAGGTGGGGCTAAAGCGGCAGGTAGGCGCGCCCTTATGAGCCGAGACACTGTGCTGATACCAGCGAATCGCCCGTACCATCCTGCCTGCTACCCCCAAGCGGCTTGCTTGCGGCGCACGCTTAGCCTGCACTGCGCCCCCCACCGACGGCCGTTTGGGGACTTTTGGGTTTGCCTGCACCTTTGCCCGCATTTTTGCCTGCCTTCTTGGAGCTGGCCGAGGTGCTCAGCCCGCGCATCAGGGCCTGGCGCAGCTCGGTTTGTAGCGTATCAAACGGCACGCCCTGACACGCCGCTGTGGGGTGAATGGTTGCGCGGCAGGCAGGCAAAGCAGGCAAGGTACGCAGCGCCTCGCGTACGCGCCGCCTAACACGGTTGCGTTTTACAGCGTGTTTTAGGGTCTTTTTGGGTACCACAATGCCCACCATAGCGCGTGGCCGCCACACCTCACCGTAGCGCGGGCGGTACACCGTGACGCGCAGGGTAAAAAGAGGCGTACGTACCACCACGCCGTGCTGCCGCACCTTACGAAATTCACGCTCACCGCGCAGGGCGACCAGCGCCTGGGCGGGGCGAAACACTTCCCCGGCGGGCACCGAGGGCGTTGTTGCCTCCATCATCTGACCCCCTACCGCCCCAGCAGACTCTAAAGCAGCAAGCGCCACTCCAGGGCGCAGGCCGCTGAATGTGACGCTTGACATACTAAATCTGTGCCTGAAGCAACAACGAAGCGCGAAGGCTTACTCGTCGGCAACAGTGAGACGGTGGCGACCCTTGGCACGGCGACGGGCCAGGATATTGCGACCGTTGGGGGTCTTCATGCGGGCGCGAAAGCCGTGGGTCTTGGCACGCTTGCGGTTGTTGGGTTGATAGGTACGCTTCATGGGGTTCTCCTTGGGGGCAAAACAGCGCCAGCACAACGCCAGCGGGGCCTATTTTGCCAAACATGGCAACTCGCCCGTAACGGGCAAACTGGAAAATTATAGCACAAGCATCAGCACTAAGACAAATCATACTAAGCTAATAAGCCAAAGACACCAAGACCAATAGGTATACGCTTTGCAGGCTTGGCCGTTCACAATGGCCGCCTTTTGCCAGGAGGCCTACCTGACAAGCCTACCAAACGCGACCAACGGCGGCACAGTGTGACGACGAGCAGCAGGGAGCGGGCAACAGGCGACGCTGGGTACTGACTGCTGGGCGCTGACTGCTGACCATATTCTCCCTTTTGCTCGTACACTAAAGCCATGCAGCATTACACCGACAACCCCACCCCCCGACAACTTGGTTTTGCCATGCCCCCCGAGTGGGACGAGCACGCCGCCACCTGGATGGGCTACCCCGCCGATGACGAGCTGTGGTTTGGCAACCTGGCTGGCGTGCGGGCCGAATACGCCGATCTGGTACGCACCATCGCCCGATTTGAACGGGTAGAGTTACTGCTGCGCGACGATGAAAGCGAACAGGATGCGAGGAGGCGCCTAGGCAATGACGTGGCCAATGTACGCTTTCACCGCGTACCCCTGGACGACTCCTGGCTGCGCGACTCTGGGCCGCTGTTTGTCACCCGACCCAGAGGCAATAACCCTCAGAGCAAAGAGCACGAGGTAGCGCTGGTTGACTGGCGCTTTAACGCCTGGGGTGGCAAATTTAACTGGCAAAACGACAACCGCATTCCCGAATATGTCGCCCAATTTTTGAATATGAGCCACTGGGACAGAATGGAGGTGCTTGAAGGCGGTGCGCTGGACATTGAGCAGGGCGTGGCCCTCACCACCCGCTCTTGCCTGCTGACCGACACCCGCAACCCTACGCTGAGTGAAGATGACTACGCCCTGTTGTTGCGCGACTTTTTGGGCGTGCAACACCTGCTGTGGCTTGACGGCGGCCTGGAAAATGACCACACCGACGGACATATTGACACCATCACCCGCTTTGCTGCGCCGGGCGTGATCGTGACCAGTACCGAGGCCGACCCCAGTGACCCCAACCACGCCACCATGAGCCGCAACCTGGCGCTGCTGCGGGGCATGCAAGGCGGGCAGGGCCAGCCGCTGCGCGTGGTAGAGCTGCCCCTGCCCGCCCAGCGCCTAGAGGGAGCCGAGGGCCGGTTACCGCCCACCTACGCCAACTTTTATATCGGTAACGGCTTTGTGGTGGTGCCGCAGTACGGCGATCCCAATGACGAACAAGCACTGGATATCCTGCGCGGCGTCTTTCCCGGTCGCCAGGTGATCGGCCTGATGAGCCGACAGATTATTGAAGGCGGCGGCAGTTTTCATTGCCTGACCCAGCAACAGCCTGTGGGCGCGGTATGGGGAGGATCAGAGGACTAATACGGACTGCGCTCCATTCCAGTACAGTCAGAAAGCAGCGACTGCACTTTTATACGGATTCCGATTGATTTGGCGTACTTCCGAATCAATC
>JAGLBF010000049.1 GCA_018260375.1 Deinococcus sp.
TCCCCACCCACACGCGAAAAAAACTAGTTGGTGCATAAATGCAACTCATGAGTAAGACTGGTTCTATACGCTCCCAAAGGGCGTCGTCAGTTTCCCAGATGGCTGGAAGCTCATCTATCTCTTTCTGATGGGCCTGCATGGTCGTCATAGCCCCCTTTTTCCACTTTCCGGATAGGGCCTCAGAGGCTTCTGCCTGCGCTTTGATATCCGGGAGTCCGTACTTGTTCCTACTGAAGCCGGGCTTCTTTCACCGCGTTTTTAACACAGTTCAAGTCGGAATCTGTATAAGCTCGCCCCTCCTCTGACCAGGACACCCAGCACGGCCTACAACCCACACTCTCATTTCCCACTTTTCCACACTCTCCTTGTCCACTCTTTGCTACACTTATTTAATTATGCCTACCTACCGTTCCCGCACCACCACCCACGGACGCAATATGGCTGGCGCACGCGCGCTTTGGCGTGCCACTGGGATGACCGACAACGACTTTCAAAAGCCGATTGTGGCGGTTGTCAACTCGTTTACCCAGTTTGTGCCTGGTCACGTTCACCTCAAAGATTTGGGGCAACTGGTAGCGCGCGAAATAGAAGCGGCGGGTGGCGTTGCTAAAGAATTCAACACCATCGCCGTTGATGACGGCATTGCTATGGGTCACGATGGCATGCTCTACTCGCTGCCCAGTAGAGAAATTATCGCTGACTCGGTAGAGTACATGGTCAACGCCCACTGTGCCGATGCGATGGTGTGTATCAGCAACTGCGACAAGATCACCCCTGGCATGCTGATGGCGGCCCTGCGCCTCAATATCCCGGTGGTGTTTGTATCGGGCGGCCCGATGGAGGCAGGCAAGGTAACGCTCAACGACAAAACTCAGGCCTATGACCTAGTTGACGTGATGGTGATGTCGGCAGATGACGCGGTGAGTGACGCTGACGTGGCCCAAATTGAGCGCTCGGCCTGCCCCACCTGCGGCAGTTGCTCAGGCATGTTCACCGCGAACTCCATGAACTGCCTCACCGAGGCGCTGGGCTTGTCGCTGCCGGGTAACGGCTCAACGCTCGCCACCCATGCTGACCGCGAGGCGCTGTTTAAGCGTGCCGGACACCTGATTGTCGACCTTGCCAAGCGCTACTATGAGCAAGATGAGACCAGCGTATTGCCGCGCAGTATTGCTACGCTAGACGCCTTTAAAAATGCCATGACCTTGGATATTGCTATGGGCGGCTCAACCAATACCGTGCTGCACCTGTTGGCTGCCGCGCACGAGGCCGAGGTAGATTTTACCATGCCCGACATTGACCACCTGTCGCGCCAGGTGCCTGTGCTGTGCAAGGTGGCCCCCAGCAAAAGTGACGTGCATATGGAAGACGTACACCGTGCAGGCGGCATCATGTCTATTTTGGGCCAGCTTGACAAGGCTGGCTTGCTGAGTACCAACGTGAGTACGGTGCACACCCCCACTTTGGCAGCGGCGCTCAACGAGTGGGATGTAACGCGCAGCGAAGCCCATCACGAGTTTTACCGCGCCGCGCCTGGGGGCGTACCCACACAGGTGGCTTTTTCACAGTCGCGCCGCTACCGCACCCTTGACCTTGACCGCGAGGGCGGGGTGATTCGTGACGCTCAGCATGCTTTTTCCCAAGACGGCGGGCTGGCAGTGCTGTATGGCAACCTCGCCGAAGACGGCTGCATTGTCAAAACTGCGGGCGTGGATGAATCTATCCTCAAATTCAGCGGCCCTGCACGGGTGTTTGAGTCGCAAGATGCGTCGGTGGATGCCATTTTGGGCGGTCTGGTCAAGGAAGGAGAAGTGGTGGTTATCCGCTACGAAGGCCCACGCGGTGGCCCTGGCATGCAAGAGATGCTGTACCCCACCAGTTACCTGAAGTCTAAGGGCCTGGGCAAAGCCTGTGCGCTGGTGACGGATGGGCGCTTTTCGGGCGGCAGCAGTGGCCTAAGTATTGGTCATGTATCGCCTGAAGCGGCAGAGGGCGGCATCATCGGACTGGTTGAAACAGGCGACATCATAGAGATTGACATCCCTGAGCGCAAAATTCACCTGGCAGTTGACGACAGCGAACTCGCCGCTCGCCGCAGCAAGCGTGAAGAATTGGGCTGGAAACCCGCCGAGCAGCGCCCGCGCAACATTACCGCCGCCCTACGGGCCTACGCCTCAATGACCACCAGCGCCTCGAAGGGCGCAGTACGGAGTATTTGAGGGTACGGTCTGAGCTTTGTCTCAGCTATCGACTGTGCTTCCGCACCGGGGAACCCGTATCTTTTCTCACTCGCATCCGCCCGAATGACATCAGAAACAACCTGATTGAGTCGCAGTTCGTATGACAGCCTCAGCTTACCTTCCAACTTTCCCGCGTTCTTCCCGTATCATCCAGGCATGAACCTTCCTCGACTGATTGCTGCTATTGTAGCGGGACTTGCCACTGCGCTGATTGCTTACGGCGTCGTGTTGTCGCACGGCCGGCCTTTTCCACTTCACCGCCTGGGCGACTCGGCGCTGGCCTACCGACTGATACCGCTGGAGCTGTTTGTGGGCTTGCTGGTGGCGCTGGCGGTCTACCACTTCTTTGGTCGCCACGACAAGCCCCGCGCCGATATACAGCAGCGCATGGTACAGCGCTTTGCCTACCGTCAGGGCGGGTTTTTTACCTTGCAACAGCTGAGCGAAGCCTCACCGCTAGAGCCGGCCCAGGCCAGAGCGGTGGTGGTGCAGATGCTTGAAAAAGGTCAACTCCGCGCTGAAGGTAACGGTTACCGCCTGCCATGAATCTTGGCTGTGTTGTGCTACAAAGGCCGTGTTTATAGGAGAGTTTATATGGGAACAGTCAAATGACTCTGTCAGACTTTTTTCCGCTGCCGGCTGATACAGCCCACTTGCCTGAACAGGGCCAAGTGCCGCCCGCCGTCTTTGACCTGGCAGTGAACCGCGCTGCCAATACCCTGCGCGGCTTACCCCATGCGGGGCAACAGGCCGAACTGGCCCGCTGGCACGCCCGCACCCGCTTTGCACGGCGTGTGCCGCTGAGCGAGGTGTGGCGCTGCTTGGCACTGCGCCCCAGCACTGGCGTGTTGCACTGGGAAGGCGGCCCACAAGGGCAATGGGTGGCGGGCAAGGCAGCGTTTCCGTAAAGTGGTCTGTCATTCACTCACCGCCAGTCTTCTAAACCCTTAAAAACTGTACGGCTTTTGGGAGTATACTGGTTGTTATGTGGATATCAACCAAAGCGCAGTACGGCCTGCGTGCTCTTGCCGAAATTGCCCGTCAGCCTGGGATAGCGGTGCCACTCAAGGACATTGCCGAGCGCCAGGACATCAGCCAGCATTACTTAGAGCAGATTGCAGCGAACCTGCGGCGTGCGGGGTTTATTCGCAGTGTTCGCGGAGCGCACGGTGGCTATCAGCTGTCGCGCAGCCCTAACGCTATCAACACCTGGGACGTGGTGGTGGCCCTGGAAGGTAGTCTGGCGCCCGTAGCGTGTATAGAAGATGAGCACGCCTGTAACCGCAACGACAGCTGCGCCACCGTGGGCCTATGGCGGCGGGTAGATACGGCGGTGCGCGACGTGCTGGGCAGCACCACCTTAGCGGATTTGCTGCGCGAAGAAGATGAGATGCAGCTCGCCCGCCTGGTACAACTAGAAACCGCGCCGGCCCTGTAAAGCTTGTCGGTTTAATACGGCTTCCGATTGATTTGGCGTACTTCCGAATCAATCAGGGCGCATGCGAGTGGGAACAGCATACGGACTGTGCAGTATGAAGCCGCAGGCGGCGCTTTTCCGACTGTGGTGGAATTTAGCGCAGTCCGTATAAGTCAGAATTCGGAGTAGCCATGACTCGCGGGCCTAGGCTTTCTCTGGCCTGAGCGTGACCGTTAGAGCGGCCAATGCCGTCTGTGCACCCACCATCCTTCAAGGCGCCTTGTTTTGCTTGGCTGCCGTACCGCATTCCCGCCAGCAGGCCTTTTACTTCACGCTACCGTTAAAGAAATCCGTTACTCTGGAACTTATGGACGTAGTTTACAGCATTCTTTTGGGCATTGTGGAAGGATTGACCGAGTTTTTGCCTGTTTCTTCAACTGGGCACCTGATTGTGGCGGGGGACTTGCTGCGCGTGCCCTGGTCAAAAGACGTGCTGAGTACCTTTGAAGTGGTGATTCAGGGCGGGGCCATTTTGGCGGTGGTGGTCTATTACTGGAACGACTTTGTGCGCCAGGCTCAGACCTTTAGATCCGACCCCAACGTCAAAAACCTGTGGTTGGGGGTCATTGTAGCTTGTATTCCCGCCGTTATTCTGGGGGCCTTGTTCGGCTCTAAAATTAAAGCGGCGCTCTTTACCCCCACTGTGGTGGCCTGGGCGCTGATCGTGGGGGGCATACTGATGTACCTGATTGAAATGCGCCCCCGTCAGGCGAGTACCCACAACATCGAAAAACTATCAGGTCGCCAGGCCCTTCTCATCGGCCTAGCGCAGTGCTTGGCTCTGGTTTGGCCTGGGTTTTCGCGCTCAGCGTCCAGCATTTTGGGCGGTATGCTTATGGGCCTTGACCGCCCGACGGCCACCAAGTTCAGCTTTTACCTGGGTATTCCGGTGCTAGGCGGCGCAACTTTGCTTGACTTTATCAAGCACCGCCACGAACTCGCAGGCGCAGGCATGGTGAATATCGCCATTGGCTTTGTGACCAGCTTTATTGTGGCTTACTTTGTCATTGGCTGGCTTCTGCGCTTTGTCAGTAGCCACGACTTTAAAGGTTTTGCCATCTACCGCGTTGTGGTGGGTATTGTTATCTTGGTGCTGCTGGCAATGGGCCTCATCAACCCGAGCAACCGCGCATAATCTTACGTATCTCTAGTATGTCAGCGAGGAACATAACTATGTCCAAGATCGTTAGCCTTCATACCGCCCTGTGCGCCCTGGTTATTCTGACGGGGTGCAATTCGGCCCCAGCCATGCACCAAGCACAACGCCAACAAGTGCAGATGCAGCCGCAGAGTATTTCGGCCCTGCCCACCATCCAGCGCCGCCAGTTGCCGCCTGAAGGCCAGCAAACCCTGAACCTGATAGAGCGCGGCGGCCCCTTTCCGTATACCAAAGACGGCGTGGTGTTTGGCAACTATGAGGGGATATTGCCCAAGCAAAACAAAGGCTACTACCACGAGTACACTGTGCCCACGCCAGGGGCCAGTACCCGCGGCATGCGCCGAATTGTTTGCGGCCCGCTGCCTGAGTGTTACTACACCAGCGATCACTACGCTACCTTTAGCCGCATACTTCCGTGAGCCGTGCACTGCCTCAGGGCTTTGAAAGTACAGCCGAGGCTTTGCCAGACAGCACCCAGCGTTATGTATTGTCGCTGCAAGGGGTGAGCAGCAAGGCCGAACTGATGACCGCATTGGCTCAGGCCCTCAGCCTGCCTACCCATTTCGGGCGCAACTGGGATGCGCTGTACGACCTGCTGACTGACCTGGACAGTGACAGCGCTGTGATACTGCAAAACCAGCCCGCCTTTGCCCAAGCCCATAGCTCACTCTGGGAACCGTTAGAGGGTGTGCTGCTGGACGCGCAACAGTTTTTGGCAAATCAGGGCGTGGCGCTGTGGTTATTAAAGTAGGTGTATACCGCAGAAAATCGCACTGCCGACTTTAGTATGGGGTTGGTGTGACGGGCCAACGCACCAGACCTCTTGCGAAAGTAGACAATTTTAGTTATTTACGAAACGGCGAGGAATTGTAAGAGGCTGTACAATGTGGTTTTGGCGTTTATACGGATTCCGATTGATTTGGTGTACTTCCGAATCAACCAGGGCGGATGCGAGTGGGAACAGCATACGGACTGTGCGGTATGGAGCCGCAGGCGGCGCTTTTCCGACTGTGGTGGAATTTAGCGCAGTCCGTATTAGATGGTTCCACCTTGCCACGGTTAACAGACCCTTCTGCGGCTTTCGCACAATGTCTAGTGTACTGAGAAGAACACTCACACTCAGTCACTCAGCCTGCTCGGCGCTCTGGGCTGCTACACTCGCTGGATGACAACACCGCGCTACATTCTGGGTATTGATACATCTTGTGATGACACGGGTGTGGGCATTGTGGAGCTGCTGCCTAATGGCGAGGTGGCGGTGCGGGCCAACAGCATCTATAGCCAGGTGGTACACACCCAGTACGGCGGGGTAATGCCCGAACTCGCCAGCCGCGAGCATGTAGAGCGCATAGATACCGTCATGGATTTGGCGCTGGAGCAAGCGGGGCTCATGGTGGGCGACCTAGACGCGGTAGCGGCGACCTCTGGCCCTGGGTTGGTGGGGGCGCTGTTGGTGGGGCTGATGTACGGCAAGGGACTGAGTCAGGCACTCAGCTTGCCCTTTTACGCCACCCACCACCTAGAAGGCCATATTTTTGCGGCGGCGAGTGACAGCCAACTGGCCCCGCCGTACCTGGCGCTGGTGGTATCGGGCGGGCATACCCATCTGTTCGATGTCGCGCAGCCGGGCGAATACCGCCTGCTGGGAGCCACCCGCGACGACGCAGCGGGCGAAGCCTTTGACAAAGTAGCGCGGCTGGCGGGGCTGGGCTACCCAGGCGGCCCTGCTATCAGCGCGGCAGCCGCGCAGGGCAACCCCAAAGGCGTGACCTTTAGAGAGCCGCTGCTGGGTCAAACAGGGTATGACTTTTCCTTTAGCGGCCTCAAGACAGCGGCGCTTCTGGCTTCGCGTGCGGGGGCTGCGCCTGCTGACCTGGCGGCGAGCTTTCAGGCGGTGGCGGTCAAGCACCTGCTGCGGGTTACGCGCCGCGCTGCCGAGAGCCTGGGCCGCAGCGTGGTGGTGGTATCGGGTGGTGTGGCCGCCAACAGCGCCCTGCGTGAAGCCTTTGCCGCCAGCGGCCTAACAGCCGTTTTCCCCGCAGCAGGCCTGAACACCGATAACGGCGCCATGATTGCCCTGGCAGGCGCCGCCGCCATCAAAGCGGGCCGTGCCAGCAGCGACAGGGCCGACAGCGCAGTGGCGTACGCACCTCTGGCAAATGTGTGAGCGCGGTCCGTACTGCTTTTTACGCCCGCTGGCCTTCTTTCACCGCGTTTGTTGATAAGGTTCAAGTCTCAGTCCGTATAATAAACATTCCGGAAAATTAGTTATAAGTATATCTTCTTATTTTGCCATAGGGCAGGCAACTAGGGCAATCAGAGTGTAACGAATTAAACGGAATCCGTATAACACGCCCGTTAACCTTCACCTACACGATGCCTTTCAAATAAGCCGCTGCACTTTCCCGTACAGGCATAAAGTATGCATGTCCGCCAACCTCGCGGGCAAAAGCCAGCAGTTCGCGGGCAAAGGCGCGGTTGTGCTCCAGCGTCAGCGGAAAGTGACGCGGAAAGACTGCCAGGTTGCGGTTTTGCCAGTAACTCAGGCTGCCTTCACTCGTCACGCTGGTTGCTCCCCAAAACACTTCGCGGGTGGGTAATACTTCGGCACAGATTTCAAGCAGGCGGCGGTCAAAAAAAGGCTGAGTGATCAGACCCACCGCACCTGCGTCTAGCTTGGCTTCGGCGTAGTCGCGCTCGCGGGCCATGCTCTGGCGGTAGGGGTCAAACCCCGCCCACACCCGTATATCGGGCATTTCGCGCTGAAACTTGCGAATAATCTCTAGGCTGGTCACGTTATAAGTGCGCTGCGACATGTCACTGGGCGCATCACCTTGCACGATCAGTACCTCGCGCACGCCCGCCGCCTGCAAGTTGTAGGCCATGCTCAGCGGCAACTTAGGGTTGATGTCTATAGCGCGGATGTGGGGCATGCACCCGGGCACCACGCCGCGCAGCAGCTCGCAGCCTTGCCAGCTGCGGGTAGAAAAGCGCAGCAAATCGGGAATATTTACCTGAGTGACCCCCAGCGCCACCACTTCCTGCGCCTCGGCAAGTAGTTTGCTGCGGCTGCGTGGTACCAGTTCTACGCTGATACGGGTCATGCGCCTACCCCAGCGGCCTGCTGAGCAGGTTCATACGCCAGGTTCGGGGCCAGCCACCGTTCTGCCTCCGCAGTGCTCCAGCCTTTGCGCTGAGCGTAGTCTGCCACCTGGTCAGGGCCGATGCGGCCCAGGGCCATGTATTTGCTTTCGGGGTGGGCCAGATAAAGGCCCGATACGGCGGCGGCGGGCCACATAGCGCAGCTTTCGGTGAGGCTCATACTGATATCTGCCGCGCGCAGCAGGGCAAAGAGAGTGCGCTTTTCGGTGTGGTCAGGCTGGGCAGGGTAGCCAGGCGCGGGGCGGATACCCCGGTATTTTTCTTTGATCAGGTCGTCACCGCTCAGCGCCTCGTCTGGAGCGTAGCCCCAGTAGTCGCGGCGCACGTCTTGGTGAAGTTTTTCGGCAAAGCTTTCGGCGAGGCGGTCAGCCAGGGCCTTAACCATAATAGAGCTGTAATCATCGCCACGCTGGGCGTATTCGTCGCTGAGTTCGTGGGCGCCCTGGATGCTCAGCGCAAAGCCGCCTACCCAGTCGTTTTGGGTACTGACAAAGTCAGCCAGGGCCACATTGGGGGTCGTCTGGTCGCGCTGTTGGCGCAGCGTGTGAAAAGTAGGCGGCGCTTTGGGCAGGTCAGCGGCGTGCAAAATGGCCTGAGCCATCTCCTCGCGGCTGTGCTCTGGCTGGCCTGCTTGCTCCGCTTGTACATCCAGCGCGATATCCAGCACAATGTCATCGCCCTCGCGGTGGGCGGGCCACAGGCCTACCACGCCGCGTGCGTACACTTTGCCGCTCTCTATCATCTGCTGCAACAGCGCTTTGCCGTCTTCGTAGAGCTTGCGGGCTTCCTCACCAACCACAGGGTCACGCAAAATCTTGGGGTAGACGCCGGGCATCTCCCAGGCGATAAAAAAGGGTGTCCAGTCAATGTAGGGCAGCAGATCAGCGAGTGGCTGCTCGATGATGTGGCGGCCGGGCTGACGGGGTTCGGGCGCGGGGCTTTGCGTCAGCTTAGGAGCGCGTTGACGGGCTTCTGACAAGCTGAGGAGCCGCACCTGGCGCTCGCTGTGACGCTCGCGCAGACCTGCGTATTCGGCCCTCGTGCGGCTATGCACCGCTTCAGGGCTGCTCAGCAGCTCATTGGCGACGCCCACTGCCCGCGAAGCGTCCAGCACATGAACCACCGTACCCGCATAGGCCGGTTCAATTTTGACAGCGGTGTGGGCGCGGCTGGTGGTGGCCCCGCCGATCAGCAGCGGCACGCTAAGCCCGCGCCGCGTCATCTCGCGCGCTACGTTGACCATTTCGTCTAGGCTGGGGGTTATCAGCCCGCTGAGGCCCACCATGTCAGCTTTAAGCTGGGCGGCGGTGTCTAGTATCTTTTCGGCGCTCACCATCACGCCCAGGTCGGTCACGTCGTAGCCGTTACAGGCCAGCACCACCCCCACGATATTCTTGCCAATGTCGTGTACATCCCCCTTTACTGTGGCCATCACCACGCGGCCTTTGCTTGAGCTGTCCGCTTTTTCGGCCTCCAGGTAGGGGGTAAGGTAAGCCACCGCCCGTTTCATCACGCGGGCCGATTTGACCACCTGCGGCAAGAACATCTGGCCCGCGCCAAAGAGGTCGCCCACCACATTCATACCGTCCATCAGCGGCCCTTCAATAACCCGCAGCGGTGAGCCGAGCAGTTGGTAGGCTTCTTCGGCGTCTGCGTCAATGTAGTCAGTAATACCCGCAATCAGGGCGTGCTTGAGTCGCTCCTGCACGTCTAGGCCGCGCCAGTCCTGGGCGGCGCTGGCTTCGCGCTTTACACCCTTGTACTGGTCAGACAGCTCAATCAGGCGCTCTGTAGCGTTCTCGTGGCGGGCCAGCAGCACGTCTTCTACCGCCTCACGCAGCTCAGGCTCTATATCCGAATACACCGCTAGCATGCCTGCATTGACAATGCCCATATCGAGCCCAGCGCGTATGGTGTGGTACAAAAAGGCCGCATGCATTGCCTCGCGCACATGGTTGTTGCCCCGAAAGCTAAATGACACATTTGAAATGCCGCCCGATACTTTGGCGAGGGGCAACGTCTTTTTTATCCAGCGGGTGGCTTCTATAAAGTCCAGGGCGTAGCGGTCATGCTCGCTCATGCCCGTAGCCACCGTCAGCACATTGGGATCAAAGATGATGTCCTGCGGCGGGAAATCGGCCTTCTGGGTGAGCAAGGTATAGGCCCGCGTGCAGATCTCCTGTCGGCGAGCAAGGCTGTCGGCTTGTCCCTGCTCGTCAAAGGCCATCACCACCGCCGCCGCGCCGTAGCGCCGCAGCAGCCTAGCGCGGCGCAAAAACTCGTCTTCACCGTCTTTTAGCGATATAGAGTTGACCACTGCCTTGCCCTGCACCCGCTTGAGGCCCGCTTCTAGGATGTCCCAGCGTGAAGAATCAAGCATAAACGGCACGCGGGCAATATCTGGCTCACCTGCCAAGAGGTTGAGAAAGTGAATCATGGCAGCTTCGCCATCAAGCATGCCTTCATCAAAGTTGATGTCGATGATCTGCGCTCCATTTTGCACCTGCTGGCGGGCAATTTTTAGGCCTGCGTCGTAGTCACCTTGCAAGATGTGTTTGGCAAATTTGGGGCTACCCGTGACATTGGTGCGCTCACCCACATTGACAAAGTTGGTTTCGGGCGTCAGGGTAAAGGCTTCTAGCCCACTGAGGCGCAAAAAAGGTGCGAGCGGGCGCGGCTTGCGGGGGGCTAGGCCTGCTACGGCCGAGGCGATAGCGCGGATGTGCTCAGGCGTGGTACCGCAGCAGCCACCGACGATATTGAGCAAGCCCTCTTCGGCAAAGGTTTTGAGCACGCCGGCGGTGTGTTCTGGGGTTTCTTCGTATTCGCCAAAGGCGTTGGGCAAGCCTGCGTTGGGGTGAACCGACACCAAACTAGCGGTGTTTTGGGCAATGGCCCGCAGATATGGCCGCAGGTGGTCAGCCCCTAAAGCGCAGTTAAGACCCAGGCTAAAGGGAGAGGCATGCGCTACGCTCACGGCAAAGGCTTCGGGGGTTTGTCCGCTGAGGGTGCGCCCCGATGCGTCTGTGATGGTACCCGACACCATAACGGGCAGGCGCCTGCCTATCTCGTCAAACACATCTTCAAACGCAAAGAGGGCCGCTTTGGCGTTGAGCGTGTCAAAGATAGTCTCCAGCAGCAACAGGTCGGCCCCGCCGCGTATCAGGGCGCGGGCTTGCTGAGCATAGGCCGCCTTGAGGTCGTCAAAGGTCACGGCGCGGAACTCTGGGCGCTCCACATCGGGCGACAGGGTAGCGGTGCGGTTGGTCGGCCCTACACTGCCCGCTACAAAGCGCGGTTTGCCGTCGCGGGCGGTGAACCCGTCAGCCACCTCGCGCGCTAGCCGCGCTCCTGCCTCATTGAGTTCGTCCACCAGCGCCTCTAACCCGTAGTCCGCCTGGGCGATGGTGGTTGAGGAAAAGGTGTTGGTTTTGGTGATGTCGGCCCCCGCCTCAAAGTAGAGCGTGTGAATGCGGCGCAGCAGGTCGGGGCGGGTGATCTGCAAGAGGTCATGGTTGCCCTTGTACTGTCGCTCCCAGCTGAATTGGGGGTGCGGCGTTTGGGGGCGGTAATCGGCCTCGGTCAGCTCCTCGCGCTGAAACATGGTGCCCCAGCCCCCGTCTAAAATAAGAATGCGTTCTTGGGCCAGCCGTGTCAGGGTGTCTTGCATGTGGGGTGTCCTTTGGTATCGTGGGCGCGCCCTGCCACAAGCAGGAAGGGCGGCAAGTGAAAAGTTGCTGCGCCGCTTGCTCATCGTTGGGGCCACAGCCTGACAACACCTGGGGCCGTCATGAGGGCCAACAACCAGGGGCCGCGCCGTCATCGGGGTCAGGAATGCCCTCGGAGCGCTTGTGACTGGAAAGTATAGCAGACATAGGTGCTTATGGGATATGAAGTACCTTGCAGAAAAATGCTATGGAGTATATAAATCGACTGATTTTTATTTATAAATGGCTTATTTACCTAAATAGTAGACAGTATGCCATAACAGTGACGCTGTATTCTTCTATTCAGATAAACTCTGCTTCAAACGCTCAGATAGCCTTAATGTTCAGACGCCCAGAGAGACGTTTGTGCAGCCCATTGACCTCCTATTTCTTTTACCGCTGCTATGATGCGTGGCGTGGCTTCCCGCACTCACGCCGATTTGCTGACCGAATACGCACAGCAACAGCCCGCCTTTGAAGCGCTGCTGATCAAGGGGCATAGCGCCATCACCACGCTGGTACACGCGGCGGGTATCAAGATCCATGACATCACCGCCCGCCTTAAAACCCCGGCCAGCCTCGCCGAAAAATTGCGGCGCAAAGGGCGCTACTCACAGCTGAGCGAGGTGACTGACCTGGTGGGCCTGCGCGTGATCACCTACTTTGAAAAAGACGTGACGGCGGTCGCACGCCTGCTAGAAGCGCACTTTGAAGTAGACTGGGAAAACAGCGTGGACAAGAGCAAAATGCTAGACCCTGACCGCTTCGGGTATATGGGCGTGCATTATGTCCTGCGGCTGGAAGGCGAAGCGCAGGGCTTTGAAGTGCAGATCCGCTCTATTTTGCAACACGCCTGGGCCGAAATTGAGCATGACCTGGGTTACAAAAGCCGCGAAGCCGTGCCGCGTGAGGTGCAGCGGCGCTTTTACCGCCTAGCGGGGCTGCTGGAGATGGCTGACGAAGAATTTATGGCGATACATAGGCTGTCGCAAGACTACGCCGCGCAACTCCCCCAGCGCATCCAAGACGACCCCGAAAACGTATTTATCGACGCCCAGAGTATGAGTGTGCTGTTACACGACCCCACCATTCGCGAGCTTGACCAACAGCTGGCCCAGAGCCTGAACCTGTTGCTGCTTGAAGGCTGGCCCGACTCAGAACGTGCTCAGAGGCTCGCCGCCGCCCTGCACTATGCGGGCATAAAGTCGGTGGGGCAACTGCAAAAAGAACTGCGCCGCCAGAGCGAGCAAATCCTGGCCTTTGGCGTGCGTTTGCAGCCGCAACTCAGCAGCGTATGGTCGCCCGCTGGTGGTATTGCTCCTGCGTCGAGCGTGGCCTACTACGCCATTTGGGTGACATTGCACGCGGGCCGCAGCCTCCGCACCCTGCTGACCCTGCTTGACCGTCACCAGCACTACAAGATCGATGGCGAGATAATCCGCGCCACCTTCCAGGTGATGAATACAGAGTGAGCGATCCGCCTGTAGTGGAATTTAGCGCAGTCCGTATCAGACATCTAACAGCGCGAGCACGCTGTCTACTTTCACTTCTAGTTGCTCCTGTGTGCCGCTGTTGTCTATGACCACTGTGGCGTGTAGGCGCTTTTGATCGCTGCTCATTTGCCGGGCGTCGCGGGCCAATACGTCTTCGCGGCTCAGGTTGCTGCGGGCCATGACGCGGGCAAGGCGGGTTTCTAGCGGCGCGTCAACCAGTATCACCGCGTCAAAATTGCCTGCTTGCCCAGTTTCAAAGAGCAGCGGTATATCCTGAAAGACAGCGCGAGCGCCCGCTGCTACGGCGGCGGCCTCTAGGCGTTTCATTTGCTCACGCGTGCGCGGGTGAACAATGGCGTTGAGGCGGGCGAGTTGCTGTGGGTCACCAAATACCTGGGCGGCGAGGGCAGTGCGGTCTAGCTGGCCTGCTCGCACCACACCGGCAAACTGAGCCGCTAGCAAGGCCAGTACCTCTGGTTGCTCAGTTACCTCGCGTGCTACCTGGTCGGCGTCTAGCACCGCGTAGCCGCGTGCACGCAGCAAAGCTGCTACTGTACTTTTGCCCGCGCCGATAGAACCCGTCAGCCCAATGCGCTTCATGGCTGTCAGTTTGGCATAAAATCGGGCGACTCAGCTGCCAGCGGTCTACCTTGCATACCCGCGACCAAAACTGAGTATGATACAAGACAATGTCTGACCTATATCTTTCGGCCTACTGCTGGAAGTGTGCCCAACAACAAGCCTTCAGCCTAGGCTGTAGGTGGAGGTGTTTGTGAATTCAAAGGGAATTTTAAAGGCAATACAGATCAAGGCAGTCGCGGCCCTCACGGTGCTCAGTGTTGGTGTGGCGGCAGCGCAACCAACCTCTACGTCTCCATCTGCCCCGCCTAGCTCAAAAGCGTCGGCGGCGCTGCCTCAGGTACGGCCTACGCCCGCCAAGTATGTGCTGCTGGGCAACTTGTACTATGACCAGGGAAAATATCCTGAGGCCTACGCCGCCTTTCGCAGCGCCGCCGAGGCCGAACCCCGCAACAGTGCGGCGCTGATGGGCCTGGGGCGCACCCTCATCCGCCTGCGCCAGTACCCGCTGGCGGTAGACACGTTCAAACGGCTGAGCGTACAGGAGCCGCAGAATGTCAGCGCTCAGGTAGCACTGGCCCAGGCCTATCAGTCGCAGTATGTCGGCACCAGCGACCGCAGCCAACTGGGCGACGTGCTAGACATGGCCCTCAAGGTGCTAGATAGTGGTGAGGCCGCCGCCCGCAGCGGTGAAACCGGCACTCTGGATCTCAGTTTGTCTAAGGTGTACAACGAGCGCGGCTCTATCTACCGCCTGCAAGGCAAGTATCCGCAGGCCATTGCCGCCTTTCAGAAAGCAAGCAGCCTTAACCCCAACAACGGCATTATCTTGTACAACCTGGGCGACATGTACTATGTGTCAGGCGATTTGCCGCAGGCGGTAGGCAGCTTGCAACTGGCGGTTATTGCTGAACCAGCCGACGCCTATAACCGCGCCTACTATGCCAAGTTGCTGGCCCTCAGTGGCAACCTCAGCGCGGCGCAGGCCGAAGCGGCACAGGCCGCCAAGCTCGCTCCCAAAAACCCCTACGCCATAGGACAGTACGGCGTGGTGGCGTACCTGGCTGGCGACGCGGCTACGGCCCGCGCCCAGTTGCAAGCTGCCATTAAGCTAGACCCTTTGCGCTATCCAGAGTTTTATTATTACCTGGGGCGCCTTGAACTAGATCAGGCCAACTATAAAGATTCCCGCAGCGATCTTACCAAAGCAGTAGCGCTCGCTAGCACCAACCCCGAATACTATTATTACCTGGGCTGGTCGTATGAGCGCGGCAGTGCCACCGCACCCGCCGACGCACTGCGCGCCCGCGACGCATACGCCAAGGCTCTGGCGCTGAATCCCGCCTTGCAAGCAGCCCGTGACGGGCTAGAGCGGCTCAAGTAGGTTTGACGGTAGAGCCCAAAAGATAAATTAAATTTGTCCTACCTCAACACAGAGCCCCGCCTTAATATTAGGCGGGGCTCTGTGTTGAATAACCAGGCGGTTTCTTACCTTGTTGTACGGACTGCGCTCTATTGCAGCACAATCGGGAGAGCACATCGGTGAAGCACAGCTGGGAAAGTATAGTTGGTGCTTCTATACCGCGCAATGTGTACTGTTTGCTCTTACCGCTGGCCTTATTTTATCACGCTTTCTACACCACTCAAGTTATAGTCTGTTGAAGATATAGTCTGTATTACTTGCGGGCGTTCAAAAATTCATTTTTGTTGAGCTTGTGGTCAACAATACGCACTTCGCCAATACAACCATCAAATGGGCCAGAAAGTACACCAGCGTAGTGCTTGGCGCCCACTATCCAGGGCTTACCCGCACTAAAGAGGCCTTTTTGCAAAATATCGACGTCGGCATCACGCTGTACAGGTGCGCCTTCAACGAACAGGCGGGTAGATTTGCCGTCATTGACAACAGCGACGTGAATCCACTTGTCTTTGGGAATGCTCCACGACCAGTTACTTTGCAGTTCGTTGGTGGCGGGCGGGGGCAGTTGCAGGGGCGCTACTGCCCAGTGCAGTTCTTGCAGGTTAGACACGTCCATCACGGCGAGCGGCTCATCTTTGTCATCGGTATAGTTGCTGCCAGGAATGTCGTGACCGTTGCCCAGGCGCGACAGCACCCCCATCCACTGGTTTTTCTTGCCGTCAAAGCCCTTATCGACCTTAAGAAAGGCTTCTACCGTGTAGCCGCTGGGGAAGGTTTCAGCGTTGAGAGGCGCGTTGTCGGCGGTTTTCCAAAAGCTAGCGGGCTGGCCTTCTTCGCCAGAAGGAACCACCTGGCAAGCACTGCCAGGGGCCGCAGACAGCGCCGAGTGGTCGCTGCTAAAGGTCAGCGCGTTCATCGGTGCGCCGTTGATGTTCTGGCGCAGCAGATGATTGCCTTTGCCGCTCAGGTCGGTGATGTCGCCCGCAGGCTGTCCAGGAGTGCCCACAAAGCGCCAGTGGGCCACTGTACCCGCAACTACAGGATAGTCGGTGTCAGACTTGGCTGGTACACCGGGGTTAGGCACTTCCTGAAAGCTGGCAAAGCTCTGGCGCACGCGCTCTACGATGCTGGTATTGGGCGTAGCGGTCGGCACTTTAAAGTCTTTGTTAAAGCCCGCAAAGCGCTCCTTAAAGTTAATGTTGAGGCTAAAGCGGTTGTTGGGGTCGGTGAGTTCGGCGTGGTCAAACTGGGTCAGGCTGCTCTTAGGCTTTTGGGGTACCCAGGGCGAAAAAGACATCACATTCATCTTGTTGCCCGCCACGTCAAACTCAAGCAGGCGTAGGTAGGCGTTGCCGCCGTCGTAGTCACTTTGATAGTCCACCACCATCATCTGAACGTCGTGGCCCAGGGCATTTTTCTTGACCGTCTTGGCGGCGCCGTGGTGGTGTCCGTTGATGGTCAGGAAAATCTGGTCATTGGTCTTGATCAGTTTGTCCCACAGCCGCAGGCCGTTTTCGGTGTCAATAGCCGTGACCATATCAGGGCCGATATTCATAATCTGGTGCGTGGTAAGAATGGTGGGCAAGGTGGGGTTGGCCTTGAGAAGGTCATTGGCCCACTTAAGCGTCTCGTCCGACACGCGCCAGTCAAGTGCCAGCACCAGATACTTGTTGT
>JAGLBF010000224.1 GCA_018260375.1 Deinococcus sp.
TTCATGCTTGGCCCTGGACACCCGTGACTTTAGTCATGGGAGGAATGGGCCGCACGCCAAAGGCGTGCCTATAAGCTGAAGCCTCTTGAGTCTTTTTGTTCACCATGTTAAACTTCTCCTTATGAGGGTTACGATAAGCGCCAAGCTGAAGCTGCGCCACACGCCGGAACAAAAGGCGATGTTGGATGCGGTTTCTTTGGCCTACCGTGACGCTCTGAATTACACCTCTAAAAAGGCATTTGAGTTGGATAAAACGTCCTCGGCCCCGAAACTCCATAAGGCTGTCTATGACACCCTGAGGGAACGCTTCGGGCTGGGGGCGCAACTGGCTTGTACTGCCGAAAGACAGGTAGCGAGTAGTTACAAAACCCAGTGGACGAAACTGAAGCAAAATATCCAAGCCAGAGAAAAAGGGCATACAAAGCGCCGTTACAAAGGCTTGGATACTGCACCGAAGTTTGTCAGTCGCACACTGGAATACCAATATCAGCGTGACTACTCTTGGAAAAAGGGTGGCAAAGTCAGCGTAGGAACGCTTGAAGGCCGCTTGGTTTTGGAATACGAAGGCTACCAGAAGCACCTTGATTATATTCAGCAAGGTTGTGAAACGGGAGCCGCCAAACTCTATTACCAGAAGTCCAAAAAGCAGTATTACCTGATCGTTGCCTTGAATATTGACTTGCCAGACCCGCAACCTGTCAGCCATTCCAACATCGTTGGTGTGGATGTGGGCCAGCGGTATCACTTCGTTGCCACCGACAAAGACGGGCAAAGCCTGTTTGAGAAGGGGGCGAAAGTCCGCCAGCAAAAAGACCAGTTTGCTCGTACAAAGAAATCCCTCCAGCGTAAAGGCACTCGTTCCGCAACGCGCCGTTTGGTAGCGTTGTCGGGGAGAGAAAGACGGTTTATCGCTGATAGAAATCACACGCTTGCCAAGAAGTTGTTGACCCGTTACCCCAACGCCATTTTTGGCCTTGAGGACTTGACCAAAATCCGTGAACGCACTGAAGGACGCTCTAACCCCAAAGCCAGTAAAAAGGCTAAGAAGGCCAAACGTCGCCGTTCTCAATGGTCGTTCGCAGAACTTCAAACGATGCTGGCGTACAAAGCTCCGCTGCACGGTTCTCTTGCTGTGCGGGTGGATGCCAATTACACCAGCCAATGCTGCCCCAAGTGCGGTCACTGCTCCAAAGGGAACAGACCAAATGCAGGGCTTGAATTTGTTTGTGAGGCATGTGGTCATAGGGGTCACGCGGATAGGGTGGCGAGTGTGAATATTGCGCTGAGAACGATGCTCATTCGGCAGGACTGGATGAGTACGGGTGTGTTGTCAATACGCCCTGATGTGTCGGATGTTGAAGTCAAAGCTGCACGCCTGCGAAGGTATGCGGAGTTGCGATGGAATCCAGATACAAGCGCGTGACTTTAGTCATGCGTAATTGACTGGAGTCTTGCACCAGGGTTTTGAACAATACGGCGAAAACCTTATGGCCTTCGCC
>JAGLBF010000225.1 GCA_018260375.1 Deinococcus sp.
ATGCGCCCTGATTGATTCGGAAGTACGCCAAATCAATCGGAATCCGTATGAGTAGCTAAGCATCGTGCGCTCTGATGCCTAGACCTTCAGGTTGGGACATTCAGGTTGAGACATTCAGACATCCCTACAGCCATTTCGCCCTATTATCGGGGCTGTGCGAGTAGCGATCATCAGCGACGTTCACGGCAATGCTTATGCATTAGAAGCTGTGCTGGCCGATATAGAGCGGGCAAAACCCGACGCTATTATCAATCTGGGCGACCAGGTAGAGGGGGCGGCTAACCCCGCGCTGGCTTACGCCTTGCAGCAACAACTGGGGGCCTTAGAAGTGCGCGGCAACAACGAGGAAAAGTGGTGGCCGGGGGGCCGTCACAGTCCGCTGAGCGTGGTGGTGGGTGAGTGGCTGCGTGATCAGTTGCCCGGTCACGCCATCGAGCGGCTGTCACAGTTGCCGCTAACTGCCCGCCTAGAGGGAATTTTGGCCTGTCACGGTACACCCAGCAGCGCCTGGGAAAGCCTGCTTTGGGAATGGCAAGTTGAGCAGCCAGCGGATACGGATACAAGAGCGGGCTTTTACCGCAGCCGCGACCCGCGTACGCTGCGGCAACAGCTGGCCCCACTAGAAGCCGAGGTGGTGGTGTGCGGGCATACCCACCGCGCTGGCACGACCCGTGTGGGCGACACCTTGCTGGTCAACTGCGGCTCAGTGTCTGACCAGGTAGACGCAGACCCCCGCGCCCGCTGGACACTCTTGGAGCGCCGCCTACACCACTGGAGCGCTGAGCTGTGTGCTGTAGACTATGACGTCGCTGCCGCCGTCACTTGGGCGCGGCAGCACTCGCCTTTTGGAGAAGCCACCGCCGCTTTCCTGGAAACAGGAGAGATGACAGGGCGCGGCGTGCTTTCGCCAAAAGGTCAGGAGCCTTAAGCATGCTGGCACTGCAAGCAAGGTAACCAAGTTGCCCGTGCGCTGTTACTCGCGCTGGTCTTTATTTTTGGTCCAGCTCCAGGAACGAATAGCGTCCACGGTGAAGATCAGGGCCAGCACACCCCAGCCGATGGCCCAGGGCCAGCTCTGCACTGTGGCTTCATGAACAGCCACTATGGCCATGACAATAGCCGCAATAAGGCTTCCTACAAAAACCACTTGTGCAGATGGGCGGCGACCAAACATAATCAAAGTATACATTGATAATTCTCGCAACGGTCTGACAATAAGCTGATGAAGGGTGTGCGTTGAGTAAAAGCCGCTTTTGAATGAATTCGGTCAAAGGCGCAGTGTTGGCAATGGCCCTCAACTCTACTAAGGACTGCCACCAGAATGGAGCGAAGTCCGTATGCTGTTCCCACTCGCATCCGCTCGGATTGATTCGGAAGTACGCCAAATCAATCGGAATCCGTACTACTCATGAGTTGCATTGGGTGAATAGTCCTAATAAACACGTCTGAGACGTGCTT
>JAGLBF010000050.1 GCA_018260375.1 Deinococcus sp.
ACTCGCATCCGCCCTGATTGATTCGGAAGTATGCCAAATCAATCGGAATCCGTATCAGGGTGTCCAGACCTGGCGTCACCCTAGAGCCAGTTCCTCGCCCCAGACCTTCAGTCACTCCACAATTACCTTGCCGCACTTGCTCTACACTGCCCTGTATGTCTGCCGCGCTCGCTATAGAAACACAGCAACTCCGCAAAGAATACAAAGGCCGGGCCGTAGTAGAAGGGCTTGATTTGCAGGTCAACGCAGGTGAGGTTTTTGGGTTTTTGGGGCCCAACGGTGCGGGCAAAAGCACCACCGTCAAAATGCTACTGGGGCTGGTGCGGCCCACTTCTGGGCGCGTACAGGTGCTGGGGGGCGTGCCTGCTGACCCAAAGATTCGGGCGCGGCTGGGGTTTTTACCCGAACAGTTCCGCTTTCAAACCTGGATGACCGCTGAGGAGTTTTTATACTTTCATGGCGAACTTGCGGGCCTCAAGGCTGCTGAGCTGCGCGTGCGTATCCCTGCCGTGCTTGACCAGGTGGGCCTGGGCGGGCGGGCGCACGAGTCGCTGGGCGGCTATAGCAAGGGCATGTTGCAGCGGTGCGGGTTGGCGGGGGCGCTGCTGGCTCACCCACAACTGGTCTTTTTGGATGAACCAACCTCCGCGCTAGACCCGATAGGCCGCGTAGAAGTACGCGACATCATCTGGGCGCTGCGGGACGAGGGCGTGGCGGTGTTTCTCAACTCGCACCTGCTAAGCGAAGTAGAGCAAGTCTGTGATCACCTGGCCTTTGTGCGCTCAGGGCGGGTGCTGCTCAGCGGGCGCATGACTGACCTGCTGGCAGGCCACCTAGAGGTTAGCGTGCAGGTAGATGCCGTTACCCCTGCGCTGCTCCAGGCCCTCAGCCTCTATGATCCGCGCCAAAGTACCCCCCGTGACCTGAGTTTGCACCTGCAAGCCGAAGCTCAACTGCCTCAGGTGGCTCAAACTGTGCTGGAATGCGGTGCACAACTCTACCAACTGACCCCTCACCGCCGCGAGTTAGAAGACCTCTTTTTGGAAGTGATAGGCCAATCGCCCGAAACCCAAACCCCCCCCACCTAAACCCCCCAAACTCAAGCACTTCAAACCTAAAGCCCCCAAACCCACTCAGCTGTATCCATTCTGGAGCAATGAAAAAGCCGGGCATGAGTTGCACTACCCCTGGCAGCTTAATTCAAGGAATGTATGACTAGAACGGCTTTATCTGATGCACTTCAACAGCTTTATTTCATACATACCTGGCGGGCGCTTTCTTTTGTATCCATGATCAGGGCAGTAAAATCATCCACCAACAACGACGTGCTGCGGGTACTTTGTCCCGAACGCACGGTATAAGGCTTAAGTATGAATAACCCCGTCTGGCTCATTATCAAGCTCACCCTGCGCGAAGCGCGGCGAAAAAAGCTGCTGGCCTTGCTGCTGGTACTCAGCGCGTTGCTCGTGGTGTTTTATCTGTACGGCGTGTACAAGCTGCAAATCAACCTAGCTGACCGCGCTGCTGCCGCAGGTTTACCCACAAGCCGCCGTGGCCTGGGCGCCTTGCCTGTAGTGTACACTTCGCTGTTCGGCATGTACTTGGTGTACTTTTTGGCGTCGTTGCTGTCGGTGCTCTCTACCGTAGCGGCCATCAGCGGCGACTTGGAAAACGGGGTGATGCAGTCTATGATTGCCCGCCCCGTATCGCGCGCTCAGCTGGTGCTGGGGCGCTGGCTGGGCTTTACTCTGGTCAATACGGCGTATGTGGTGCTGCTTTCGGCGGCGCTGCTGGGCGGCGTGTACGCTATTACGGGGTACTTACCGCCTGCGCCTGTTTTGGCAGTGGGTTACATTGCGCTGGCGGTTATTTTGCTGAGCAGCTTGACTGTGCTGGGCAGTACCCTCTTTGCCACGCTCACCAACGGCATTGCGGTCTTTGTGCTCTACGGCCTGGGCTCAGCGGGGGGGGTGCTGTTGGCTATTGGCTCGCTTGCCAACTCGCCCACCATGCTGAGCCTAGGCCGCGTCGCCAACGTGATGATGCCCACCAACGCGCTGTGGCTGGGTGCCAGTTATTACCTGCAACCCCAAGCCGCGCTTGACCTGGCCCGCATGGGACGCGGTGCCAATCCGCTTTTTGCCAGTGAGCCGATGAATATAGGCTTATTGATCTGGGCTGTAGCCTATAGCGTGCTCGCGCTTTTGCTGAGCATCTGGAACTTTTCAAGGCGTGATTTGTAGATACGGGGCCAGCGGGGTGTGACGGCCCGCTAGCCTGTGGGCTTTTCTGCGTTGTTATATGCGCTGCCACAGCACAAAATGTGTGCTTGTCGCTACTGCGGCTGGCCTTCTTTCACCACGTTTTTAACAAGGCTTAGGTCGGGAGCCTTAGGACACCGCTGTCTCTGAACCTGACTACACCTTAAGCCAAGCCTCACTGCGCCTAACCAAGGTTTAGACTGAGTACAACATGAAAGGCATTATTCCCGCTGCTGGCCTGGGTACGCGGATGCGTCCCCTTACTTTTACTCGTCCTAAGCCTGTGCTTAAGGTGGCGGGTAAACCCATTATCGTACACGCCATAGAAACACTGATGGCGGCGGATATTACGGACATCGCTGTTATTGTCTCTGACCTGACCCGCCAGGAAATTGAATATGTGCTGAGCAAGGTAGAGGGGGCAACATTTACCCTGATAGACCAAGATGAGCAACTGGGCCTGGGGCACGCCGTGAATATGGCGCGTGACTGGGCGGCAGGCCAGGATGTTTGCGTGTATCTGGGCGATAACCTCTTTGAGTTTGGCATCAACAGCTATGTGCGCCAGTTTGAGCTTGAGCGCCCCGACGCGTTGATTGCCCTGGTAGAAGTGGCCGACCCTAGCGCCTTTGGGGTGGCCCGTATGGACGGTAACCGCATTGTTGAGCTGGTAGAAAAGCCCAAAAGCCCGCCCAGCAACCTAGCAGTGGCGGGGGTGTACTGTTTTTCAAGCCGCATTTTTGAAGCCTTAGACGGCCTGTCCCCGTCGGCACGCGGCGAGTACGAAATCACCGACGCCATACAACGCCTGATACAGGGAGGCAGTGCGGTGCTGGGTCAGCGGGTGCAGGGCTGGTGGAAAGACACGGGCCGCCCTGTAGACCTGCTTGATGCCAACAGGCTGCTGCTGGAGCGCATAGAAGGCTGTATAAAAGGTACGGTCGTGGATTCGCGCCTCAGCGGGCGGGTAGAAGTTGCTGCCAGTGCCCGCATCACCAACTGCCAGATCGTCGGGCCTGTGCTGATTGCCGACGATGTGGTGCTCGAAAACGCCTACATCGGCCCCTTTACCAGCATTGGGCGCGGCACCATCATCCGCAACGCCGAAGTGGAGCACAGCGTTATAGAGTCTGAGGCCGTTATTGAAAATGTGGATATCAGGTTGCAAGATTGCCTGATTGGGCTGCGCGCTCAGGTGCGTGGAGGCCGCCGTGTACCGCGTACCCTCAAATTTACGTTGTCAGATGCCAGCGTGGTTGAATTGCCGTAGCAAGGTAGGTAGCTACCCTGTACAGTCGTACAACACGTATCCAGAAATATCCAGAAGCGCCCCGTGCTGATGCTCAGGCGCCTTCTCTGCCTGCACTACAAAGGCGTGGTGGCTTGCAGCTTGGTCAGCACCTCTGGCATTTCCAGTGTGGAGGTGTCGCCCTCTATGGGCTTTCCGGCAGCGATTTGCCGCAAAAATCGGCGCATGATTTTGCCGCTGCGGGTTTTGGGCAAGATATCTGCTACATAAATCGCGTCGGGGCGAGCGAGCGCACCTATTTCGCGGCTGACATAGTCGCGCACCTCCTGACCGTCAAGGGTGTGGCCTACTTGCAACACCACAAAAGCCACCACTGCCTCGCCCTTAATATCGTCGGGGCGGCCGACCACAGCGGCTTCGGTAATGCTGCCGTGACCTACAAGCATGGATTCTATTTCCATAGTCCCCAGGCGGTGGCCTGAGACATTCAGTACGTCATCCACCCGTCCCATGATGGTGTAGTAGCCGTCAGCGTCCCTGCGCGCTCCATCACCCGTAAAGTAGACATGCGGTATCTCTTGCCAGTAGGTTTTGGCATAGCGCTCGTCATCGCCGTAAATACCGCGCAGCATACTGGGCCAGGGCCGCTTGATCACCAGTAGGCCGCCGTCTTCGCCCACTGTTTCACGGCCGTCACGCGTCACAATGGCGGGGTCTATGCCAAAGAGCGGCAGGCCCGCGCTGCCAGGTTTGCTGGTGTAGGCTCCTGGCAAGGTGGTGAGCATAATGGCTCCCGTTTCAGTTTGCCACCAGGTATCCACTACAGGGCAGCGCTCGCCGCCGATGACGCGCCAAAACCACAGCCATGCTTCGGGATTGATAGGCTCGCCCACCGAGCCGAGCAGCCGCAGGCTAGAGAGGTCATACTGCGCGGGGATGTGGTCGCCCTGGCGCATAAAAGAGCGGATAGCGGTGGGTGCGGTGTACAAAATGTTCACCTTGTGCCGCTGGATGATGTCCCAAAACCTGCCCCAGTTGGGCCAATTGGGTGCGCCTTCATACAGTAGGGCGCTGGCCCCATTGAGCAGCGGCCCGTATACCGAGTAGCTGTGGCCTGTTATCCAGCCCACATCGGCGCTACACCAGTACAGGTCGTCTTCTTGCAGGTCAAACACGGCGGCGGTCGTCAGCTTGACCCCCACCATATAGCCCCCCGTAGTGTGCACGATGCCCTTGGGCTTGCCTGTGCTGCCCGATGTGTACAAGATAAACAGTGGGTGCTCGCTGTCCAAGGCGGCGGCTTGGTGCTCGTCGCTAGCGGCTTGCAGGGCGTGCTGCCAGTCGTGTACCTGCCAGGCCTGCCCGTCTGACTGGTCAGGGGACTGGGTGGACTGGTCAGGGGACTGGGTGGACTGGTCAGGGGACTGGGTGGACTGGTCAGGGGACTGTGTAGCCTGGGCCACAGGTTCAATCAGGCGGCGCACCACCAGCATCTGCTCTACGCCGCCGGCCTGTTTGGCAGCGGCCTCGGCGTTGGCCAGCAGCGGCACCACCGCGCCCTTGCGGTAGCCGCCGTCAGCAGTGATCACCACCCGCGAGGCCGCGTCGCGGATACGGTCAGCCAGCGCCGACACGCTAAAGCCCCCAAACACCACGCTGTGTACCGCGCCGATGCGGGCGCAGGCCAGCATGCTCATCACAGCTTCGGGGATGAGCGGCAGGTACACGGTCACGGTATCGCCCGCTTTGACCCCCAGCGACAGCAGTACATTAGCGACCTTTTTCACCTCGTGTAGCAGTTCGGCGTAGCTGTAGCGCCGCTGTGTGCCGTCTTCGCCTTCCCACACTATCGCCAGCTTGTCACCGCGCCCGGCTAACACTTGGGCATCAAGCGCGTTGTAGCACAGGTTGGTCTGCGCGCCCACAAACCACCTGGCGTGCGGTTCTTGCCAGTCAAGCACCCGTGACCAGGGCACAAACCAGCTCAGCGACTGGGCTTGCTCAGCCCAAAAGCCGTCTGGGTCATCTAGGCTACGGCGGTACATCGTGTCATAATCCTCGCGGCTAAAACGGGCGCGGCGCACAAAGTCGGCGCTGGGCGCTACGGCAAGTTGTTCGTGCAGCATGTGGTCTATCTGGCCTGTTACGTCATTGGTCACGGTCAATTCCTCCTGTAGGCAGGCTAAACGGCGTAGATTTTAAAGACTGCACCATCTTAGCGCTGCGGGGTCAGGTAGGGGAGAGGGCTGTATTTTTTGGGGGCAGCACACCAGTTTGCCGACTGTGCGTCTTGCCCTGCTCCCCTTTGCTCCGCTGCGCTAGGCTGGCGTATGGCTGCGCCACCCCCTTTCCCGCTCCGCGACCAACTGGGCCGCACGCTGCGCGATTTGCGTATTTCGGTTACGGACCGCTGCAACCTGCGCTGTACCTACTGCATGCCCCGCGAGGTGTTCGGCGCGGATTATCCCTTCTTGCCGCGCCCAGAGCTGCTCACCTTTGAAGAAATCACCCGTCTGGCGGGGCTTTTTGCGCGCCTAGGTGTGGTGAAGCTGCGTCTCACAGGCGGCGAGCCACTGCTGCGCCAGGACTTGCCCGTTTTGGTAGGTCAGTTGGCGCACATTCCTGGCATTAGAGACATCGCCATGACCACCAACGGGCTGCTGTTGCCGCGCTACGCCGCCGACCTCAAGGCGGCTGGCCTTCGCCGCGTCACCGTAAGCCTTGACAGCCTAGACCCCGACGTTTTTGGACAGATGAACGGCCTGGGCGTGTCACCCCAGCGCGTGCTAGAAGGCATAGAAGCCGCTCTATCAGCGGGCCTGGGCGTCAAGGTCAATACTGTGGTGCAGCGCGGCGTCAATGACGCGGGCTTGCCCGAACTGTGGCAGGCTGTGCGGGGGCTGGCCCAGGTGCGCTTTATTGAGTTTATGGATGTGGGCAATCATAATGGCTGGGCGCTGCGTCAGGTGCTGCCCTCAGCCCAACTACGCGGGCAGTTGCAGCAGGCCGAGCCGCAGTTGCCCTGGCAAGCCCTGACCCCCGCCCACTCCAGCGACGTGGCCCGCACGTACCAGGCGGGTTCATACCAGGCTGGGTTTATCAGCAGTGTCAGCGAGCCTTTTTGTGGTGACTGCTCACGCGCACGGCTGTCAGCGGTGGGCAGCGTGTACACCTGCCTCTTTGCTACGGGTGGACACGACCTGCGTGGCCCACTGCGCAGCGGAGCCAGCGATGATCAACTGACCGATCACATCACCACCCTCTGGCAAGACCGCCGTGACCGCTACAGCGAGGAGCGTGCCGCCGTAAAACATCCGTCCAATAGCGTGACCAAAATAGAGATGTCCCACATCGGTGGTTAGGTTTGCGAGAGGGGGTACTGGGCAGATGATAGGGATGTTGACTTGAAGGTTGTCCAACACATGATGAAAGAAGGCCAGCTGGCGTAAGAAACACGACGCATTTCACGGTAGCGCAGGCCGCGCCTTTCTGCCTGTGCTGGAATAAAACACAGTCCGTATCAGTTAAACGTCAACGCGGCGATATACTCGCTGGGTACGTTACACTAAGCCCTGTGTTTCTAAGCTGTAGTTAGAGGGCCGGGACTTATTGATAAAAAAAAGTAGCGCTGAGGCCAAAGGCTGGCACTGATGCACGGTTGATCAAGTGGCCGCCTTTCAGAACATGGGCTGATCAGGTTATGAACGGCCTAGTGAACGATGTACTGTAGATGGTGTCCGTTGCTAGCGGTTCAGGGCAGTAAGAATAACGCAGTGACACGGTAGATAGCATAGTGTACTGGCTGCACGGAGGCAGAATGGCAAAATACCCACTCATTAAAACCACCCTCAAAGACCGTTTGCTGGGCGGGCACTATCTCGAAGGATTGCCACTGCCCAGTGAGCCGCAACTGGCCCGTGAGTTTGATGTCTCGCGCATGACCGCCCGGCGCGCCATTGACGAACTCGAGCGCGAAGGTTACGTCTACCGCGTGCAGGGCGCGGGCACTTTTCCTACGGGCAAGCGCTTTCGCCAGGGTGTGTTTCGTATCCGCCCCTTTAAGGAGTGGGCGCGCCACCCCGAACACCGTACCCAGGTGCTGCGCGCCATCGAGATACAGGCCACTCCCGAAATTGCCGCCGTACTGCAAATTGAGCCGGGGAGCAGCGTGGCGTTCATCCACCGCCTGCGTAGCGCGGGTGATGAGCCGCTGGTGATAGAAAAGCGCTACATCAACGCGGCTCTGGTGGGCGGCCTGCTTGAGCGTAACCTCGCTTCTGAAAGCATTCACGAGCTGCTGATTGCCATGGGCGTGCCGCTCACCCGCGTAGAGCAGAGCCTGGAGGCCGTTAACCTGCGCCAAGAAGAAGCCGAGTTGCTGCGCGTACCCGTTGGCACCGCCGCCTTCCTGATGCGGCGCACAACCTATAGCGGGGCGCAGCGGGTATCCTACGTCAATTACTGGGTGCGCGGCGACCGCTACGCCTTTCAGGATTCTTTTGAGCCGTAAACAGGCTGAATACAGGGCGGCAAATGGTACAGGAAGAACGGCTATCACTGTGCTTTTGCTCTGGCCCCCGCGCATAGCACAGGTGTCATGATTGAGGGCAGGGGACTAGGGCGCTAACCCATTAAGCTACGCACCTGTCTACGCCTTGTACTACACAATTTAGCTACAACGTGTTATACCTGATGCCATCATGGATTCACTCTCACTGCGCGAGCAGCAAAAAGAAAAGCGGCGTGCGCGTATTTATAACGTAGCGATAGAACTATTTAAGCAACAGGGTTTTCAGGGCACGACCGCTACTGATATTGCAAGAGCGTCTAACATTTCGCGTGGCACCTTTTTTAACTACTATCCTTACAAAGAAGCAGTGCTCTTAGACTACGGCGCGCAGATTATGAAGCGGCTCTATCAGCATGCCCACGCTCGACTACAAGAACAAGCGCCGCCGATTACGGTGCTACACGAAGTCTGGCAGTGCCTTGCTGAAGAGTCTTCACAGGAGCGCGACCTGATACCGCCCCTGGCGTACGAGGTGATGAATCCCAACCCCGAACGCGCCCGTACCGCGTACCAGGCCTTGCCGCTGAGCCGCATTATTGAACTTATTCTGCGCCCCATGCAGCAGACGGGACAGCTCCGCAGCGACCTGAGTTTACAGCGGATGAGCAACCTCATCGCTGATACCTATCTCATCGTGGCGCTGCGCTGGAGTTCGTACGGCTCAGAGCGCAGCTTACAAGAAGAGATGAGCTTAACCCTTAAGTTCTTGATGGAGGGTGTGTTAAAAAGGTAGACAGATGGTGGGTGATGGGTGGTGTGCTGGCTCTCTAACTGCTTTGAGCACCAACTGTCTTGAATGACAACTGTATTATACGGATTCCGATTGATTTGGCGTACTTCCGAATTAATCCGAGCGGATGCGAGTGGGAACAGCATACGGACTGTGCGGTATGGAGCCGCAGGCGGCGCTTTTCCGACTGTGGTGGAATTTAGCGCAGTCCGTATTAATGCCTTGGGTATGGCCCCATAGCACTCACAATAGTCCAAAAGAAAAGGGGGGCCTACCATTCATAGGTAGGCCCCCCTTTGTACACAGGTTTATACGGACTGTGCGCTAGGGCAGTGCAGGAGGCACTGTTCTGATTGTGCTGCCAGAAAGCGCACTCCGTATCAGAGGATTACTTTTGACCACTCTCGCTGCGAGTTTCTTCAGCTTTGTGGTTGTCTTTGTCAAGCTTGCGACCTTCGGTGCCTTCTTTATTAACGCCTTCTTCAGCTTCGGTGGCGGTCTCGGCCTTGGCTTCTTCTACGCTGGCTTCACCTTCTAGCACAGCTTCAGCGGCTTCTGGGCTGAGTTCACCAGCAGCAATCAGGCCAGCCACCTGGGCGGCTTGGGTTTCGGCTTCCAGCTCCTCGCTGCTCAGGCGTGGGGGCAGCACACTGATAACGACCGTGTCAGCGTCTACGGCGAGCGTGCAGCCTTGCGGCAGGGGCACTTGACCCGCAGTCACATGGTCGCCAATATTCAGCTTGCTTACGTCTACCACCAGTTCCTGAGGAATACGGCGGGGGCCAGGAGCGATGATGCTGAGGTTGTGTACTACGGTGTCAAGCAAGCCACCGTAGATTTCGCCTTGGCTGCGGCCCTGGGTGTGTACGGGCACTGCTACTTCAATAGGCTCGCCGTAGGTCACCATGTAAAAGTCAATGTGGATTGGCACGCGCTTGCGCTTGTCCATCTGCACGCTTTTGACCAGTGCGGGGAAGGTTTCGCTGCCCTCTATGGTGATGTCAAACAGTCCTGTCAGGCCGTGGGCACGAAAAGCACGGTCAAAGGCTTTGCGGTCAAGGGCAAAGGAAACATTGTGTTCTTTGTTGTAGGCAACGGCGGGAATCTGGCTGTCGAGCAGTTTGCCCTGGGTTTCTCTGGTGGTGGCTTTCAGTTCCATGTGGGTGTCCTCCATGCCAACGGGTGTGGCAATGTGTATTTCTGTGCGGTGCGCCGTCTACGCTCACGCCTGGGTTTTCGCCCTGGGCTGGCTGGCTTGCAAAAGTAACCCAGCGGGGGGCGGCACACCGTGCAACTTTAACAGTGTAGCAAATACTGGGCGCATGCGTGTCAAGGTCAAGCAAGCAAAGTCAATCAAGGCCCATTAAGGTCAATCTAAGACCAAGTGCGTGTCTTGGCGGTCAGGCTGATGGGTGCGGGCACGCCTCTGTGGCCACCCCGCGCCCAATATTTGACAAATGCCCCTGCAGCCCTTAAGATTTAATGCGCTTTGCTGCTGTGCCGTTTATCATGCTCGGTCAAACACAATTGAACTAAAGGTGTTGACCCGTCAGTAGTACAGGAGCAGTGATGTACCAGCGTTGTGTTGGTCCGGTAGTGTAGCGGTTAGCATATCTGCCTGTCACGCAGAAGGTCGCGGGTTCAAATCCCGTCCGGACCGCCAAAGATAAGAAGGCCTTTTCTGTAATGGAGAAGGTCTTTTTGCTTTTCACCTGTTGCTCGCTACGGCGTTTCAGGGCTGAGTGCTGATACGGACTGCGCTTTATTGCAGCACAGCCGGGAAGGTGCCGCCTGTGCTGCGCTACCGTGAAATGCGTACTTGTTCCTGTCTACGTCTCCTTCACCACGTGCTTAACAAGAACAAAGTCAGACGTCAAACTCCGTACTTACTTCTTGGTACTCCACAGCGCCGCCGCTACCAGTACAGGCTGAAAAAACAGCCGCCCTAGCCGTTTTTGGTCAGTGTCTAGCCCAAAAGCGTCTTTGTGTCCTAGGTACTGCGCGATATTTCCCGGAAAGACCGCTATAAAAAAGGCTGCCAGCAGCTTGCCAAAGGTCTGCCGCTGTGGTTGGGGGAGGGTCAGTAGCGCCGCGCCCAGGCCAATTTCTACCACGCCTGAAGCCAGCACCACCCAGTCTTTGCTGACGGGCAGTACTTCGGTGAGCGTGTCAGGTACCTGCGCCTGAAAGTCCTCGCGTGCAAAGGTGAGGTGGCCCACCCCGGCCAACACCATAAAGCTGCCCATCAGCAGGCGGGCGGCGTTTTGATACTTCTCAGGACGCTGTTTGGTCATGTGTTTATTCGTAGTCTTCATCGTTACCGTATTGTACGGCTTGCTTGGGCGCTTTGGGCTTGACCTTGATACCTGCCCTACAAAAGCGGGTTATTATGCTGAGCGGTTTCGCACGGCGTGGTTACTTACTTGGAAACGCTCTAGGTTGTTGACTACCCCGCGCACGGCGAGCCTCAGCTGTACCTCAGGAGGAATTCGCCCATGAAAGCAGACAAATTTAGCGTGACCGAAGCCGCCGAACTCTACTCTATTCCCAACTGGTCGGGGGGTTGGTTTAGGGTCAATGATGACGGTGAAATGGAAGTAACGCCGTCGCCAGGCCTGAGCGTGGTGATCAAGGACGTGGTAGACGAACTGGTGGAACGCGGTGAAAGCATGCCTTTTATTCTGCGCTTTCCACAAGTGCTGGCAGGACGTGTTAAGCAGCTTAACGAAAGCTTTCACAAAGCCATCGATGAGTACAACTATAAGGGTGCGTACCAGGGTGTGTTTCCCATCAAGGTGAACCAGCGCCGTTTGGTGGTCGAAAGCATCGCCCAGGCGGGCTACCAGTACGCTCACGGGCTAGAGGCAGGCTCTAAAGCGGAGCTGGCGCTGTGCCTGGCCCAAAAGATGCATCCTGACGCGCTGCTGTGCTGCAACGGATTTAAGGATGACGGATTTATTAAGCTGGCGCTGTGGGGCCGCAGTCTGGGCAAAAACGTGGTGATCACCATTGAAAAATTCAGCGAGCTAGAGCGTATCCTCAAGCAAGCCCGTGCGCTGGGAGTCAAGCCTGCCATCGGGGTGCGCTTTAAGCTGCACGCACGCGGCTCTGGTCAGTGGGAAGAGTCGGGTGGCGACCAGGCCAAGTTTGGCCTCAACGCCTATGAGTTGCTGCAAGTCGTTGAGCGCCTCAAAGAAGAGAACATGCTCGACTCGCTGGTGATGTTGCACACCCACATCGGCTCGCAAATTACTGACATTCGCCGCATCAAAGTAGCAGTACGCGAAGCCACCCAAACCTATGCCGGCTTGATGGCGGCGGGGGCGAGTCTCAAGTACCTCAATATCGGTGGCGGCCTGGGTGTGGACTATGACGGCTCCAAAACCACCTTTTATGCCTCTACCAACTACACCCTCGCCGAATACGCCGCTGACGTAGTTTATACTGTGCAGGAAGTTTGTAAGGCCCGCCAGGTTGCTGAGCCGACCATTATCAGTGAGTCGGGCCGCGCCCTGACCGCTCACCACTCGGTGCTGATCGTGCCTGTGGTAGATGTGACTGGCCCCACCCGAAACCTGCAAGATATCCCGCCTGCGAGCGAAGACACCCATCAGATTGTCAAAGACCTGGAAGACGTCTTAGAAAACATCACCACCCGCAACTACCGCGAAATGTACAACGACGCGGTGGGCGACAAGCAAACCCTGCATAACCTCTTTGACCTGGGCTACGTGTCGTTGCCTGACCGCGCGCGCGGCGAAGCGCTGTTCAACGCCATTTTGCGCAAAGTTGCCAAGATGGTCAGCGGCGAAAAATACGTCCCTGACGAGTTAGAAGACTTGCAAAAGGTATTGGCAGACAAGTACATCTGTAACTTTTCGCTGTTTCAAAGCTTGCCCGATAACTGGGCGATACAAGCTCTCTTTCCCATCATACCCCTCTCGCGGCTCGACGAAAAACCCACGCGTCAGGCCACACTGGTGGATATCACTTGCGACAGCGACGGCAAGATAGAAAAATTTATTGACCTGCGTGATGTGCGGGCCACCTTGCCGCTGCACGAGCCAGGCGACGAGCCGTACTATCTGGGCATCTTTCTGGCGGGGGCCTACCAGGACGTGCTGGGCAGCGCCCATAACCTCTTTGGCAAGGTCAGTGAAGCGCACGTTACGGTGCGTTCGGGTGGCCGTTATCACATAGACCTCTTTGTGCGTGGGCAAAAAGCACGCCGCATGATCGAGTCTATGGGCTACGAAGAAGGGATGCTGCGCGAAAGCATTGAAGACCAGGCCGACGAAGCCATCAAAGAAGGCTGGCTTACTGACCAGCAAGAAGTAGAGATGCTCGAAGATTACGGCGAGGAGCTGCTGGGCTACACCTACCTGGAATACGAAGAGATTTGAGGCTGAGGCAAGTGAACGGCTTGCTGATCTGTAGCAGCTGATGTTATTCACTTCGGGCGCAGATAGTGTCAGATCAGTGAAAGAATTGCCACTATCCAAACTGATGCCAAATTAAAGGTGAGGGATGTTTGGGCGATCTGGGCCACAATAGCCTCTGGTATTGGCATTGTGCACGTTGGCCCGTTTAGTCTTTTGGCTGTACTGTTGCTAACCTTTTTGATAGAGCTTAGATATGGTTGAGGTGTGTGATACGGATTCCGCTAAATTCCACCACAGTCGGAAAAGCGCCGCCTGCGGCTCCATACCGCACAGTCCGTATGCTGTTCCCACTCGCATCCGCCCTGATTGATTTGGCGTACTTCCGAATCAATCGGAATCCGTATGAGGCACTATGCTACCGATCCCGGCTTCAACTGTGTTCTACACGCCATGAAAGAAGGCCAGCGGCGTTAGGAAAAATCCCTATCAGGGCATCAATACGGCTAGTCCTGATAGCTGATTGCTCTTTCCTCACGGCCTTCACTGATGCCCTGTACCTTATGGCCCTATTAACCTCTACTTACCCACGACGCTCATTTTTATGGTGGCATAAGGCTATGAATCCAACATCATCACCCGAGTCTACTCAATCGTCCGTGACCTTGCTTCTGCGCGGTGCCTGGAGTGGTCATGTCACTGACCCGCAGCGGGAGTTTAAAGGCCAGCTAGAAGCACCTTTTGCGGATTTCCCGGCGGGAACAGCGGTGCAAGTGCACTTTGAAGCTCCGCGAGCACGGGTACAGGGCGCACAGGAGCATGGCGTGTACGAGTTGCATATTGGCAGGCAGCACTGGAAGCTCTCGGCAATGGTTCACAAGCAAGCTGCTCAGGGTGGCCGCGCCGCACAAGACGACACCCAGGAAATGGTATGGACAGCGACTCTGCCTTCTGGAGTTTCCTCAAGCTGACGCACTGATGAGAATTTCCTTCATTCTACTGGGCTAAGCAGAATGTAATACTACTGAGCATATACTGAATGCCTACTTTGAGGGGAAGAAGATGGTAACAGTAGCGGTGGTCGTAGCGGACTTCTGTAGTCTATGAGGAAGGGAGTAAAATCTCATGGTCATGAGTAACATATGCTAGCTTCATAAAGTGCCTTTAGTAATACAATATTTTTGCTAGCAGGATATAGATATAAAAGAGCGGTGCAGCGGCTTACGGCTCACCCTAAATTGGAGTTTTGTGTGAGTGAACCCTATACGGAGCCTGCCCAGCAGGTGGATAACGAAATAGAATTGAGCACGCTTTGGCGCGGGATTCGCCGCCGCATGCCCGTAATTTTGCTGGCAACAGTGCTGGTATCTGGGGGCACTTACTTATGGTCGCGCGCACAGCCACCTGTCTATGAGTCGACGGCAAGCCTAATTACAGTGCTGTCTTCTAATGTTGTGGCTCAGGGAACACTGGTTTCGGCCTCGCAGCTGCCTGCTGGCGCACTTAGTGAGGCGCTGCAAAGCAGTACGGTGATGAATAACGTTATTAAAGCCATTCAGCAAAGCGGCTTATCAGCGCCTATCAAGGCTGAACTGAGCGCTAAATTGCAACGCGAAGTGCAACTCGGTAACCTCAAGACGGTCACCCTGACTTCCCGCTTGGATATGACGGGTAATGGAGTTTATACCGTTACGGCGCATGCTCCTACGCCGCAAGCTGCCCGCGTACTGGCTGACGCGACCACCCTGGCCTTGTCTAGCTGGGATAAAAACCGTGCGCTTCAGACGGTACAAAAAGCACAATCTGTCCAAAATGCCCAGCTTAAAGCCATAGACCAGCAGCTTAATGCCGGTGGCCTTGACCCGATTGAGCGTGAAACACTGATCTCCACCCGCGCTATGACACAGCGCAACCTGGCTAACACCAGTATTCAGGCACTGTCTATCACCGGCTCACTTGACACGGTGGGGCCAGCCATTGAACCGCTCATTCCTATTGCACCTAGGCCGATTCGCAATAGCTTATTAACGGCGCTGCTCACCTTTTTGCTTGGCAGCGGTATTGCAGCCTTACTGACGGTATCTGACCGCACTATTCGCAGTGAAGAAGACTTGTTGTCCCTGGGTATCTCCACCTTGGGCAGTATTCCTATGCTGCGTAAGCGTGATGTGGTGCTTAGTGGCATTGTGCGGGCAGCGCATCAAGCCGGTATATACGAAGCTATTGGGTTTTTGCGCGTTAATCTGTTGTCGGCTTTTGGCAATCAACCGGGTAAGCGCATTATGATCTCCTCTACGGCGCCTGGTGAAGGCAAAAGCAGCCTCACCGCTACCTTGGCTGATGGTATGGCCACCAGTGGTCAGCGGGTACTGATTATTGACGCTGACCTAAGGCGCGGTACGCAGGCCGAAGTATGGCATAAATATGAAAAGCGTCATAAGTGGCAGCAGTTGGTGGGTGTAGGTGGCGGACGCACCTTACAAGAAGCGCTGCGTGACCCGAACAATGTTCAGGTGTTGCAAGTACAGCCTAATGTAGATGTCTTGCCAGCTGGCCCTGGTATTCAAGACAGTTTAGGTACTCTCAACCGCCCAGACTTGGGTGAAATCTTGCAGCGCTGGAGCAAAGACTACCACATGATACTGATTGATAGCCCGCCGCTGCTGGCTCTCGCAGATGGTTTGGTGCTGGGCCGCCATGTGGATGGCGTGGTATTGGTTACCGAAGCGGGGCAGACGACCCTACAAGCAGTGCGTCAGGTACTGCGTCGTGCTAAGAATGCCGATGTTCCTATCATGGGAGCTGTTATCAATAAGGTGACACAGTCTAATTCATCTGAATATAGCTACGGCTATAGCTATCAGGCCCGTTCTGCTGAGGCGAGGAGCTAAGGTATATGGGCTTATATACTCCAAGTACGCCAGTCACACGTGAACATAACCGTGGTGTGTCCCTGAGTTTGCGAGGTACTTCTCAAGGACTGACGTTTGTACTGGGAGATTTATTCAGCACCGTATTTTGCTATGGTTTAGCCTATTGGATGTTGCACTGGGGTGGTATTACCTTGCCTCTACGCTCCACTTTTGTTTGGGTGGGTGTGTGGCTGATTTGGCGTGCTTATCAGGGGCTCTATCCTGGGTATGGTGCATCTCCGCAGACAGAATTGCGCCTGCACACCATTGGTACTATGCAAATTGCCGTTGTGCAGTTGGCAGCGGCCTTGACTTTACAGAAGTTTAGTACAAGTGCGGCAGGTATTTTGGTCTTATGGTTGCTTATTTTAGTGAT
>JAGLBF010000226.1 GCA_018260375.1 Deinococcus sp.
GAGCCGCAGGCGGCGCTTTTCCGACTGTGGTGGAATGGAGCGGCAGTCCGTATCACCTGTATTTTTCAATGTCGCGCAGGTGCGAGGCATAGTCGTAGTTGAGGTGAATCTCACCGTCGCGTCCGTGCAAAAAGTACAGGGCGTCGCGTCCGTCAGCAAGGGTGCGGTGAGGGTTGATGACGCTCAGCAGCGCGGCCTCGCCAGGATTGTTGATAGGGCCAGCGGGCAGGCCTTTGCGGGTGTAGGTGCTGTAGGGTGTATCCCTGACAAAGTCGCCTGCTGAGCGGTCGAGTTCGGGCAGGTCTTTGCCCAGGCCGTAGGCTACGGTGGGGTCAGAACCCAGGGCGATGCCTTCACGCAGGCGGTTGAGAAACACCCCTGCTACGGCGGGCATTTCGGCGTTGTTGGCGGCCTCGGCCTGCACCATACTGGCGAGTGTCACCCAGTCGTAGACGCTCAGGCCCAGCTTTCTGGCGGCGGTGACCCGCTCGGGGGTGAATTCCAGGCTCATGCGCTCAGCCATAGTCTTGACCGCCTCCTCACCTGTCGCCCGCACAGGAAAGGGGTAGGTGGCGGGAAACAAAAAGCCCTCTAGGTTGCGTGCGCCGCCCGCTTTGGCTTCGGGGCTCAACTCAACCATCTTGACAGCGGCGGCAATTTGTTCAGGAGTGGCGACGCCCGCTTTTTGAAAGATGGCGGGCAGGTCTTTGATGCGCTTGCCTTCAGGGATATTGACACTGACGGTCGCTATGTGCGGGCTACCAGCCAAAATGGTGGCCACCTCAAAGGTACTTTTGTGTGCGGGAATAGTATACAGACCCTCTTTGAGCTGGCCCGCTGTACCACGCTGGCGCATAATCAACCTGAGCATACTGGCGCTGCGTACCACGCCCTTTTGTTGCAACTCGCTGGCCTTGGCGCTCAGTTTGTCGCCCTGATGGACTTCAAGGGTGTAGGCGGGCGCCGCAGTGGGACGGGTAAGGCTCAGCGCATACATCCAGATCAAGCCAGCCAGCAGCATGAAAAGCCAAAAAAGCCAAAAAAGAGCGCGTTGCCAGACGGGGCGGCGGGGACGTTCAAAACGAGTCATGTGAACGCCATTATACAGAGCACAGAAGGGAGGCAACAGCGGTCAATTGTTGGGGCGTGATCAGCCGTCAGCCTTTAGAATGATACGAACTTCGCTTCATTCCAGCACAATCAAAAGGTACGGTCAAAAGACACAGTCAACAAGCACAGTTAACAGGCACTCTCAAAAGTCGCCGCCTGCGCTGCCGCGCACTCCGCACCTTTCCCACTCGCATCCGCCCTCGTTCAATCTAAAAGAACCAGATTCAATCGGCAGTCTGTATTATTACCAGCACTTGTACCTTAATACGGACTGCCGCTAAATTCCACCACAGTCGGAAAAGCGCCGCCTGCGGCTC
>JAGLBF010000051.1:0-501 GCA_018260375.1 Deinococcus sp.
GAGCAGGAAAAAGCCGCAGTTCCAACTGAATGCCCCACCGTTAGGGGACTGAAACAAGTCCTTGACAGCTATGCAGTGCTCGAACACGTGCGTTCCAACTGAATGCCCCACCGTTAGGGGACTGAAACCGTGTGGCATCCGACAATTTATAGGCCGTAATGCCAGTTCCAACTGAATGCCCCACCGTTAGGGGACTGAAACATCCTCTAGCCAATTGAACAAGCTGAACTGGTGACGGTTCCAACTGAATGCCCCACCGTTAGGGGACTGAAACAGTTCGGCTTGCTCGACGTGCGCCATCGCGCTAGGTTCCAACTGAATGCCCCACCGTTAGGGGACTGAAACGCCACACAGAACAAATCTGTAAGACGACGCAAAAACTGGTTCCAACTGAATGCCCCACCGTTAGGGGACTGAAACCGTGTGAGACGTGTCGTTGTGCGGATCCGCGTACTAGGTTCCAACTGAATGCCCCACCGATAGGGGACTGAAACGCGCCTC
>JAGLBF010000051.1:511-12040 GCA_018260375.1 Deinococcus sp.
CTGAGGCTGAGGCCCGTAAAGTGTTCCAACTGAATGCCCCACCGTTAGGGGACTGAAACTTCTACAGCCGCGAAGCTGCCAAATAGATAACCCTGTTCCAACTGAATGCCCCACCGTTAGGGGACTGAAACAAGCCAAGCTCTTGGCCTTTTAGGATGATTGCGGCGGTTCCAACTGAATGCCCCACCGTTAGGGGACTGAAACCTAAGCGGCCGCTGGAGGATGCACCACCACAAGGTTCCAACTGAATGCCCCACCGTTAGGGGACTGAAGCAGAAACAATGCGGCACAGAACCCCACAGCGCACATTAGCCTTCCCAGGTTATCCGCTCGCCTGTGTGGTGCCGATCAGGGACATCTTGCCACTGGCCTGAGGTCACCCAGCTTAGCCCAGGCTGCCCCACGCGCCTTAATCTGGCATAAAAATACACCCAGGCAGGTTGGGGGCCAGTGGCCGTCTGTACGGTGACCTGGGCGCGGCGGTAGAGCGGCGGGGTGAGGTGTAGTCCTTCAAGATCATCCAAAAAGGGGAGGGCAGCAGCCCAGCTCTGCGGCGTGTAGGTGTACAGCCAGCCGATGACGGGTGCGGGGTGGGCAGGGTGATGGTTGGCCTGTACATCGCTCAGTTCAAAGAGGGCTGGGTAGCCTTCGGGGCGCAGGTCAGCCAACAGCGCACCCTCTAGGGTGGCACGCTGGGCGCGGTACTCACCGCCTTGCTGGGCGATTTTTTCCCAGCGCTCGCCAGGCATTAGGGTGCCGTAGACAAAAATGCTCGTGAGGGCGACCGGTTCTGGCCCAGAAGAGTAAGGTGCAGAGGTGCTGGACATGTGCCGTATTATGCTGGATTTGGCCGCTTCTGGTCGGTGGTTCCGCTGATCAGCGCTATGCGGCTGAATGCCCTTGAATGTCGGCTCAGGCAAATCGCTGCATGACCACGGGTACGGCCCGACATGGTGTTGAATGCGGGGTAAAAGCAGGCCAGCGGCCTTAGGAACAAGTAGGCATTGTGCAGTGGCGCAATCGGCACCGTTCTGACTGTACTGGATTGAAGCGCAGTGCGTGCCGCAGCTATACCTTGTTCTTGGCTGCACTCTGCCGTGGTTATACTGGACTTCAATGCCACCTCAACCTGTTTCTGTAGTGCCCTTACCTTCTGCCAACAAAGCCGTGTGGCGGGCCTGGGCCAGGGCGCGGCGAGCAGAGTTACTGGCGCAAATGCCCGCCTTGTCTGATCAGATTGCGGGGCAGCTCACGGCCTTTTTGCAGGGCTTAGGTGTGCACACCGTGCTGGCCTACCACGCGCTGCCTGGGGAGCCGGATGTGTCGGCACTGCAATCAGACTTCAGGCTGCTGACCACCCGCGCCCACTTTGGGCCGCCGCGCTTTCTCAGCCTGCACCCCTGGGAGAGTGCCACTGAACAGAGCAAGCAGGGGATATGGCAGCCGCCCTTAGGTACGCCCGCTGCCGCACTCAGCGAAGTGGAGGCTGTATTGTTGCCTGCGCTGGCCTTTGACCGCCGTGGTGTGCGCCTGGGCTACGGCGGCGGCTTTTATGACCGGTTGCTGGCAGGCTGGCCTGGGCTGACCATTGGTGTTCTTCCTGCTGAACTGCTGGTGGCGGCCCTCCCTGCTGAAGCCCACGATGTGCGCGCCCGCTTTATAGCGACGCAAGCGGGCTGCTTGGCAGCAGCGTTGTAGATGGTAGCAGCAAACATGCTTGACAGCCTGAGCGCCCAAACCCTATACTTTTTGACGCTACCAGGTGTAGTGAAGCCACGGATCGTTAGCTCAATTGGCAGAGCAGCTGACTCTTAATCAGCGGGTTGTAGGTTCGATTCCTACACGATCCACCAAAGAAGCCCCCCGCCCCGTGCGGGGTTTCTTATTTTATGCCCCGCCCGCTGGCTTTGCCCTTTTCGCCGCACGCTTCCCAAACGTGTCTGTTACACGAAATCGGGTGAACCCTGTCCTAGTCGTACTTCTTACCTTCACACGGCCTAGTGAAAGCCGCATATGACCGGACGTGTACAGTGTCAAGCTCTGAACTTGGTCGGGACGTTTTCGTCTTCGGGTGGTGGCGTTATGACCACCTCATCTATAGATGACCATGTGATGCGGTCTAGAAACTCTCCTCTTTCCCTTTCGTAGCTCCACAGGGCATTGTCTATGGCTGCTGGTGTTCGGCCTATTTGCTCTGCAACGCTGGTGATGGCCTGACGAATTAGCTTGTAGTCCTCTACATTACCCATTTTTGGAGACCAGTTACCCCCGGTAATCCTTTTAATAATTCGCAAGAGAAGAGAATCAGGTTTAACGAAGTCGGTTCGGCCCAAGCACATTAACAGGTAAGCCCCAAGCGCCAAGCCCATGCCCCGGACTTTCCCCGTTTCAGGCGTCCCGTTCACGATGCTATCCATGACTAGTATTTCGAGTTTGCCCGGTTCGCCGTCTTTACCTTCCGGTAGCTCCTGTAGCTCTTTTTTCGTTTGCAGTCCTTGTCTTGCGAAGAATTCACAAACATCGTAAGCGACTTCAACTTTTGTACGCCCAGAAATCTTCTGTCTGTTTTTGAATACGCTTGCTGCAACTTCTTCAAAGCGTTCAGGGGTGGGCCTATCACTGTCACCAACCCTTTCACTGTCACCAACCCTTATATAGCTCAGGAAACTGTCAAAGGTTAGGCTTTCCTCATCAACGATTCTTGAGTTATCGGCAACGATTCTTGAGTTATCGGCGAATCTTTCTAGTGTAGGTTTTACAACAGTTTCGTAATCCGCTTGAGCACTAAAAACACAATCCAGAACGGCATATACCCCACTCTTTTGCCAATTGGAATCGTAGGTGTCGTCTATTTTTAGTTCTTCACCCGCATACTCTATGAAGGCCAGGAGCTTGGCAGTCAGTTCTTCCGGGGTAGGCCGAGGCATGAAGCGACTTTAGCACATTATTTTCCGCTAGAAAGAATAGCCGTGCAGGACGATGTTTATCAGCCTTCTTGGTATAGAATAAAGTTGTGAAAGCCACCCTAACCTTCCCGAATGGTGACGTACTGATACGGATTCCGATTGATTTGGCGTACTTCCGAATCAATCAGGGCGGATGCGAGTGGGAACAGCATACGGACTGCGCAGTATGGAGCCGCAGGCGGCGCTTTTCCGACTGTGGTGGAATGGAGCGGCAGTCCGTATGAAATACGAAGGAGCAGATTGGGTAACTAGAGGTATCTCACCTAAAGTACAATTTGCTCTGCGTGAAGCACAAAAAGAGTCCTCGGATTCCAGACATCAGATTGATTACCTGATCGAGAAATACAAAGTCAAGGTGACGGACGCAGTACCACCTGAACCCCTGCCTAAGGGTGCTATCAGCTAGGCTAGCCAAAGAAAACCCCCGCCCCGTGTGGGGTTGCTTGTTTTATGGCCTGCCCGCTGGCTTTGCCCTTTCCTCCCACATGAGCGCAGGCGTACAAGCCGCGCTGAATGCCTCGCCTGATACCCTAGGCCTATGCGCTTGCCTATTGCCCAGGTTCTGCCCGAATTGCGTGCCGCGCTCGCCCTGCATCCGCTGGCGCTGCTACAGGCGCCGCCTGGGGCGGGCAAAAGTACGGGCTTGCCGCTTGAACTCCTTGCCGAGCCGTGGCTGGCTGGCCAAACCATCTTGTTACTTCAGCCGCGCCGTGTGGCGGCCCGCGCCGTGGCAGCGCGGCTGGCCCAGACCCTAGGCGAGCAGGTGGGCGACACGGTGGGTCTACGGGTGCGCTTTGAGCAGCGAGTATCAGCAGCGACGCGGTTAGAGGTCATCACTGAGGGTATTTTGCTGCGGCGCTTGCAGCGCGATCCTGAGCTGTCAGGCGTGGGTCTGGTTATCTTTGATGAATTTCATGAGCGCAGTTTAGATGCTGACCTGGGGTTGGCCCTGCTGCGCGAGGTGCAGGCCGCTCTGCGCAGTGACCTGCGGGTGCTGGTGATGTCGGCAACGCTGGACAGCGACCTGAGCGCTAAGCTGAGCACACCTGAGTCGGGCCGCCCGCCTTTGGTGGTGAGCGAGGGCCGCAGCTACCCGGTTAGTATTCGCTACCTGCCTGCTGACCCCACTGACCCGGTTGCCGCCATGCCCGCTGCAATTGTGCAGGCGCTGGGTGAGCCTATCATGGCTGCGCAGGCAGGTGATATTCTGGCCTTTTTGCCAGGTGTAGGCGAAATACGCCGCGTGCAGCGGGCGTTGCAGGGCCTGGCTGAGCTACAGGGGGTTGAGGTGTTGCCCCTTTACGGTGACTTGCCGGTTGAAGCGCAGCAAAAAGTCATTTCGCCCAGTAATATGCAGGGTGAGACGCAGGGGAGTCTGCGCCGAGTCATCCTGGCAACCAGCATTGCTGAAACCAGCCTGACCATTGCGGGCGTGCGGGTGGTGATTGACAGCGGCTTGGCGCGGGTGCAGCAGTATGATCCGGGGCGCTCGCTTAGCCGCCTGGTCACCACCCGCCTCAGCCGTGACAGCGCCGATCAGCGTGCAGGGCGTGCGGGGCGCTTGGCTGCGGGCGTGGCTTACCGCCTGTGGAGCGAGCGCACCCATGCCAACTTGCCCGCCGCACGCCCGCCTGAAATCCTGGTGGCTGACCTAACCCCGCTGCGGCTAGAAGTAGCGGGCTGGGGCAGCGCTGTCGGTGACTTACCCTGGCTAGATGCGCCGCCCGCACTGCGCTTGCAAGCTGCTGAGCAACTGCTTATGGGTCTGGGCGCACTGGAGCCAGATACGGCTGCCGTGCCGCGCATCACGTTGGCAGGCCGCGAACTGCTGAGTTTGCCCACCCACCCACGCCTTGCCAACATGCTGCGCGGCGCACAGGCACAGGGTCTCGCCGCACTAGGCGCTGACCTTGCTGCCTTGTTAGAGGAGCGTGACCCTTTGCCACGCGGCAGCGGCAGCGACATAAGCGCCCGACAAGAAGCCCTCAGGCGTGACCGTGCCGGCAGCAAGCACAGTGGTGACAAAGCCGTGCTAGAGCGTGTAGAGCGCCTTAGCCGGCAGTGGCGCAAGCTGTTGGGTATGCGTGCAGCTGACCCAAGCAGATCTGGGTCAAGCACATCTGGCTCAAATACAGCTGATCTAGAAGTCACCGATCCTTACGCAGTGGGCCGCCTGCTGCTGCTGGCCTATCCTGAACGCGCTGCCCAGCTGCGAACGGGCAGCCGCACCCGTTACCTGCTGTCAGGCGGGCAAGGCGTAGAGCTCGATGACCATGACCCGCTGGCAGGCCGGCCTTACCTGTTGGCTGCTCAGCTTGATATGAGCGGCGGGCAGTCTGGGAGCAGTCAGGGCCGAGTGTTTTTGGCGGCTGAACTAAATCCTGCCGACCTGCCCGCCACGCTAGAGCAGCGGGTAGAGTGGGACGGGCGCACAGGCAGCCTCAAGGCCCAGGAAGAACAGCGTTACGGAGCGCTGGTACTCAGCAGCCGGCCGCTCAGCGACATTCCCGACGACCTGCGCCTAGACGCCTTGCAAGGGGCTTTGCGGCAAGAGGGTCTCAGCTTGCTCAACTGGACAGATGAGGCGCGGCAGTGGCAAGCCCGCGTGCTGAGCTTGCGCCAGTGGCGCCCCACCGAACCCTGGCCGGGTGTGTCAGACGGGGCGCTGCTGGCTGACCTGAGTTGGCTCGCGCCGTTTCTCACTCAGGTGCGCCGCCGCGAAGATTTTGCCCGCGTACCCCTGCTGCAGGCCCTCGGCTCACTGTTGTCCTGGCCCTTGCCCCGCCAGCTTGACCACCTTGCCCCCACCCACCTCACCGTTCCCAGCGGGCATAGCATTCGCTTAGAGTACCGTGCGGGCGGCGAAGCGCCTATCTTGGCGGTCAAGCTGCAAGAACTGTTTGGCCTCGCCGACACGCCCACCGTCAACGAAGGCCGAACGCCCGTGCTGCTGCACCTGCTGTCGCCCGCTCGCCGCCCCGTGCAAATCACCCAAGATCTGCGCTCATTCTGGCAAGGCGGTTACTTTGAAGTCCGCAAAGACCTGCGCGGGCAGTATCCCAAGCACCCTTGGCCCGATGACCCGTGGACAGCCATACCGACGCGGGCCATCAAAAAGCGGATGTAGGTCTTTATAATAGGCCGCTTGAAGGTAAGTATCAGGAAAGCTAGTCTGTGTTAGTCAATCTTAATGATAGTATCCAACGTTTGCTAAGGCTTGCGCAATACCTAGGCGCAGTCCATATGTGACAATAGAAAGTGCCGCCAGTTTAATTGCTGGCGGCACTTTCTATTGTCATTCCCTTAAGTTATAAGGATTATGGTTGAATGTTGTTAAAAATGTAATGAGGGAAGGGTAGCGAACAGAGGACCAAGTACAGATTTCGTGAAGAGACAGGCGGCGCCTCTGGGGCTTTGCTGGAATGAGGGCGAATGCGTATCTTTTCTTACTCGCATCCGCCCTCATTCAATCAGAAACAACCTGATTTAATCAGAAGCCGTATTAGGCACTCGCACTTTTGCGCCGTGAGGGCTTACGAGCCACTTCTACTGTGGCTGGCGCACTGTCATCTTCACGCTGTTCCAGGGTATGCAAGCCGCCCACAATGGCAACATCTAGCACTTCGTCCAGGTGCTCGGCAGGGTGAAACTGCATACTGGCACGCAGGTGGGCGGGAATGTCGCGCAGGTCGGCTTCATTGATCTTGGGCATGATGATGTGCTTGATGCCGGCGCGGCGTGCACCCAGCACTTTTTCCTTGAGTCCGCCAATCGGCAGGTAACGGCCCGTGAGGGTGATTTCGCCCGTCATAGCGACGTCATGCCGTGCGGGGATACCTGTGAGGGCGCTGATCATGCTTGTGGCAATCGCGCCGCCCGCGCTAGGGCCTTCTTTGGGAATGGCCCCAGCAGGAAAGTGAACGTGGATTTCGGAGTTGTCAATGAGGTCTTTGTCAATGTGAAACCGTTCGGCATTGGCCTTGATGTAGGTCAGCGCGGCGCGGGCCGATTCTTTCATCACGTCGCCCAGTTGCCCGGTGAGTACCAGGCCCTTGCCAGGGCTCACCGAGGTTTCTACAAACAGAATGTCACCACCCACAGGGGTGTAAAACATGCCCGTTGCCAGCCCCACCGTGTCCTCGCGGGCTTCGGTTTCGGGGGTGTAGCGGCTTTGGCCCAGGTAACGCTCAAGTTCTTTATCAGTCACCTTGACACGCTTGGCCTCGCCCGAGGCCAGCCTGCGGGCCACCTTGCGGGCCACCGTACCAATTTCGCGCTCCAGGTTACGCACGCCAGCCTCGCGGGTGTAGTTGCTGATCAGGCGCTCTAGAGCCGCGTCCGTAATCTGTATCTGGTTGTTTTTTAGCCCGTTTTGGTTGAGTTGGCGCGGCAGCAAGTAGCGCTTGGCGATTTCTAGCTTCTCTTGCTCGATGTAGCTAGAAAAGTCAATAACTTCCATGCGGTCATAGAGTGCAGCCGGGATCTGCTCGGGGTAGTTGGCCGTAGCGATAAACAGCACTTCGCTGAGGTCAAAGGGTACGCCCAGGTAGTGGTCAGTAAAGTGCTGGTTTTGGGCAGGGTCAAGCACTTCTAGCAGGGCGCTCGAGGGGTCGCCCTGGTGTGAGCTACCCAGCTTGTCAATTTCGTCCAGCAAAATCACCGGGTTTTTGGTACCAGCGGTACGCAGCCCCTGGATCAGGCGCCCAGGCATAGCACCGATGTAGGTACGGCGGTGTCCGCGAATGTCAGATTCGTCGCGTGCGCCGCCCAGGGCAATACGCACATACTTGCGCCCCAGCGACTTGGCGATGCTCTGGGCGATCGAGGTTTTGCCCACCCCAGGAGGGCCAGTAAAGACCAAAATAGGGCCTTTGTTGGCTTCGCCGGGGTCTAGCTCGCCGCGCTCGGCTCTGGCGCCGCGCAGTTGCCTGACCGCCAGATATTCCAGCACGCGGTCTTTGACCTTTTCTAGGCCGTAGTGGTCTTCGTCAAGCACACGGGCGGCTTCAGATACGTCAAGCTGGTCGTCGCTGCGTATATTCCAGGGCAATTCGGTAACCCAGGTCAGGTAGCTGCGAATCACACTGGCTTCGGCTGCGTCAGGGTGCATGCGTGACAGGCGGTTGACTTCGCGGTCAATCTCCTTTTTCACGTCAGGCAGTAAGTTGAGGGCCTCAATCTTTTGCCTAAATTCGTCAACTTCATCTACGTCGCCGTCTTCAGCGCCACTCAGTTCTTTTTGTATCACCTTCATCTGCTCACGCAGGTAGTATTCACGCTGGTTACGGTCAATCTCTTCCTTAACCTGGGCGCGAATTTTTTGCTGTAGACCCATTACTTCGGCCTCGGCATCCAGAAGCGTCAGTACCCTTTTCAGGCGGCCTGCTAGCGTTGTTTCTTCCAGCACGGCTTGCTTGTCTTCCAGGCGGAAATCTAGGTGAAAGGCAATAAAGTCAGCGACTTCACCCGGATCTTCTTTGCTTTGGATAGACTGCACCGCGTCCGAAGTCAGGTGCTTGCCATTGCTGATGATTTCTTCAAACTTTTCATTGAGTTCACGGCTCAGCGCCTTAACTTCGGCAGATTTGCTGGCACGTACCCGAATAGGCTCTACGTCAGCGCGGATGTACTCACCCTTGCTGTACTGGGTGACACGCACGCGCTCTAAAGCTGACACGAGCATTTGCACGGTGCCGTCGGGGTTTTTGCGCACCCGCAGCACGTTACACGCCGTACCAACATCAAAGAGGTCTTCGCCAGTGGGGTCGTCAACGTCTTTGTCGCGCTGGGAGACAATCAGTATCACCTTGTCGCTGTTCATCGCGGCCTCAATGGCCTCAATGCTCAAGCTGCGGGCGGCGTCGATGTGTTGCACCATGCTGGGATAGATAACGCTGCCGCGTACCGGGCAGACGGGAATATTAGAGGGGATAGAGGTATTGCTAGAGGTAAAACCTTGGCTATCGTTGGCAGTCATTTGATACTCCTTTTAACCGAAAACTTGAGTGTCATTGTATCAAGTAAGCAAGGCCATTACAAGTATTATCCTAGAGGGTATGGCTCTGTGTGGCTATACGCAACAAGGCTTATGGTGGCAGCTAGCATCAGATAAAAAGCCCGCTGAGACGGTATCTGTAGCCGAGTGCTGGGCGGCAGGGGTATGCTGAGGGAATCTTTATGCTTTTTCTACAACAGCGTCAGATTGCCTACAAGCGCCCGCATTTAGCCGTGAGCTGCTGACAGATCGGTGACGCAAGTTATCTAGAATCGCCCTATTATGACTAAAGCGTTGCTGCTTCTGACCGCTCTCAGCCTCCTGCCTGCTGCCAGTGCCCAGGCCACTGTTCCAGTCACCACTGCCACCACCACCGCGCCTACCACCACCGCGCCCGTTGTACAGACTCAACCTGCGCTCAGCCAGTCGCCCTTGTTGCCCAAAAGCAGCGAAACGGTGACATTCAAACTGCCTTTGCCCTCAAATACCTCGGCGGCGCCTGTGCTGAGCATCAGTGGCCCTGCCGGAGCCAAGCAGAGCCTTAAGGCCGTGAGCGTCAATAACGGCGTGGCCAGCTACGAAACCACCTTTGCCAAAGACGGTGTGTACACGTTGAATGTCACAGGTCAGCCTGCCCAGCGCGTGGTGGTGCGCCAGCCCAAAAACCGCCTGGACGCCAGTATCTTGCACCTCAACTTTGACGGAGCCAAGCCACTGGCTGACCTGTCGGACTTTGGCAACGACGGCAAGGCCGTGGGTGACGTAAAAATTGTGGAGGGCAAGGTGGGTAAGGGTGTGGCCTTTGGTAACGAAGCCAGCTATGTAGCGTTTCCCCGCAGCGCCGTACTCGAAACACCCGTGCAGAACATGACCATGAGCGTGTGGGTCAAGGCGGGCAGCAACAAAGGCTACTCTGACTTTTTTACTAAAGGCGACTGGAACGTGCTCAAGACCGATGCCAAAAATAGCTCCATTGACTTTTTTACGGGTGGCTGGCGGCGCGGTGAAAACGAAGTGGCCCTGCCCAAAGACTGGGTAGGCAACTGGCACCACCTGGTCGGCGTGGTCGAAGGCGATACCTCGCGCCTGTATGTTGACGGCAAACTGGTGCGGGAAACCGAGGTAGAAGGGGACTTGAAGTACACGCCCTACCCCTGGAACTTGGGCCGCAACGCCGAAGCCCCCGAAGGGCGCGGCTTTGTCGGCACTCTGGATGACGTGCGAATCTACCCCTTTGCGTTGACTAGCCAAGAAGTCACCGCGCTGTATCAAGGCCATTAAGCGTCTGAACAGCATGTACAGCGGCGCCGAAGGCCCTAAAAGGCTCTAGGTTGTCAGCTGCCGCCTACCAGCAGGAGCAGGGCAGGTGGCAGCGCCTATATGTCTGTCCTTGCCAGTGCCGCAACCCACAGTCCGTCACTCACAGCGCGTCATTCATAGTCCGTCATTACACAGTCAGTCATTACACAGTCCTTTTATAAGCCATGCGCCCCATTCCTTCTCATAAGCTCCTCAAGGAGGCCCTATGACCACCCGCCGTTCACTGCTCAAAGCCGTTCCATTGCTGGCCGGTTTACCCCTGCTGGGCCGCGCTGAAGCGCAACTGGCCGCGCCGATTGCAGCCGGGGCCGACCTGACACTGGCCCACCTCACCGACATTCACTTTGGAACGGACTTGCTCGATAAAGCCCGCCTTAAGCCTGGGCTCAGTGCGGAGGGCCTCACCACGACCCTTCGTCATGCTCAGGCCCAGGGCGTGCAACTGATTTTGCAAGGGGGCGACCTGTTGGGCGAAGCCTTTAACAAGCCAGCCAGCCAGGTAGAGCCGCAGGTAAAAGGCGTGCTAGACATCCTGAACCGCGAAGCCAAAGTGCCTGTATACCATGCCATTGGTAACCATGACATCTGGGGCTGGGACAAAAAGGACAGCGGCACTACAGGCAAGGAGCCGCTGTGGGGCAAGGGCTGGATCATGCAGGCGCTGGGACTTAAAACGCCGTATTATGCCTTTGATAAGGGCGCCTGGCATTTTGTGGTGCTTGATGATATTCAGCCTGGCGAAGACCGTGACTATGTGGTCAAGCTGGATGATGAGCAGTATGCCTGGCTCAAAGATGATCTCGCTGCCCATAAGAGCAAACCCACCTTAATTTTGTCGCATGCGCCTATTCTGAGCGTGGCTGCGTACTTTGACGGCAACAACAACCTCAGTGGCGACTGGAAAATCAGCGGTAGCACCGTGCATATTGATGCGCCCCGCCTCAAGGCCCTGTTCAAGAAAAACCCCCAGGTCAAGCTGTGCCTATCGGGCCACACTCACTTGGTAGACCAGGCGCTTTACAACGGCGTGCAGTACGCCAATAACGGCGCGGTGTCGGCGGCCTCATGGTACGGCAACATGCAAGAAACTGTCCCTGGCTACGGCTTGGTGCGGTTGTGGAATGACGGACGGGTACAAGTGACCTACCAGCCCAGCGGCTTCAAGCTGGAATAGGGCGCAGCAGAAGGTCTAGGCGCTGGGGCAATAGACTCACGGCCTGATCGCCTAGCGCCTGGTCAACACCAAAC
>JAGLBF010000051.1:12140-16327 GCA_018260375.1 Deinococcus sp.
CTGGTCAACACCAAACGCCCTTTGTGCATCCGCCTTTGTGTCCTCTCTTCTAGTTGTCTTCTAGTTGCGATGCTGATTCGCAAAAGCGCCTATCATCTAGGTATGTCAACGCGCACGCCTGAATATTTTCCGCAACTGGGACAACCGCACAGCTCAGCACGCACGCTTGAACTGGTCTTTCCCAAAGACAGCAATCACAACGGCACGGCCTTTGGCGGCTTTGTGCTGTCACTTATGGACAAGGCCGCTTCTATGGCCGCAGTGCGCCATGCCAAAGAAACGGTGGTCACAGCCCGCATGGACGCGATAGATTTTCACATTCCCATACGCGTGGGTGACGCGCTCGCTCTGGAGGCCCGTGTGGTGCGGGTAGGGCGCACCTCTATGACCGTTCAGGTTGAGGTATTCCGCGAAGTGCTGGCGACTGGTCAGCAAGACTTGGCAACCAGCGGCACCTTTATCTTTGTGGCGATAGACCAAGATGGTCGCCCTATCCCCGTACCGCCCTTAGAGGAACAGACCGAAGGCAGCGCAGGGCTGCACTGATGAAGGTGAGTCAGACAAGCCAGACGACGAGCCAGACAGGCCAAATAGCACCGCTAGAGCTGACCCTGATACGCCACGGCAACACACCCTGGAACACCGCTGGGCGCTATCAGGGGTTTAGCGACGTGGCCCTTTCGCCGCTGGGTATTGCTCAGGCCCGCGCACTGGGGCAGCGGCTGAGCAGTCAGACTTTTGACGCGGCCTACACCTCGGACATGAGGCGCACCCAACAAACGGCCCAGTACGCTCTGGCACACGCCCATTGCCCGCCGCTGGTTGCTGACCCCAGACTGCGTGAACTCAACTTTGGCGAATTTGAGGGCTTGACCGAAGCTGAAAACCGCCAGCATGCAGGCTGGGACATCTGGCAAGCTGACCCCTGGCACGCTCAGGTGCCCGGCGGCGAGAGCATGCACCTGCTGAGTACCCGCGCACAGCAGTGGCTCAGCGAGCTGGAGGGGGGTAGCGTAGTGGCCTTTTCGCACGGGCTGACCATCCGCACCCTGATTTGGCACCTGATGGGCTGGCCCACTGACGCGCCCGCAGGCGGCTGGTCGACACCTTTTCCGTTTGATACCAAGCTGCCCCACACCAGTATCTCGCGCCTGACACGCACTGCAGCAGGCCACTGGGAAATGGTCACACTCTCAGATATAGGTCACCTAGAGCCGTGGAGCGGGTTGTTAGAGGAAGTGTGAGGTTGAGGGGTGAACAGCATGGGCAAGAAAAAGTCCGTATAACCAATCTAGGGACCATAACCAATCCAGCAGCCTGAGCGTCTCAAGACACCCACGGCGCCCGTTCTATCACTTTCCCGCTTTCTCTCCCAGCCCTGTGCAGGAGTCTCTATGCCGCTCTACGATTCGCACCTTCATACGCCGCTTTGCAACCATGCCAAGGGCCACCCCCGCGAGTATGCCCAGGTGGCGCTTGAGCGCGGGCTGGCGGGAATTTGCTTTACAGACCACATCCCCATGCCGCAGTGGTTTGACGCGCCGTGGCGCATGCGCCGTGACCAACTCAGCGAGTATATAGACATGGTGGCGCAGACCCAGGCCGAGTATGCGGGCCGCCTAGACATCCGCCTGGGCCTGGAGGCCGACTTTCACCCTGGCACTGAGCGCTATGTGGCGGACATCCTCGCCGTGTACCCCTGGGACTATGTGATTGGGAGCGTGCATTATCTGGGCGCCTGGGGCTTTGATAACCCCGATTACCAAGATGAGTATCAGCGGCGCGATCTCGGCGAGTTATATACCAGTTACTACCACCTGGTAGCGCAGGCGGCCCGCAGTGGCCTCTTTGACAGCATCGGTCACCTGGATTTGCCCAAAAAGTTTGGATACCGTGAACCCGTGAGCTTTGACGCTCATCAGCCGAGTGATGCGGTGCTGCGGGCCCTTGACGCTATCGCTGAGCAGGGCCTGAGCCTGGACTACAACACGGCGGGCACGCGCAAACCCGTTGGCGAAAGTTACCCTGCACCTCTACTGGTTCGCGCCGCCCACGAACGCGGCATAGATTTTGTGCTGGGCAGCGACGCGCATGCACCCGCCGAAGTGGCCCTGGGCTTTGAAGCGGTTCACGCGCACTTGCAACAGCTCGGCGCTGTATCCGTCACCTACAAACAGCGCCGCAGAGCATAATACAAGCCTGTACCGAGCACCACTGCGTTCACACAGGGTTATGACAACACATACGCCTGCTTTCGGCGACTAAACGGCAACTGATTGAATTTGATACTTAAAATATAGCGCGGTATGCACCAAGTGTCAAGCGCTATACAAGGTATGAAATGTTACATTCTTCTGGTTGTACTCACCGTGTTTTTTATGTTATACGGACTGCCGCTAAATTCCACCACAGTCGGAAAAGCGCCGCCTGCGGCTCCACACCGCACAGTCCGTATGCTGTTTCCACTCGCATCCGCTCGGGATTTATTCGGAAGTACGCCAAATCAACCGGAAGCCGTATTAAAGCTGATGTCTAATCATTGAACGCGCCCTACAGGTTATGATCTCAGCTTAACTCATGTTGACTCTTCTCTAGCAAAAGAGTACCCTACCGTTATCAATAACGTGTGATGGAACCGCTTCCGTGCTTTGGGGCTGCAAATAGGTTGCAGTGCCGTACAAGGCCGGGGCAGTGCCAGGAGAAATTATGAAAAAGATAGTATGTATGGCTGTTATCACTGCTTTGCTGGGTCAGGCTCACGCCGCTGGTGTTACCCTTAGTTTTGCTTGCGACTCCGTAGGCGCAGGCTACCAGGAGTGCAAAAAGGGCGCGGATGCCTGGGCCAAAAAGACGGGCAATACCGTTAAGGTGATGCAGGTGCCCAAAGAGAGCGACCAACGCCTGGCCTTGTACCAGCAGCAACTGGGCGCTAAATCAAGCGACGTGGATGTGTACATGGTCGATACCATTTGGCCCGGTATGATTGGCAAGCACCTCAAAGACCTGAAAAGTGATATCCCCGCCGCGCAGCAAGCCAAGATTTTCCCCGCCATGCTCAAAAACGACACCGTCAATGGCAAGCTGCTGGCGATGCCCTGGTATACCGACGCCGGTATGCTCTTTTACCGCACCGACTTGCTGAAAAAGTACGGCTATACGTCAGCCCCCAAAACCTGGGATGAGTTGCAGGCGATGGCCTCCAAGATTCAGGCGGGTGAAAAGAAAGCCAACCCCAAATTTGTGGGTTATGTCTTTCAGGGCAAAAACTATGAGGGTCTGACCTGTAGCGCCCTGGAAATGATCAGCAGCTTTGGCGGCGGCAGCATTGTGGAACCTGATGGCAAAATCACCATCAATAACCCCAAAGCTGTGGCAGGCATTAAGGCGATGGCAAATATGGTAGGTACCATTGCCCCCAATGCGGTCACCACCTACGGTGAAGAAGAAGCCCGCCAGGTATTCCAGTCAGGTAATGCCATGTTCATGCGCAACTGGCCCTACGCGTACGCGGCGGGGCAGGATAAGGGTAGCCCCGTCAAGGATAAAATCGGCGTAGCGGCCCTGCCTGCTGGTACGGGGGGCAAGCCCGCCGCGACCCTGGGTGGCTGGCAACTGGCGGTCAATAACTACTCCAAGCACCCCAAAGAAGCTGCCTCGCTGGTGGCCTACCTGACGGGTGCTGAGGAGCAAAAGCGCCGTGCGATAGAAGCCAGCTATAACCCCACCATGCCCGAACTGTACAAAGACCCCGATGTGCTTAAGGCCACGCCCTTTTTTGGCAGCCTGTACGACGTGTTTGTCAGCGCCGTAGCCCGCCCCGCTACTGTTACGGGCCTGAAGTACAACCAAGTGTCCAACGCCTTTTCTACCGCTGTGTACAGCGCGCTGACCAAACGCAGCACCCCTGACGCCGCACTCAAATCTGCGGCCAGCCAGATTTCACGCGCCAAAGGCCGCAGCTGGTAACACAGCACACTGGGGTCTAACCATGCGGGCCTTGTGCAGGCAAGAGAGGCAAAGACCAACGGCAGCCGAGGTGTCTCTTGTGGCATCTTCGGCGGCTTTATGTAGGGGCTGTGTAACTGTTGGCCTTCACTAGGAAGGCACTGGCTTAGTGTCTGAGTACCCAGCAGTCTCATACGGACTGCGCTAAATTCCACCACAGTCGGAAAAGCGCCGCCTGCGGC
>JAGLBF010000227.1 GCA_018260375.1 Deinococcus sp.
GAGCCGCAGGCGGCGCTTTTCCGACTGTGGTGGAATTTAGCGCAGTCCGTATGAGGCGACGAGGCACTGCTCAGCAAAGCGTGATGTGACCCTTTACCGCTGTGAGCGGCGGGCATATCGCAGGGCTCAGTGCTGATGGCTGATTGCCGGTCACTTCCCCCAATCCTCATGTGTGCCCGCTATGCTAGGGCCCATGACTATCAAAGCCGCGTCTTTGACTTTGCTTTCGCTGTTACTGTTTGGTACGGCGGGGGCGTATACCGTGCAAAAGGGTGATACCCTTTACAGCATTGCCCGCAAAAACGGACTCAAAGTAGACGAACTGTTAACCCTCAACAAGCTCAGCAGCACTGTCCTGAGCGTAGGCCAGGAATTGCGCCTGAGCAGCAAAGAGGCTGTACCTAAGCTCAGCGTTGACACAGCTATTCAGACTGCCTCCCAAGCCACAACGCCAACAACAACCCCTACTTCTGCCAGCAACGGCACGTTTATGGTAGGTAATGTCACCGTCAAAACGCCTCAAAGCCTTCAGGCAGGCGAGGGCTTTAGTATTGTGCTGAGTGGCAACGGAGCCGCTGCCGCCACCGTGCGCTTTCCCAGCGAACTCGGCGAAGATGTGCGCCGCCCCAATGAGATACTGACCCCCTACGGCGCTGCCAACACCTACACCGTGCCTGGGCGGGTGGTACTGGGCCAAACCACGCCAGTGGTGATTGAGGTGCGTGTGGGTGAGTTGGTACAGCGCCGCAGTATTCCCCTAACAGGTCAGGGTAGCGCTGCTCAGCGCCCCGTACAGCACCTCAATTTGCCGCCCGCCACCAGCCAAAAACTCAAAGACCCAGGCAAAGCTGCCGAAGATGCCCTGGTCAACCGCAACTATGAGCGCCGCACCCAGCCGCAGTGGACACGGCCCTTTAGTCCGCCGCTTGACAAGCTGCGCACCAGCAGTTCGTTTGGCTCAGCACGCACCTATGTCAAGGGCGGCCCCGTGGTCTATCACTACGGCGCAGACTACCCCGCAGCGGCAGGCACCCCTATTCACGCGGTCAATGACGGCACAGTGGTTATCGCCGGCAATTATCCCGTGCGCGGCGGCCTGGTGATGATAGACCACGGCGGCGGCGTGTCCAGCCTGTATTTTCACCAGTCTAAAATTATGGTCAAGGTAGGCCAGGTGGTCAAACGTGGCGATACCATTGGGCTGGTGGGCACTACTGGCCTGTCCGACGGCCCCCACCTACATTTGGAGCTGCGCGTGCGCGGCGAAGCCACCAACCCCGCCGACTGGCTGGGCAAACTGTGGCCCTGATCCGCTCAGCAGGCCAGCACTTCTGATACGGATTCCGATTGATTTGGTGTACTTCCGAATCAATCCGAGCGGATGCGA
>JAGLBF010000052.1 GCA_018260375.1 Deinococcus sp.
TGGTTGACGTGTCAGGCGTTGCGGGTGTAGCTGACGTATCAGGCGTTGCGGGTGTAGCTGACGTATCAGGCGTTGCGGGCGTGGTTGACGTGTCAGGCGTTGCGGGTGTAGCTGACGTATCAGGCGTTGCGGGTGTGGCCGGCGTGGGCTTCTTAGGCTCAGCAGCGGCGACAGCTTTTTGCTGCTTTTCTAACACCTTGCTGAGGTTATCCTCAACCTTGATACTCTTCATCTTGTCTTGCATATACGACGTACCCACGGTGCTGCGTTTTTGCGTGAGCAGTTGCTCTTTTAAAGCGTCGCGCACTTCAGCAAGTGATTTTATGGTGGCAGGAACCAGGTTGGTGACATACGCCACGCTGTAGTGCTTGCCCTGCTCTATCACGTCGCTGAGGCCGCCGCCATTCACCTTACGCAGGCTGCCCGGCGTAAAGATAGCTTTGCTCAGCGCGGGGCTGAGTTTGCTGGCGGGGTCAGCTTCAGTCACGGCGCCGCGCTCCGACACTGTACCGCCCGCTTTGCTCGCCGCTTTAACAAAGTTTTGCCCGTCAAAATCCTGCCTAAAGGCGAGCGCTTGCTGCTTGTCGTTAAACACCGCTTCACTGACGTTGGCGCTGGCCTTACTGGTAAATTGGGGAAGATTGCTCTGGTAAGCCTTGATCAGCTCATCGTCAGTGACCGTCACGTCTTTGGCCCCGTAACTGATCAGTTGCTGTACCAGCAAGCTACGCGGCCCCACCAGGTTCAGCTTTTCGGCCTTGACAATGATAGGCGCAGCGTACTGCGCAATAAGCTGCTGATTGGCCCCAGGCTTGAGGTACTGGTTGATCAGAGGCCCCACCTGCTCAGCAGGCATCTGCTGCAACAAACCCTGAAACTGCTGGCTGCTCACCAGGGTTTGAAGAAGCTCAGAATACGGGACTTTTTGGCCCTCCACCACTGCTACAGCGGGGTCAGTGACCGTCCAAGCGGGGTCAACATACTCCACTTTGGTCGTCTTTTGTAGGCCGTCATACCAGCTTTCCAGCGCGGCATTTTGCTTGGCCTTATTGACCAAGTCAGACACTTGCGCCTTGACACTCTCAAGGGGCTTGGTGGTGGCGGGGCTCAGCTGCTCTACTTTGACAATGTAAAACTTGCCCCCATCTGCTATGACGTCGGTCAAGCCGCCGCTATTCAGCGCAAAAGCCGCCGCGCCCACTTTGGCCGGCAAGACTGCCTGGGTCACAGGCGCAGGCTTGCCGTCAGTGACGGGGCCAAGCGCGCCGCCACGGTCTTTAAATTCCAGGCTGTTTTGAGTGGCGAGGGTAGAAAAGTCAGCGCCGCCCTTCAGGTGGGCCAAGAGTTGGTCGGCTTTGGCCTTATCAGCAACCACAATCTGGCGGCCCACAATGCGCGCCTCGCTTTGAAACTGGTCAGGGTTGAGGTCATAAAAGGTCTGTATTTCTGCAGCGGTGGCTTTGGGGGCTGCGTCCGTAATCACTTTTTGCTGCTTTTGAATCATCAAGCTGTCATGCACCTGCTGGCGAAAGGACGCGTCAGTCATGCCCAGTTGGGCCAGGCGGTCTGTCCAGGCCTTGTTATCGGTCAGCTTGGCGCCTTCACGGGTTTCGTTGACCTTGTCATTGACCTCGGCGCGGCTCACTTGTTGGCCTTTGCTACCTTCCAGATACAGCGCTTTTTGGATTTCTGCGGCGACAGCCACACGCTTCAGATCATCGCCCAAAATACCCGTTTGGGTAAAGTTGAGCAGTTGGTTATTTTGGCGCAGTGTTTGCAAATCCTGTGTGGTGATCACCTGCTCACCCACCTTGATAGCGGGTGTACCCTTATTGGCAGAGCCGCTCAGCAGCGTGCCCAGGCTGGGTGTATACTGCACCACCATCCCCGCTACCAGTAACAATGCCAAGACAATCAGCAGTCCGCTGGTCCATGCTTTTTTATTCACTTGATTCCTCCCTTTTTTTCATGCTAAGTTACTTGAGCTTTGCTGCCCGGGCTTTGAGGCAAAGCCAAACCCACTGCACTCATAGCTCAGCTGGATAGAGCGTTGGCCTCCGGAGCCAAAGGTCATAGGTTCAAATCCTATTGGGTGCACCAGACAAGCTTCACCATAGCGGGCTATCGTTGCTGATTTAGGCAAGGTAGCCCGCTAACGTGTGGGATGTTGTCATAAGGTGTTGATGGCTGATCACGGGGCATAGGATAATGAATGAGGAGCAACAACAGCACATAAAGGCCAGTTTATCATGTGCACCAAGCACTAGGTGACCAGATGGTGAGGAAGTGAGGCCGTGTAGGTGCCTTACCAAGTTAAAAGACTAACCCGCCGCATCCGCCCACCTACCTCGTCAGGTAGCCAGGGATGAGGGTGCAGCACAAAGAGCGGATACGGCGGCATAGTCTTGAGCAATCTCTACGATACGCATTTGGCTTTATTCCAGCACAGCGAGCAAAGCGCCACCTGCGCTGCTGCGAACTGCGTCTTTTTCCTACGCCCGCTGGCCTTCGTGCACCTCATTTTCCTATTCCACCCGTTCAAACAGCACCGTGACGCCGCGTGCGTCTGCCCAGTCGCGGGCGGCCCGCAGTTCGTCCTGGGCGGGCCCTGGGAGGGCACGTTTGGGGTTTTGCCACAAGGCTGCCGCCAGTTTGGAGGCCTGGTAGGTGATCAGCGTCTCCTCGGGCTTGGTAAGGCTCAGGGCCAACAGCAACGCCTGGACACTGCGCGGCAGGCCACTGCCTGAAGGAGACAGCGGCGCACTGACCCGCTCACTCGCACGCCGCAGGGTAATTTCTATGTCCTGGCGCCACGCCTCAATGCGCAAGTGGCTCTCGGCGTACGGCCCGCTGACAGGCAAGGGGGTAGCCAGCCTTGCCGCGTTTGCCAGCAGGTGGGCACGTTGCATGTGGCGCTGCACGCGCTCGGCACGGGTGAATTGCAGGGCAATACCACGCTGCGCTGCTAGGTCGTGTATACGCCGCGCTTCCTGGGCCTGGCCCTCATGCTGCGCTCTGCCGCGCAAAGCGGTCAGCACGTTGGTGTTGTCGGTGTGTACACTCAGGGCCTCACCCGCAGGCGCGTGTGCTACGGCGGCCAGCACGGCACGCAGCTCAGTGACATTGCAGTCATGCACCTGTTCAAGCAGTCCATGAAGGTGTGCCGCTGCCTGCTGAGGACACAGCAACACCACGCCGTAGCCGCCGCGCCCACCCAGCTGCTGATCTTCATCAAAACTGCCGTCAACATACGCCTGGTTCACAAGCTTTATTATACAGAGTCCTACACAGATTCCGACTTAAACCTTGTTAAAAACGTGATAAACGGAGGCCAGCAGGCGTAGGAAAAATACACAGTAAAATGAGGGTTTTTGACTAGTTAGAAAGCCCAGCAAACTTTATAGTATTCACATGACTGACAATACACCGACCCTTAATGTCTTGGACTTATACCGCAAGGCTGGCGCTTTGCATGAGGGTCACTTTTTGCTGGCTTCGGGCCGCCACTCGCCGTACTTTTTGCAAACAACCACCCTGCTGCAATACCCCCAGTACACCGCCCAGTTGGGCCAGGCGCTGGCGGACAAGCTCCGGTTGCTCAATATCAACCCCGATTTTGTTATTGGCCCTGCTATGGGGGGTGTAGTACTGGCGTATGAAGTCGCCCGCAATCTGCCCGAAGGCACCCGCGCCCTCTTTGCCGAAAAAGATGGCCAGGGCGGTATGCAAATCCGCTCCGCCTTTACGGTTAAAAAGGGGCAAACCTTTGTGGCGGTAGAAGACGTACTGACCACTGGCGGCAGCGTGCTCAAGGCCGTGCAAGCCGCTGAATACTACGGCGCAACCTGTCTGGCCATCGCCTGCATCATTGACCGCCGCCTTAAAACAGAAGCGCTGGCTGGCTATACCCTGGTATCACTAGAAGAAATATACTTTGAGACCTATGAGCACGAAGAAGTACCCGATTGGCTCTCCGAGCGGCCTTTGCAAGAGATTTGAGGTGAGCAAGTGAGCTTGTGCCAGGGGGAAACTGAGTACCTCATTGGGCAAGGCAGTATCAACAACATACGTTCATATTGCCTTGCCCGTTTTAAGTAGTTCCCTATTCACTTTGTTCGGGGTAGAGGCGCGTCATGATGCACGCTCTGCCCGGCAGATCCCTATACGGATGCCGTGATATGGAAGCGCAGGCGGCAACTTTATAACCCTGCAGGAATAAAGCGCTGTTTATACAATAACCACAGGGCCTTTCTTGTACATCGAAAGGCTCCTGTGATTATCTCGTTATTCTATGCTCTTTATTTTGTACTTCATCTGCTTACCGTTTTCCAGGGTTACCACAAAGCTCTCGCCTTTTTTGCGGCCCATCAGTTCTCGGCCTACGGGACTGTCGTCGCTGATTTTGGAATATTGCCCGCCGCGTGCCGTGGCTTCAGGAGCGCTGACCAGTTGCACGGTCATGTCTCTTCCGCTGGCGTCCATATGCAGCACCAGCACACTGCCCAGGCCCACGCGCCCGCCCTTTTCGCCGTCTTCAATCAGGGTGGCGCGGGCCAATGTATCTTCTATTTCGTCAATTCGGGCTTCAATCAGGCCCTTTTCGCGCTTGGCTTCTTCTAGGCCCGTGTCTTCTGAGTCGGTGCTGGCCTCCATCTGCTCTTGCAAAATACGGGTGGCCTCTACCAGTCGTCCTTGCTCTTGCTCTAGCGCTTTTTCTAGGCTGCTAAAGCCTTCACGGGTCAATTTAATTTGCTTTATGTCTGCCATATATCCTCCGCAGGAAGCCGCACATTGAGGGGCGTGGGTGAAGTTGCAACAAACCAAAAATGTAATGATAAGCCGCGTTATTCTGACATACAGGCACTCTGTGGGCAAGCAGGCAGGCCCAGCTTCCCTTCTAGACGGTGTTGCGACTGTGAACGCCGGGCATGCTACACATCTGCACACATGCCAAAAGGCGGGCTTGCTACACTGAGCCTATGTCCTCACAATCAGATCACACTCACCCCGACAGCACTGCCAACAACGCCGCCAATGAACGTCCTGCGCGGCACGGCCACGAAACCCCAGGAGACGAAGCAGCGCAGCAGCACCCTGAAGGCAACGTATTTGAAAGTACCGAAGAGCCCAGGCAGGGCGTGGTGGTGGATGACGGTGAACCCAGCCTAGAGGTTGACGGTTCTGGAGAGTAACAGTTGCTATCCAGTGCTCTGGTCAAGTGGGCCCTAGCGCTTTTCAGAAACGTGCACCCGCGCATCACTGTCTATTAAGGCCGCCCTCAGCCGCCGGTGGCCGCTAGGCTTTAGGCTAGGGGCATGAACAAACCTCAAAAATTAGACAGCGTGGCCGGCGAAGTGATGGATGAAGGCACCACGGCCGAGCTGGTACAAGACAAGGCTGTAGCCGAGGACATTTTGCGCGGCGCCGCCCACTTAGACCAAAAGAATGTCAATGACCAACCCGGATTCCTTGACGGACGCCTCGGCGGCTATGACGGTGAAGATCGTCAGGGTCAACCCAACGCCGATGTATACGGCAGTGACCTGAGCGGCAAAGAAAGCGGCGGCGCGGGTACCGAGCGCAGCGGCGGTATAGACGGCGGCCCAGAGCGCACCACGCCCCTGCCAGGTGCAAAACGCTAGAGGCCTTTATAGCCCAAGTGATTCGGCCTCTGGTTGACGGTTAGCGCGCCAAGGTTGTCTGGTAGCGCTTGAGCTCCATTCCGCCTCCTTTATTTACAAACGAAAACTTTATACGCCGCTTTATTGACATTTGACAAAAAAACGGCGTATACTCTTGGCAATATGCGGCTACCCTGTGCAGATACCCTGCGCGGAGTCCAGTCCGCTCCAGGAGAGTGTATGACGCAGCCCGACCAAGCCCACAGCCACAGCACTGATGTCCGTTTGCCCGCCCGTTCGTGGGCGATTATTGACTCTACCCTGCGTGAAGGTGAGCAGTTTGCCAGGGGTAACTTTAAGCAAGGCGACAAGATAGAGATTGCCCGCGCCTTGGACGCTTTTGGGGCCGAGTTTATTGAAGTGACCACCCCGATGGTAAGCGAACAAACGATGCAGGACATTCGCAAATTGGCGAGTCTGGGCCTCAAAGCCAAAATTCTGACCCATGTGCGCTGCGCGATGGAAGACGTGCAGCGGGCTGTAGACACGGGTGTAGATGGGCTAGATTTGCTGTTTGGTACCAGCAGCTTTTTGCGCGAGTTTAGCCACGGCAAAAACATCGGGCAGATTATTGAAACTGCTCAGGAAGTTATCGGCTGGATAAAAGAGCACCACCCAGAAATACAGATACGGTTTAGCACCGAAGATACCTTTCGCAGCGAAGAAGCCGACCTGATGGCGGTGTATAAGGCCGTGTCCGAACTGGGTGTATCTCGTGTGGGCCTAGCTGATACGGTGGGCGTGGCGACCCCCAGGCAGGTGTATACCCTGGTGCGCGAAGTCCGCAAGGTGATACACCAGGAATGCGGCATAGAGTTTCACGGGCACAACGACACAGGCTGCGCCGTAAGTAACGCCTACGAGGCTATAGAAGCGGGGGCTACACACATTGACACTACCATTTTGGGCATCGGGGAGCGCAACGGTATTACCCCGCTGGGCGGCTTTTTGGCGCGGATGTTTACCTTTGACCCTCAGGGCCTGGTGGACAAATACAACCTGGAAATGCTGCCCGAACTTGACCAGATGATTGCCCGCATGGTGGGCCTACCGATTCCCTGGAACAACTACCTGACGGGCGAGTTTGCCTATAACCACAAAGCGGGCATGCACCTTAAGGCCATATACCTCAACCCAGGAGCGTACGAGGCCATACCCCCAGAAGCCTTTGGCGTGGGGCGGCGTATACAGGCTGCAAGCAAGGTGACTGGTAAGCACGCCATCGCCTACAAAGCCCGCGAGCTGGGGCTACACTACGGCGACGACGCCCTGCGCCGTGTCACCGACCACATCAAAGCCCTTGCCGAAGAAGGCGACCTGGATGACAACCACTTGGAACAAGTGCTGCGTGAGTGGGTTGGCGCCTAGGGTAGCTGACTCTTCTATTTACTGAGGCTTTCTTTCCCACTCGTTACCCTTCTAACATATTTATCCCCCACTAAAGGAACCAACCATGTTCACATCTAGTAATGGCCCTTTTCTTTACCGCGTTTTGGCTGCGCCTGATGCGGCGACAGGTGGCAAGCACATAGCTGTGTTTGAAAGCGCTGATACAGCCAAAGGTAACTTGCAAGCGCAGGCGCAAGATGCGGGAGCAGGCGTGTCGGTGTTTATTGACAAAGTGGTTCCTGAAGGGGTGTTTTTGGAGGTATACAGCCCTGCTGGGCGCAAGGGCGAGTCAGACAGTGGAGCGCTGGCGGCGCTGCGGCACCTGCAAGAGCGCGGTGACGTGGCTGACCTGGCGAGCGTGTGGATGGACGGGCAAGAATTCGCCGCCCAACTGTGCGGGGGTGAGTGGCTGCTGAAACAGGGCCAGGCCCAGGCCAGTGTGTTGGCGCTTGACCCCGCCCAGGCAACCGCCGTTGTGGGCCTTAGGGCGGCTGATGTGCGGCCTAATACGCCCCTGGTTCGTTCGGCGACCCTCAACGCTGACGGCAGTTTAGGACGGGCCAACTTGCTGCTGGCCGTCACCGACCACGCCGCCCTTGACCGCGCCCAGCCGCAGCCTGAAGCTATAGCCGGGCTTAACCGCGACACTGATACCCTGGGCCTAATTGTCTACACCGTGCCCGGACGACTGCGCGAAGACACCGATTTCCGCTATTTTGCACCCCTCAAAAACATAACCGAGGATAACGCCAGCAGCAACACCTTTGCCACGCTGGTCGCGGGCCTGAGCGTGCTGGGCTTACTCAGTGCTAAAGAGCCGGTGTTCCGCGCCTCACAGGGCTACGCGCAGGGCAAACCCTCACGGCTGACAGCCCAGGCGACCTTGTACGCGGGCGGGGCAAATGATCTGTGGGTTGGCGGCCAGGCGCAGAAAGTAAACGGTTGACACTGCGCTTATGCTGACCGCTGACGTGGCACGGCCGGGCGCCCACTGAGCCTGTTGCCCAGCCGACACCTCTCTGCTCACACTTCACTGCTCACACTTTCCTGCTTACACTTCACAGTCTATACTACGCATTCCGCTTCATTCCAGCCGCTTCATTTCAGCACAGTCGGACAGGCGCCACCTGCGCTTCCATATCGCCAGATATGTACTTGTTGCTACGCCCCCTGCCCTTCTTTCACCGCGTTGTTAGCAAGGTTCAAGTCGCCGTATCATACGGACTGCCGCTCCATTCCACCACAGTCGGAAAAGCGCCGCCTGCGGCTCCATACCGCGCAGTCCGTATGCTGTTCCCACTCACATCCGCCCTGATTGATTCGGAAGTACGCCAAATCAATCGGAATCCGTATCACTGATGTTTGAGCGCATCAGGTCACTACCCGCCCTTTACCATTTACCCTCAAGGAGCCCTCCCCATGACCCATACCCCCCCCCACCGTCCCCAAACAATGGCTGAGCGTATCCTGTCGCAGCGGGGCCATACGACTGTGTATGCCGGCGACCTGGCCGTGGTAGAAGTAGACCAGGTGATGGTGGTTGACTCTATCGCCCAGAGCTTTATTGAGCGCATGGAGCACGACCTCGCCACCTTGCCCAAGTATCCTGACCGGGTCAGCATTGTCATTGACCATGTGGCCCCCGCCAGCACCGTGAGCGTGGCACAGGCCCAAAAAGAAGCCCGCGAGTACGCCGCCAAAACAGGCGTACACCTTTTTGATGTGGGGCGCGGTATCTGCCACCAGGTGCTGATTGAAGAGCGCCTGGCGCAACCTGGCTTTATTGTGCTGGGGTCTGACAGCCACTCTACTACTTACGGTGCGGTAGCGGCGTTTGGGTCAGGCATGGGGGCTACAGACATCGCCCTGGCGGCTGCGAGCGGCAAAACCTGGCTGCGCGTCCCTGAAAGCGTAAGAGTGACGCTCGTAGGTGACGTACAGGCTGGTGTCGGTGCCAAAGACGTGGCGCTAGAGATGATTCGCCAACTCGGCGCAGACGGGGCAAGCTACCAGAGTATAGAAATTCACGCGGGCGACCGCTTTACGCGGGGTGAGCGCATGACTCTTGCCAACCTGTGCGTAGAGGCCGGGGCCAAAGTAGGTCTGGTGGTGCCTGGCGGTGAGATACTAAAGCTGTATGACGTACCAGAATGGGTCTACCCGGAAGAAGGCGCGCAGTACGTCCGCGAGCTGACTATTGACCTCAGCCGCCTCAATGCCCGCATGAGTGTGCCCAGCCAGGTGGACAACGTGCATGACGTAAGCGAGTTGCGCGGCCTCAAGGTTGACCAGGTTTTTATCGGCACCTGCACCAACGGGCGGCTAGAAGACCTGCACACTGCCGCCGAAGTGCTGCGGGGCAAACGGGTAGACCCCACCACCCGCTTACTGGTTATTCCCGCCTCTAGCACGGTGATGGAGCAGGCGGCGGCAGACGGCACGCTGCTGACCCTTATTCAGGCGGGCGCGGTACTGGGCACTCCTGGCTGCGGCCCCTGCATGGGCAGGCACCAGGGCGTGCTGGCCCCAGGTGAAGTGTGCGTCAGCACCAGCAACCGCAATTTTGTCGGGCGCATGGGCGACAAAGACGCGCAGATTTACCTAGCCAGCCCTGCTGTCGCTGCCGCCACCGCTCTAGCAGGCCACATCGCCTTGCCCAGCGACGTTATGGAGTTTGGGACTCTCTGATACGGATTGCGCTTTACTGCACTACAGTCCCAAAGACGCCGCCTCCGCCTTTGTACTGCGAAATCCCTACTTTGTTCTATGCCCGCCGACCTTCTTTCGCCGCCTTGTTACTAGGGTTCAATCAGCATCTGTATAACACCTGTCTCCTGCTGGCAATCTCTAGGCCATAGCGCTTACTAAAGGAATCTCATGGCCCTGCTTACTCCACGCAATCACCCTATCAGTAAAGATACTCAGCTTTGCATGTCACTTTCGGCACGCCCTGGCAATTTTGGCACGCGGTTTCATAATTACCTGTTTAGGTTGCTTGAACAGGATTTTATTTATAAGGGATTTTCTACAACAGATTTAGCAGGTGCAGTGCAGGGTATCCGGGCGCTAGGGATACGCGGCTGCGCGGTGAGTATGCCTTTTAAGGAAGAGGTGATACCACTACTCGACGAACTTGACCACTCAGCACAGATTATTGAATCAGTTAATACTATTGTCAATACGTCAGGGCACTTGAAAGGCTATAATACCGACTTTAAAGCGGTATCACAGCTTTTAAAAGATGTACCTAATACTCAGCGCTTTGCCCTGCAAGGCAGTGGCGGCATGAGTAAGGCAGTAGCGGCGGCCCTGCGGGAGGCGGGGTTTACTGGCGTAGTGGTGGCCCGAAACGCCCCAAAAGGGCGAGCCCTCGCCAGCAACTACGGTTTTGAGTACGCGCCTACCTTGCCACAAGGTGTACAGGCCGATTTGCTGATTAACGCTACGCCCCTGGGCATGAGTGGCGGCCCCGAAAGCGCGGCCCTAGCCTTTAGCGCCACGCACATCGCCGCCGCGCAGACCGTCTTTGACGTGGTAGCTGTGCCCCCCCAAACCCCGCTGATTCAAGAAGGCCAGCGCCAAGGTAAGCGCCTTATCAGCGGCGCACAGGTGATCGTGTTGCAAGCCGTAGAGCAGTTTGTGCTGTACACAGGTGTACGGCCTACCCAGGCGCAGATAGATGAAGCGGCGGCATATGCACTGGGCTAGTGGGCTAATGGATTAGTGGACTAGAGCCATCTTATATCCATTCTGCTTCATTCCAGCACTGTCGCCAAGGCGCTGCCTACGCCAACATAAAGTCTGTACTTGTTGTTACTCTCATCGGTCTGCTTTTCTCATGTGTTTAATGCGGTTCAAGTCTAAATCTGTATGGTTTTTTAAACAGAACGCTGCCATAGAATGTGGGTATTCATATACTAAAACATATATGGTATATCTGTTAAAGAGTATAGGCTGATAAACCCTAAACGACCACCTGACAAATGTATTCAAGCAGTTCACTACTCTCATCACTGGCACTCAAAGACCCTTAAGGAGACTTCCCCATGCCCCGTATCTGGAAATTTGGCGACGCTATCAGTACTGACGATATACTACCTGGCAAGTTTGCGCCTTTTATGGCTGGTGAGGACAAGTTTCAAACCTTTGCCTTTCATTACATTCGCCCAGAGTTTGCCGCTGAAGTGCAACCTGGCGATATTCTTATCGGTGGGCGCAACTGGGGCCTGGGCAGCAGCCGCGAGTACGCTCCTGTCGCCCTGAAAAAGCTGCACATCGGCGGCATTATTGCACCTACCTTTGCCCGCATCCACTACCGCAACTTGCTCAATCTGGGCATTCCCGCCTTTGAAGCCAACTTGCTGGATGACCTCCAAGATGGTGACGAGGCCAGCCTAGACGTAGCACGCGGCTTACTCACGGCCGCAGGGCGCGAGTTTCAACTGTCTCCACCGCCCGCTTTTTTAACTGAAGCGCTGAAAGAAGGCAGTATTTTGGAATACTACAAGAAACATCAGAAATTCCCAGGAGAATAAGGCGTAGGCTTTAAAAAAGAGGCATGGGTCAGCGCCGCAGCAAGGCGTCTCGTAGAGTTTTGCCAAGTTGTTGTTTGCTACTGACCACCGCGCCTCTGGCCTATACACTGACCACATGACACACCACCTCTCCCCCACCGCCATTTTAGAAATTGACTGCCCCGTATGCGGTGAAGTGCTGGCCCTTACTCCAGAAGACCGCGCCGAGTTACAGGTAGGCGACGCGATTGTGTGCGAAAGTTGCAACGCTGAAATGGAAATTGTGCTCAACAGTGGTGAGGAGTTTGAGTTGGAGTTGCTGGGCATCCTCAGCCTGTGCCCTGCGTGCGGTGAAGAGTTTGAACTCACCGATGAGATGCTGACGGCGGCGCCGCTGATATCAAGCGATGAGGGTGAAGAAGTGAGTCTGCTGCGCTGCCCCCACTGCCACGCGGCTATAGAGGTATCGTTTGAAGACGCGTAAACCGAGGTCTGAATCCACAAAAACGCGGCCGCCTTGGCCCAACTGCCTCACCCGTTCGGCCAAGGGTGACCCTGCAAAATCAGAACACCTTGTCTAGACAATATCAAATGCAAACTAATTTATCCTGTAACCTATCAAACGAAAGGCAGTATCAGACAAAAGATACCTGTGCCTCAGGAGGAAGAGTATGGCAACCGTAAAATTTGAAAGCCCCGAAAGCGGCGCAATAATTGAACTGGAAAACCCCGAACTGGGCGAGCTGGTTATTGACGAAGACACTGGCGCAGAGCTAGAAGTGGTCAGCCTTGACCCCCCACGCCTCGCGCCCGCTCCCCAAGAAGCTGAGGACTGGGGCGAGTAAAGCTGACAGGACTTAGGAGCCGCTGAAAGGCCTTTGCTCCTATACCTGAACGCCAAGCGCCCCCTTATTATGGCAGAACTAGCAATTATTTATGACCGCGTACGCCCCGATGAAAAGATGCTTTTTGAGGCACTTGATGAGCTGGGCGTGCCTTATGACAAGGTGTTTGCACCCCAGCTCAAGCTGGTATTTGGCGAGCCGGTGCCCTGGAAAGTGGGCCTTGAGCGCTGCGTGTCGCAAAGCAGAGGCCACGCCATCAGCCGCGCCTTAGAGGGCTTGGGCGTACGCATGATTAACCCTTCGCATGTGATAGAGCTGTGCGGCGACAAACTGGCGACCAACGCCGCCCTTGCCATAGCGGGCCTGCCCACCCCGCGCACGGGCGTAGCCTTTACCGCTGAAAGTGCCCTGGAATTGGTAGAAGAGATGGGTTACCCCCTGGTGATGAAGCCCACAGTCGGCAGTTGGGGGCGCATGGTGAGTAAAATCAATGACCGCGACGCTGCCGAGGCGATTATTGAGCACAAAGAGGTGCTGGGTGGCCCGCAACACCAGATTTTTTATATGCAGGAGCTTATAGAAAAACCAGAACGCGACATCCGCGCTTTTGTGGTGGGCGGCGTGTGCATTGGGGCGATATACCGCACCTCAGGCCACTGGATTACCAACACCGCACGCGGCGCGACTGCCAGCAACTGCCCCGTGACCTCTGAAATTGCCCAGCTTGCTGTCCAAGCGGCGCAGGCCGTACAGGGCGAAATAGTTGCCATTGACTTGGTAGAAGACCCCAAACGCGGTGAGCTGCTGGTTATTGAGATAAACCACACCATGGAGTTTAAAAACTCGGTCAGCACTACAGGCGTCAATATTCCCAAGCTGATGGGTGAATATGCCATTCAGCAAATCAAAAACGCGACTTTGGCATAATACGGACTGCGGCTCCATACCGCACAATCCGTATGCTGTTCCCACGCGCATCCGCTCGGATTGATTCGGAAGTACGCCAAATCAATCGGAATCCGTCTAACACCCTTGCACTGACATTGATGCTGCTGGCTGGATAATGGTCAGTGTATCTATTCCCTCTGCAAGTTGTACGCCTTTGTCACCACCTAAAGAGCCTAGGTATATCTAGATTCTTTGGGCGGTTTGCTGTTTAGACTGATTTTGTACGCTAAAAATCTGTATTTTTCGTCTTATGATGGCGGCAATAACAAACAATTTTGCTTTACTACAGATGCCGACCTAAACCGTGTTAACCACGTGATAAAAGCGCGGTTTACTGCCCGCTTTATCCTAGTGCCTGTTGCTCTGGCCCTTTTTTTAATCTAATGCGGCCCAGTCAATAGCGCCGCGCCCCGCTTGTTCTAGCGCAGCATTGGCCTGACTAAAGGGCTTACTCCCCAAAAAGCGGGTGACGCTCAGCGGACTGGGGTGCGCCGACTCAATGACCACGTGCTGCGGCCCCGTTATCAGCGCCTTTTTCTTGCGGGCGTAGGCTCCCCACAGGATAAACACCACACGCTCCTCTTTGGCATTAACTGCGCGGATCATCATGTCGGTCAGGCGCTCCCAGCCGTGGCCTGCGTGGCTGTTGGCCTCGCCCGCCCGCACGGTCAACACAGCGTTGAGCAGCAATACGCCCTGAGCAGCCCAGCCTTCTAGATTGCCGTGTCTGGGCGGCACAAAGCCTGTATCACTTTGCAGCTCTTTATAAATATTTTGCAAGCTGGGCGGTATACGCACACCCTTTTTAACCGAAAAACTCAGACCGTGTGCCTGATTGGGGCCGTGATAAGGATCCTGGCCCAAAATCAGCACTTTAACGTCCTCTAACGGTGTAAAACGCAGAGCATTAAATACGTCAGGCGCGGGCGGATACACCGTATGTTCAGCCCGCTCGCGCACCAAAAAGTCCCTGAGTTCATAAAAATAGGGCGCAGCAAACTCGGCCTCTAAAGCCTGTTGCCACGAGTCAGGCAGGTGAGCAACGCGAATGGGAGCGGAGTCAGGGGCCGTTGTGTTCATGAAACGCAGTATAGGTGGAGGGTAGCTGAAAGGGGTTATACGGATTCCCGCTCTATTCCAGCACAGTCAGAAAAGCACCGACTGCGCTTATGTGCCGGGGATCCGTATCTTTTCCCACTCGCATCTGAGCGGATGAAATGAGGTCGTTTATAATTTAATCGGAATACGTATAAGCCAGGTGCTCAGATTCAACTGACTATTCAACCTCAGAGGCTGTTTTTCCTTACATTTGCCAAAATATCTGCCTTCTAACCTTACTACTGAACAGTGAAAAATATGCTTTACTGTCGGCATGACTTCTATACCGGGCAAATTGAGCGTGGCTATCGTAGGCGCTTCGGGGTATGCAGGCGGCGAATTTTTGCGCCTAGCCCTGTCTCACCCACAGTTAACTGTCACTCAGGTGACTTCAGAGCGCAATGCGGGCACACCTGTGCCGTTTGTGCATCCTAACCTGCGCGGTATGACACAGCTTAAATTCCGTAAAGCCGCCGACCTAGAGCCGGTAGACGTGCTGATACTGGCCTTGCCACACAACTCTGCGGCCAAAACCATTGAGCAGTATGAGGCGCTGGCGGGTACGATTATTGACCTCTCGGCAGATTTTAGAATTAAAGATCCCGCGCTGTATGCCAAATACTACGGCGAGGCACACCCCGCGCCTGACCAACTGAGCCAGTGGGTGTACGGCAACCCCGAACTCCACCGCGAGCAGCTGCGCGGAGCCACGCGGATTGCCTGCGCGGGCTGCTTTGCCACCACAGTCATTTTGGGGCTGTACCCGCTGCTCAAGCTCGGTACGCTGCTGCCCAAAGACATTATCGCCACAGGTCTGGTGGGATCGAGCGCGGGAGGAGCAACCCCCAGCGACGCTTCACACCACCCTGAGCGCGAAGGCAGCCTGCGGGTCTACAAGCCCGTCGGCCACCGCCACACCGCCGAGGCCATGCAGGAGCTGCCCGGCAACTTTCCGCTGCACCTCAGCGCCATTTCTACACCCCGCGTGCGCGGCATACTCACCACCATACAGGCCTGGGTGCCTGACGGCTACAGCGAGCGTGACGTGTGGGGCGCTTACCGCGAGGTATACGCCGACGAGCCGTTTATTCGCATTGTCAAGGCACAAAAGGGCATTCACCGCTACCCTGACCCCAAACTGCTTGACGGCACTAACTTTTGCGATATCGGCTTTGAGATGGACACCGAAACGGGCCGCGTGGTGCTGATGTCTGCCATTGATAACCTAGTCAAAGGCACGGCGGGCCACGCCATACAGTGCCTTAATATCGCCCAGGGCTGGGATGAGCGCACAGGGCTGGAGTTTGCAGGGTTGCATCCTGCGTGAGGGTCGTGCTAGACAGGCGATGAAAGCAGGTCAACGGGCATAAGAAGCAGTACGGACTGCGCTTTTATATCGCATAGTCCGTACTGCTTCCTATATTTATCCGACCTGATTAAATCAGAAAAGAACTCATTTAACCGCAGTCTGTATCATACGGATTCCGATTGATTTGGCGTACTTCCGAATCAATCAGGGCGAATG
>JAGLBF010000228.1 GCA_018260375.1 Deinococcus sp.
GAGCGGATGCGAGTGGGAACAGCATACGGACTGTGCAGTATGGAACCGCAGGCGGCGCTTTTCCGACTGTGGTGGAATTTAGCGGCAATCCGTATGAGATGATTTTCTTGCCAGGGCCGCAAAGCAAAATAAATGCCGCACCAGCAATTTATCTGGTACGGCATTTATAACAACAGCTTGTACTCAACTATTCTGTACTCAAGTAGACTGACTTCTAGAGAGGCATCTAGGAGTGAGCCGTTTGAACATCATCTAGCTTATAAGAGTGGCAGCTAGACAAAGATACGTTCACGCTTTACGTCTAACGCAACTCTACTTGACTACAAAGCTTACTCAGCAGCAATTTGGCGCAGAGCTTTTTCATCTTTCAGGGTGATTTTACCATAACCTGCGCTAATCACACCGTCACGCGACAGCTCGCCGACCACTTTGGTCACAGTTTCACGCACGGAGCCGACAGCGGCGGCCAGTTCGTCGTGGGTAGCGTAGATCAGCAGCTCACCGTTTTGCTGGCGAGTGGCCAGCGCTGTGTCTTTCAGCTCAAGCAGCTCAGAGGCGATGCGGGCGCGTAGACGCTTGCCGACCAGGCGGTAAATGCTGGCGTAGGCACGCTCCAGGGTTTTAACCAGGTGGGTGGTCACTTCCAGGTTTTCTTCGGCCCCCATCAGTGCGGGGTTCATGACATCTACCGTGCTGTCAGTCACGGCTTCGGCAAAGTACTGACGGTTGAGCCCTGCCAGCGCTTCTTCGCCGAAATATTCCCCTGGCTTGACATAGCGCAGTGTCAGCCCGTTGCCGTCATCGTCCATGGTGTGCACGCGCACCAAGCCGTTTGAAACGCGGTAAAGCATATCGGCCTTGCCAGGATACAAAATAACAACGCCGGGGCGGTAGGTGATGGTATCTACAAAAGTTTTTTCCAGAAGCATGGTTGAGCCTCCTGTGGCTACGAGAAGAATGAGTGGTGGTGCTGGACGTTCCAACTTGAACCCCAATCTTGGACACAGTATAGGGCTAGATCACAATTTTGTAAACAATTTTGTTTCTTTAATAAAGGTTTATGTTACATTGCTCTGCCATTTTGAGTGGCGCCGAAAAAGTGCGCTGTTATGCCCCTTACTAAGTCATTGCTGACCATTTATGGGTGTGCAAAAGATGAGCCACCTACCATTCTGGTCCAGGGCGTGCTGTTGCAAAGGGGGTGTTGCTGCAAGCTGCTTATACCCAAAGGCAAGTGGGGGGAGTATTGACGCCTTGCTCCAAGTCGCCTGCACAGCTCCCGTAACTTGGCACCTAGCACCTGATACGGATTCCGATTGATTTGGCGTACTTCCGAATCAATCAGGGCGCATGCGA
>JAGLBF010000229.1 GCA_018260375.1 Deinococcus sp.
GTATAACACCTGGCCTTTAAGCCGCTCTATTAGTCTTCAACGGCAGCAGTGACTTCTTCTACTTCGGTAGCGTCCCTAAACACGGCGCTGGCGCTGCCTGCTTTGATAGCGGCAGTGACTTTTTCGCGGATTTCTTGCTCTAGCTCAGGGCGCTCGGCGAGGTACTGTATGGCCTTGTCTTTGCCCTGGCCTATACGGGCGTCACCATAAGAGTAAAAGCTGCCCGCCTTTTTGACAATGTCCATATCAGCAGCGAGGCCCATCAGGTCGCTCAGCTGATCAAAGCCCTTGCCAAAGGTCAGTGCCAGTTCCACTTCCTTAAAGGGCGGGGCCAGCTTGTTTTTAACCGTTTTAATCTTGACGGTATTGCCGATGGCTTCGGTGCCGCTTTTAGTGGGCTGACCAATCTTGCGTACATCAAGCCGCACCGAAGAATAGAATTTAAGTGCCCGCCCGCCCGTAGTGGTTTCAGGGTTACCGTACATCACCCCGATTTTTTCGCGAACTTGGTTAATAAAAATGGCGGCGGTGCCTGTTTTTGACAAAATGGCGGTGAGCTTACGCAGGGCCTGCGACATCAGCCTGGCCTGCAAACCTGGCTGCATGGCCCCCATGTCGCCCTCAATTTCGGCGCGGGGGGTCAGGGCCGCGACTGAGTCCACCACCACGATGTCTATAGCGCCGCTGCGAATCAATAGCTCCATGATTTCCAGCGCCTGTTCGCCGTTGTCGGGCTGTGATATCAGTAAGTCGTCAGTGTTTACACCCAGCGCACGGGCATATACAGGGTCAAGGGCGTGCTCGGCGTCAATAAAGGCCGCTGTGCCGCCCGCTTTCTGGGCTTGGGCGATAATCGCTAGCGCCAGCGTGGTTTTGCCGCCCGCTTCTGGGCCGTAGATTTCGGTGATGCGCCCGCGTGGTACGCCGCCTACGCCTAGCGCCAAGTCAAGGCTCAGGCTGCCAGTGCTGATGGTTTGCACGTCCAGTTTGGTATCGGCCCCCAGCTTCATAATCGAGCCTTTACCAAACTGCTTTTCAATAAGGCTCATGGTGGTTTCTATGGCCTTCTGGCGGGCTTTTTCATCGGTTAAAGCGACGACGGCTTCTTTCTGTTCTTTGTCTTTGCTCATAGGTATCCTTTGGGTGCTGCGGGTAAAATCTGCTTGGGTTATAGTTTAAACCATTTTACCTTATTCGTCTATAGACGTAATTTGGTGGCGCGATGAGGCGTGTCAAACGGGACGTGTAGGGTGTGCAGCAGGCAATGAGACGGATTCCGATTGATTTGGCGTACTTCCGAATCAATCCGAGCGGATGCGA
>JAGLBF010000230.1 GCA_018260375.1 Deinococcus sp.
GAGCGGCAGTCCGTATAAGCCGTACTCGTAGTGTAAGGCGGCTCAAGTCCGCACTAGGACAGTGTTTCTTACCGTTAGGTCAGGGACTTTAAGACTTGTTTTGGGGGTATACTGACGCAATGACGTTGGCGGTTAACCCACAAGCTTTATTTCTGAGCACTGAGAATGCGGCGGCCGAACCTCTAACGCAGCCGTCTGTGCCTGCACTTAATCTGGTTGCCATTGGCCTCAACCACCAGACTGCGCCTGTAGATGTGCGCGAGCGCGCCGCTGTGCGCGAAAGTGAGCGCGAGGCTATTTTGGCCCACCTGCGCCAGCATGCCCGCGAAGTGATGTTATTAGCGACCTGTAACCGCACCGAAGTCTATATGGCGGGCATAGAAGGCGACCCGCTCGCAGCCTTTGAAGGGGCCTGGGGACACAGCTTGCGCCACCACCTGTATGTCTATGAAGGTCAGGCGGCGGCCCGTCATCTCTACCGCGTGGCTGCGGGCCTCAACAGCCTGGTCATTGGCGAAACGCAGATTCAGGGCCAAGTCAAACGGGCCTGGCAAGACGCCGCCGAGCGCAAAGACACAGGCGCACTGCTGAATAAAGCCGCCCAAGGCGCGCTGAATGCGGGCAAGCGGGTGCGCAGTGAAACAGGGCTGTCTGACAAAGTTGTGAGCGTCTCCAGCGCCGCTGTGGAACTTGCCGAACAGGTGCTAGGCGACTTAAAGGGCCGCACCGCCCTGATTTTAGGGGCAGGCGAAACTGCCGAGCTGACCCTCACCCACTTGCGGGCAGCGGGCATCGGCAATGTGCTGGTCGTGAACCGCACCGCCGAGCGGGCGCGGCAACTTGCCAAAAAGTTAGGCGGTCGCGCTTGCCCAGGCGAGTTTTTGCACGAGGTACTGCCTGAAGCCGATGTGGTGATTGCTTCTAGCGCGGCGCCGCACTATGTGTTAGAAGCCAGTGGTGTGCAACGCGCTCTGGAGCGGCGTGAACAGCCGATGATGCTTATTGACATCAGCGTGCCGCGCATTCTCAACCCCGATATTGCTGCCGTGCCGGGGGCCTTTTTGTACAACCTAGATGACCTGCAGCAGGTGGTCAGCCGTAACTTGGCCTCACGCCGCGCCGCCTTGCCGCAAGCCGAGCAGATTGTGGGCACACTGGTAGACGACCTGATGCACTGGCATGAGTTTCGCGAGCGTGCCCGCCAGGGACAAGAACTCATGCCGAGCGTGGCCCTGGCTTCTGACTAGTACGGATTCCGATTGATTTGGCGTACTTCCGAATCAATCCGAGCGGATGCGA
>JAGLBF010000053.1 GCA_018260375.1 Deinococcus sp.
TGGTGTCCTTGTAGGGTCTGATACGGATTCAATGAGGTCGTTTCTGATTGAATGAGGGCAGATGCGATTGGGAAAAGATACGGGTTTTCTGATATGGAAGTACGGTTGGTGCTTTCCTCACTGTACCTTCCTCACTGCTGGATTTTGCTGCACGCCACCCGCCCCTTTTTCTATCATGCCCCTTTTCCTATCATTGAGCTTTCACCGTCTACCTTTCTGTTGGCCCACAGCGCCAGCCACCACCAGCTCACCACCCAACAAAGGCCAGCCAGCGGCAACAGCCACCACAGCGCTACTTCCTGCCGCCACAACACGCTTGCCAGCAACAGCGGCACGCCCGTGGCCGAGGCCAGCAGCAGCGCGGCGCTCAGGCGGCTGTCGGGCTGTTGCCGCACTTGCCTGCTTTGCTGCCAAGCCAGGCACAAGCTGAGCAGTGAACAGCCCAGCGCCACCAGCACCATCATGCGCCCCAGATCAGGTGGGTAGTAAAGCTGTGAGCCCAGCGGCACACCCAACAGCAGGGCAGGCAACACCTGCGCGCTCAGTCCCAGGCCATAGAGCTGTTGCAAGCGGGCGCGTGACACGGGGACGACCTGAGCTGCTGGGCTGAGCGTCTCAGCTGTGCTGTTTGGTCTCATCACTAGAGCGGTTGGGCGCTGACGGTCATACCCGCCACCTGAAGATCCTGTCCGCTCGCCTCCAGGTCGTTACGCAGGCGGGCCAGCGCTTGTAGGCCACTGCTCGCACCTGTGCGGCCCACGACTTTGTCACCTTGCTGCACGTCTGTATAGGGGGCCACCTGCTCACCGACCAGCCGTGCCAGGCCGTAGCGGGTGTTGCCCCGCGCCTCCAAACGGGCCATAATTTCTTGGCCCACATAGCAGCCCTTGTGATAGCTGACCGTGCGCTTTTCTAGGCCCACTTCCTGCGGCAAAAAACCTTCCCAGCGGTCGGCGCCATCACTGATACCTGCGCTGATGCGGGCGGCTTCTAGGGCGCTAAAGGGCTGCTCAGTGTCCTCAGCCCAGTGGGCCAACACGGCGGCCTCTTGAGCTTGCAAATAGTGAACATCTAGCCCAGTGGTGTGGCTGCGCTGCACACGGGCTACCAACACAGCAGCGCCGTCTAGCGGCAGTTCTTGCACGTCTGCGCCCTGAGTGTCCCAGCCTATCAGCCTGCCCGCTGCCTCGTCCCACAGGTGCAGGGTGGCCAGTTGGTCACTGGTGTCTTGCAGCTGGACATCATCAAAAATAATAAAGCGCTGCAGCCGCTCTTGTAACTGCGGCGCGGCGCTGTCCCTATGCAGGTGCAGGTACAGGTCATGTTCGCGGCGGTAGATGCGGGCCACAACTTCTATCTGACCTTTGTGGTTTAAAAAGCAGCCCATAACCATGCCAGGCGTGGGCGCCGCCTTGAGGTTGGCTGTCATCTGGCCCTGCACAAAGTCCAAGCGGTCTGGGCCTGTGATACGCAGCGAGCGAGAAGGAAGGCGAGTAAACATACCCACAGGGTAGCAGGGGAGTGGGGTTAATGCAGTCCGTATCAGCACTTGAGCGCCGCCCCTCTGTGAACCTGCACCTAGGCAGCCATTACTGGACAATCATCACTGGTATCCATTGGGTCGCCAGCGACGCAAACAGTGGCTCAGCGCCGTATAACTCAGCGGCGTATAAAGCGCCAAGCCAGGGGCAGCAGGGCCGCCGCTAGCAGCAGCTTAAGAAAGTCGCCTAGTAAAAAGGGCGTGAGGCCAGCGGTAAGAAGCGCCTGACCATGAAGCCCCGTAATGGCGCCCAGCACAGGAACACCGATAAGGTAAATCACCACGTTGCCAGCAAACATAGCGGCGGCTGTGCCCCAGGGTGTGCGGTCGGCACCAAAACGCTCTACCAGGTAGCCCACCAGCGCGGCGGCAAACACATAGCTCAGCAGATAGCCGATGCTGGGGCGCAGGCCACCCGCAGCCGCCATGATGCCAGACGCGCCACCAGCAAAGACAGGCAAGCCAACCGCGCCAGACGTGACATAGGTGAGCATGGCGGCCGCACCCTTACGTGAGCCGAGCGCTGCACCGACCAGCAGCACACCCAGGGTCTGTAAGGTCAGTGGCACAGGTTGCAGCGGAATGCTGATCTGCGCGCACAAGGCCACAACCAGCGCACCCCCCAGCACCAGCGCCAGCGAGCGGGCTAGCGAGTCATTGGGGGAAGTGGTTAGGGTGGGGTGCAGGCTAGGTTTCAGGGTCATGTGGCGCTCCTTATCATACAAAATGAACAGAGATAAACTCAGGATGTAGGGCTTGTCATGTTATCAAAGCGGCAACATAACAATGGGGCTGTTTGTTTGCACGTTATCCTGTACTAACTTGCTCTGTGCTAACTTGCCCTGTACTCACGCCCCATATGAATAGGTCTGGTGGGCAGCTTTAGCCACCGATGAGACTTACCTGTCCGCCTTTTTGGTATTGGCAGCCCAGGACGCCAGGCTGAGCAGGGTAACCAGCGCGCTGTACCTGCATGGGTGCCATCAGTGTCCAGCCCGGTGTGCGGGGTGACAGGGTGTTGCTGCCTGGTACAGACGCACTTTGAAAGCCGTCTGTGGCGCCAGCGACCAGATCACGGGCATTAAATTTGACGGAAAGGTTCATGTCCGGCTGTGTGGCCGCTTGCTTGGCAACTTCGGCATGAATCAGGTCTTTGCACTCTTCAATAAACTGATATTTGCTCATGCCATTGGTGGCTACGTCACTGTACAGCGGATTATGGCGTACCGCTAGCAACGTGATCAACAGCGTCAGCAGGCAAGCGGCCGCAAGTGCGAGCCAAATCCAGGGGCTTGTTCTGGTGATCTGCAGGGAGTTGGGGGCGTCAGGGTAACGTGCCGGGGCGGCGGCGGTCACTGGCGCAACGACGACTTCGGAAACGGGTTGGCTCATGATAGATTGTAGTATAGCGCGTAGACCGCGTTGGTGGTGACAGCCGTAACGAACGGCGTGAAGTCATTACCCAGCACGATAGACACAGCAAAAACCAGGGCGAAGCTGAGTAGATGATATGGACGGACGCCCTGGTACCGAAGGCGTACTCGGTACCTTCCTGCCTGTACTTTCCTAACTCTGCCTTTCTAACTGCGCCTTCCTGCCTGTACTTCTTAACTGTGCTGCAATGGAGCGCAGCCCGTATCAGTGGATGTGACCTTACTGACCCCGCATTTACAACAGCACTGAGCTTTCTACCTCTGGCAAATACCGGCTTACGGTGTCTAGCAGGTCATGTGCGGTGAGTTCCAGGCGCACGGGGGTTACGCTGATCAGGCCGTCTTCTACGGCACCAAAATCGCTATCATGGGCATACTCGGCCTTGGGTTTGCCCGATACCCAGTGGTAATCGCGGCCTTCAGGGTCTTGGCGGGTGACCAGGGTGTCTTCGTAGCGGTGGTCAGACAGCCGCGTGACCCGTGCACCCACCACATGAGGCGGAATATTTACATTGAGCAAGGTGCGCGGCGGCAAGCCTTCTTCAAGCACCCGTGCCACCAGTTTGGCCGCGTAGGCCGCGCCCGCCGTGAAGTCGTATTCACCCTCGTTGCTCATCTGGCTAAAGGCGATGGCAGGCAGGCCCAGTGACACGCCTTCTATTGCAGCGGCGACCGTACCCGAGTGGGTCAGGTCGTCACCCATATTGGCCCCCAGGTTGATGCCACTAACCACCATATCAGGCCTGTTGAGCAGGTTAACACCCATCACCACGCAGTCGGCAGGTGTGCCGTCTACACGGTAGGCGGGAATATCGCCAAAGCCTGCTGCCGCCGTATGCTTAAACCGCAGCGGGCGGCGGAAGGTGATGCCGTGGCCCACGCCGCTTTGCTCTACGTCAGGGGCCACCACCAGCACGTCTGCAACCTGTGCCACGGCAAGGCCCAGCGCCTTGATACCTGGTGAAAAAATGCCGTCGTCATTAACGACCAGTACTGTCTTACGCCGCTTGATCATAAGAGCTAGCCTAGCGCGACTTTGTCAGGAAGAAAATTTTAGGCGAAAGTGAGTGCCAGATCACACGGCTTGTGTCTTGAACTGTATTGCCCACATGGTATTGCCCACACGGTGAAATCCGAACAGCGGGCGTAGGGAAAAATAGCTGCTGGCGGATGATGGCTGGCCTGGCTAGCATAGCTTGTTTTGCTTACAACGGCACTGAGCTAGGCAAGCCTGCACACAGAGGGAAAAAGCAGGACAGGCGTAGCTGCTTTATCCGGACATTCAAGCTCAAACGCACAGCAAAGCTAGATACACAGCAAAGCTAAACGCACAACAAAGCTAAACGCACAGCAAGGCCAGACTCACAGCAAAGCCAAACTCACGGTAAAGCCAAAGTCATGGTAAAGATTGTCAAAACGTCCTGTTGTCTTACCATTTCACACCCACTGCCTATACTGCGGCGATGAACAACGAACATTATGTCCGCAGCTTTTTGGCCCACCGCCGCGCGTTGCAGCAGTTTTATGCTGAGCTGCCCGCTGACCAGGCACACTTTAAAGCCTGGGAAGGTGGCATGGATTTCTTAGCGCAGGCCAACCACCTAGCGAGCAGCGCCCAGCGCTTGGTCGGTATGCTGCAAAACCGCGAAGTGACCCCCGGCGAGGCCGCCACCGACCTAGCCGGTGTGCGCCAGCGCCTAGAAAGCACCAATGCCGAAGTGGTCACCGCCATCAGCAGCTTGCAAGAGGCCGACTTGGCGAAGGTAGTGCCTGCTTTTGGCAGTATGCAAATGCCCATTGCGGCTCTGGTGGACATGCTGATTGGTCACGAGGCCCACCATAAAGGCCAAGTGTGGCTGATGGCCCGCATGATAGGCATCGCCCCGCCCCGCTACGTTCAGTTGGGTTAAAGGGAGAGTAGACGGTTGAGGAGTGACATACGCTCATTCCTCTGCCGCAATTTGGCAGGCCCGCAGCGCCGCTGTGTAATCTTCTCTATCTAGCCCCAGGCCGATAAACACCAGTTGGCTGTGTGTGCTGCTGTCATCACCCAGCCGCTCGGCGCTGATCACGTCACGCACCGCCTGAAAGAGAATGCGCCCAGGTTGCCCTGCAAAGGCCAGATAGCCCTTGACACGCAGCACTTCAGCGGGGCGTGAAAGCACATATTCGCGCAAAAACAGTTGCCAGCGGTACGGGTCAAGAGGCTGCTCGGCCTGCACCACAAAGGACTTGAGCCCTGGCGTGTGCGCTATGGCGGGGGCCTCAGCCAGTTGATGCTGCGCCCGCAAATCAAAGTCGCGCCGTGCCAGCAGCGTTTCAGCGTCAAGCTGTGCGTGGTCAGTTCGCAGCACTGCCGCCAGCGGGTTGATAGCGTGTACCGTGTCGGTAGCGGCACTGAGTAACTCCTCGCTCACCTCACTGGCTTTGTTAAGCACTACTGCGCCCGCATAGGCCAGTTGCCGCGCGCCTTCCCGGTTTTCTTGCAGGGTACGGCGCAGGTGCTGCGCGTCCGCCACCGCCACCAGCCCCGTAATCTCAAACACCGCTCGTATCTGCGGCTCAAGCAGCGTGCCCAGCACGGGTACGGGGTCAGCCACACCCGACAGCTCGATCAGCACATGCTGCGGCGGCTCTGGGCGCATGGCCAGCATCACCAGGGCGCGCAGCAGGTCATCACGGCCTGAGCAGCATAAGCAGCCCGCTGTCAGCTCGGCAATGTCCAGCCCATCACTGTCCTCACGCACCGCTTCAATAACGCCGCCGTCTACGCCCAGCGTTCCAAATTCGTTGACAATCACTCCAAAGTGCCTAGGCGACTGGCGTATCAGATGGTTCACCAGCGTCGTTTTGCCCGCTCCCAAAAAGCCGCCGATAACAGTCACGGGAATACGGGCAGACGCAACAGGTTCAGCAGTCATAGGGAGGTAGTGTACCTTATACTCCTTCCGCTCAATTGCAGCGCAGTCAGGAAAGCCCCGACCGCGCTTGCATACCAGGGAACCCGTACCTTTTGGCACTCGCGTCCGCTCTCATTCAATAGCATGGTCACCTTGCTCAAGAACCAAAAAGCCCCCACTACCATAACAGTCAGTGGGAGCTTTTTATAAGTGACTTGGTCTTATTTCTCGGCGTGAACAACAAGCTTCATGGGAATGTTGACTTCGGGGTGGGCGCGGTAGTTGATGTCGTACTCGCCAATTTCTTTGACGGTCTTGGGCATATCCAGCTTGCGGCGGTCAATGTCAAAGCCCAGTTTGTCGAGTGCGCCAGCGACATCAGCGTGGGTAACTGCGCCGTAAATCTTGCCTTCGCCGGCGCGGACGCTCATCTCTACAGCGACACCGCTCAGTCGGTCAGCCAGCTCTTCAGCAGCCTTCTTTTCCTGAGCAAGTACCTTCTGGCGCGACTTGATGCGGGCTTCAAGACCCTTGAGGTTGTTTTGGGTGGCGGGCAAAGCAAAGCCCTGAGGGAACAGGTAGTTGCGGGCGTAACCATCTTTTACGCTGACAACATCACCGATTTTTCCCAGGCGGCCTGGTTCGAGCAAAATAATCTGCATGGCTATACCTTATTCCTTACTTGCGTACCAGTTTCTCGGTGTAAGGCAGCAGAGCCATCTGACGCGCCAGCTTAACAGTCTGGGCGATGCGGCGCTGATGCTTGGCCGAGAGACCAGTACGGCGGCGAGGGAGGATTTTGCCCGTGTCGCTGATAAAGCGGCGGAGCATCTTCACATCTTTGTAATCGGTGATTTCCAGTTCGCCAATGGCAAAAGGATCGACCTTGGGTTTGCGGGGGCGTTTGGGGCCTTTGCCGCGTGGTTTACGTTCTGTCTGAGTCATGGGGTGTCCTTGTGCTGCGCCTTAGGCCGTCAATATGAGGCTTAAAAGGGCAGGTCTTCTTCTTGGGGTAAATCTTCGAGGCCCTGTTCAATATCCAGGCCACCCGAACGGTTCCCCTGCGGTGCATGTGCAGCCGCACGCGCTTCGGGGCGCGTCGCCGAGCTACCCTGAGCCTGCTGGGGCGCGGCGGAGGTGGCAGCATAAGCACTGTTGTTGCTTGTAGCGCCTCGGGCTAGGCTTTCAACTTTCGTTGCCTCTACTTTTGTGGTGTTGCGCTTGTTGCCGTCTTTGTCTTGCCAACTGTCATTGACCAATCTGCCCTGTATCAGTACAGGGTCGCCTTTGCGGAGATTCTGGGACTGCTCAGCCAGGTCACGCCATAAGGTGATGTCTATCCAGTGGGTCTTTTCCTGTTGGTTGCCACTGCGGTCTTTCCAGCTTTCACTGACACCGAGGGTTATCCCCAGCACAGCGTCGCCGCCTGCGGTGTAGCGCAGTTCAGGGTCACGCGCCAGATTACCAATCACTACTACGGTATTCCAGCCGCCGCTCATCCTCACGCCGCCACCAGCGTCTTGCACCACTTCTACCTTACTGCCCAGGCTCTCCATGCGCAGCGCCTTGACACGCACCTGTGAGCGTTTGCCGCCTTCAGGGGCTTCCCACTGGCTGTAATCAAGTGCGCCTTCTACCATCACGGGGTCACCGGCTTTAAGGCCGCGCTCAGATTGCCACTCGGCAGGTTTGCCCAAAATATTCAGGCGATGATACCAGGGCAGTTTGCGCTCTACACCGTCATTGCCTACCAAGTGTTCTTCACCAGCTACGGTAGCTTCAAATACGGGTACACCGCTGGGGGTGTAGCGCAGTTCGGGGTCGCGGGCAAGAACGCCAACCAAATACACGTGATTCATTCCTCGGGCCATGTGAATATTCTCCTTATCAATGCGTAACCGTGAGGGCTTATTGCTGTAGCGAACGGCCCTGAAGTATCGCGTATTCAGGTACAACTTCGGGGTACAAAGAGACTAACAAGTTCGCAGCGTTATGTCAATAGCGTAACTGTATCTGGGTCAGATCAGCGCCTATCAACACGGCTGCTCCGTGAAAACCGCAAAGCCCAAATCAGGCTTTTTTGGTCTTCCACTCGGGGCGGTCTTTGACAATCAGCACGCGGCGCACGTTGTCGCGCAGACGCAAGTTTGCCGCAATGGTGCGCTCAGGGTCGCCACTGGCCTTGATGGTGTAGCGCAAGTCATAGCCTTCGCGGTCTTTTTGAATGGCGTAAGCCAGGCGGCGGGGGCCGATATCATCAATACCACTCACCTCAGCGCCAGCTCCTTTTACTACGTTTTCTACGTATTCTTTTTCAATCTGGAGCTGCTCGCCGCTGAGGGTAGGGTTCAGGATGATGTTCAGGTCGTATTGGTTCATATTTCACCTCTCTTTTGGTACAAGCTACGCAGTGACCCCCCTAGGGAAGGGCAATACATGCAGTGAAAAAGTATAGCAAATCTTTGGGCCATTGGCCTTTAATAAAACGCACCGGGCCTGGGCCAGCCAAATAACGGGCGGCCAGATAACAGGCAGCCGTATAACACAGGCAAGCTTGTGGGGGCGCAGGCTACGCGGTTACGGTTGAACCTCACAGTAATTTGGACATTATTGCGCGGGTTTATAAGGATTCCAACCCAAATCTTATTGAATACGCAGTGAAAGAAGCTCAGTAGGCATAGGAACAAGTACGCCTTTTGCGGTAGGCACTATAGAGAACTTGTGAGGCTTTATAACAAAAACAGACTACGGCGCCCTGACGCCCAACTCACGTTCAAAGTACCGTGCAGGCCGCTGTAGGTGTATATTTTTTTTATGAGTGACAACCAAAAGACACAAGAGGCCCAGCAGGGTGCAGCCCTTTCCTTTAAGCAAAAGTTGCAAAATTATGCTGACCTGGCAGTTCAGGTGGGGCTGGGCCTGGGCCACAGCGAGGCGGCCAAGGGCCAGCGCGTCTTGGTAGAGTCACCCGTTGCCAGTGCTGAGCTGGCCCGCGCCGTGGTTCGCAGTGCGTACAAAGCAGGTGCGAGCTTTGTAGATGTGCGCTGGGATGATGATGACGTGCAAAAGGCCCGCTTTGAACTGGCACCTGAGGACAGCTTTGACACGCTGAGCAAGTGGCGGGTAGACGCAGAAACCGAAGTCGCTGAGGCGGGCGGCGCGGTGCTGGCGATTCGGGCAGCTGACCCTGGCCTGCACGCCCACACTGACCCCCAAAAGCTCAGCACCTTTCAGCGGGCCTGGGCCACCTACCGCAAGCCCTACAGCCTGCAAGTGATGACCAACGCCCTGAATTGGAACCTGATTATGGCCCCGCTACCCGCCAGCGCCAAGCTGATTTTTCCTGAGCTGAGCGAAGATGAGGCGGTACGTGCTTACTGGGAGGCCATATTTACCATCGTGCGTGCTGACCAGCCTGATCCTGTTGCCGCCTGGCGCAGCCACCTGGACAAGCTGCACCAGCGCAAAAAGCTGCTGACTGACAAGCAGTACACGGCGCTTCACTTTAAAGACACGGCGGGTGACACTGACCTCACCGTGGGCCTAGCAGACCAGCACATCTGGGGCGGTGGAACCAGCTTTACAGCTGCGGGGGTAGAGTTTACTGCCAACATTCCTACCGAAGAAGTGTGGACAGCCCCGCACCGCGAGCAGGTAGACGGCACAGTGGTAAGCACCAAACCGCTGAGCTATAACGGCGTGCTGATAGACGGCATTCGCATCCGCTTTGAGGGCGGGCGGGTGGTGGAAGCCAGTGCCAAGACGGGCCAGGACGTGCTACGCCAACTGATTGACACCGATGAAGGCTCACACCGCCTGGGTGAGGTGGCCCTGGTGCCGCACTCGTCGCCCGTAGGTCAAAGTGGACTCTTTTTTTACAACACCCTGTATGACGAAAATGCTGCCTCGCACATCGCTATTGGCGCGGCCTACCGCTTTAATGTAGAGGGCGGCACCACCATGAGTGATGAAGAATTTGCGGCGCATGGTGGCAATGACTCATTGGTGCATGTGGACTGGATGCTGGGCAGCCCCACCATGAACGTGGACGGCCTGACCAAAGACGGCAACCGTGAAGCGATTATGCGCGGCGGCGAGTTTGTTATTTGATGAAGATTAGCGTGCGCCGTGCTGCGCGGTGTTCCTGGCCTTCTTGGACAATGACCCCGACAGGCAGGTTTACCTGTGGCATGGGGAGCAGGGTCAAGGCGAGCGCGTAACCGCAAGCCCCGCAGCCCGTACATACCCCACTCACCCAGAGCAACATTCCGGCTACTCCAGCGGGAATTGCCACGTTTGGAGAAGCAGTACTGGGGTAGGCGTAGGCCTTTCTGGGGTGCGGGCTATAGAGCCTGGAGCATCACCGACAGCCGAATGAGCTAGACGATTCAGCGTTTAGTCTTAAAGTCCTTCTGACTTCGCTCCTGATTTCATGTTTCTCGGCTGGGACGGAGTTTATAGAAGCTGTAAGATGCTAGGTACTGTATTTTTCCACTGTTTCTCTGGCTTCCTGTAGCCAGTGTTCTCGTAGCCAAGCGGGCGAGCATACTTCCACTCTAGGTCCCCAACCACGAATCCAGGCCATAGCCTCTACAGGCAATTTCTGGTGATTGAGCGGTGCGCGGAGGGTAAGTAGGTAATATTCACCATCTGGCGCTGCGGCAATCTGTCCAGGCCAACGGCGGCTAGACACATAAGGTAACGCTTGTGGCGTAAAGCGTAGCTCTACCGTGCAGTGTTCAGAACCACCAATAATGCCCCAGGCACCGTCTAGCTCACTGAGTGCATTAAAGGGAATCAGAGGGCTGGGGTCGTTTTCCCGCCGCTGTACGTCTAAAAAGCGTGAAAGATGAAAAGTTTTGACCCTATCCTCGCCGCGCCGCTGAATAAGCACATACCAGTCAAGGTTGGTGCGGTTGATTTCCATAAAAACCACGTCTCCCACGCTTCTTTTTGGCAGTGCCTCGCCAGGTTTAAGGTAAGAGAATTCCACGGCCTGTCCCCAGCACCAAGCTGTTGCCAAAGTTTCTAGAATGCGTGGCGTATCGCCCTTCGGTTCCTCTAGCGCAGTAACTTCACGCAGGCGCTCTGGCAGGCTGTGGCTGAGTTCCACGGCGGCGCGGTGATATAGGCGGCTGGGTGTAGGCGCGTGGTGGTGGAGCAGCCGCAACAGGGCATGTTGAATGACTGCACGAACAGGGGCCATTTCCCGTGGAGGTTCTGGTGCCAGAAAATATTGTTTGGGCCGCCCCTTTGTTTGCTGCACATTCCAGTGTTCTGAAGTTAGTAGCCGAATATCTCGCTGTATTTCCTGCTGGGTACAGTGCAAACGCTCTGCTAGCTGGGCTGAAGAAAAGGCGCCGGATTCCAGCAAACGAATCAGCCGTAACAGCCGCTGACCCTGACTCCGTTTGCGGGTAACAGTCATAGGATCCCCCCAGAACATTCTTCAATGTCGTAGAGCCCGGCACCAAAATGCGCCCATTTGCCTAGGCCCAGTTGCTCGCCTAGCCTTAAAAGAGTGGAGAATGGTGCAAAGTTGCCAGTATATTCTAGTTTGCCCAGTAATCCCTCCATATTGGTTTTTTGACCCTGATAACTGCCTTTGCGAAGTTGTGAAACTGGGCGTAGATACTGGTAAGTGGTTTTGATTTGTTGTGCGTGTTCTGGCAAAGTGGTGAAATTAGCCCCCAGACTCGCCGCGCCGCCATGAACTTGTTCTAGATTGCTCAATCGGCGTTGTAAAGCACGGACAAGGGTAGGAAACTGAATGTCCTCTACCATTTGCCCGCCCTGTTTGAGATGCAGTAAAGAATGTAAATGTAGCCGTACACGCGGCGCAGTGATTCCAGGCAGGTCGGCAGGCCGCAGGAGCAGCGGTGAAAGATGGATGCCCATATCGCCCTCACGGAGCAGCATGATTTCCTCACCGCTGTACGGCTGCACGCTCACCACTTCCTGCAATGCCAGCTGTCCCCGAGTGCGGCCCAGTCCCTGTGCGCCCACTTCGCGTAGGGCAGCAAGTACATAGGGCAACTGGGTCAGCGCGTGACCGACCACCACCATGCCGAAAGACAGAGTTTCACCCGCTACAACAGATCTTTCCTCACTGTAAGCCACCCGAAAAATAATGGGGCGTGGCGGCGTGCCGAGGGACGACGCTTTGATTTCAGCTGGCGGACTGGGCGCGTAGCTCAGACCGTAAGGGCAGATGGAATGCAGCGGACAGCCTGTACAGGTCTTGCGCTGTGGCTGAGTGCAGGCCAGTTGGTACAGTGCGTGGCCAAATGCTCCTTCCAGCTTGGAGCCAGGAAAAGGTGGTAACTGCACGGTTTCCCGCGCCGTGAGGGACACGCGCAAGACGGCAAAGGGGAGGTCAAGCGGGAGCATAAGGGCAGTGTAGCGGGGTAAGCGTCACTCAGTGGCGGAGGCTTGCGGAAAGGCATCATCCTCTAGTTCCTGCAGCACGTATGTTTTGCTGCCCCTTGCACTCACATAAAACTGCTCCTCAAGCGAGCGATTTTACACAACAGGTACTACAGGGGGGCTGCGTCATACGGACTGCCGCTAAATTCCACCACAGTCGGAAAAGCGCCGCCTGCGGCTCCATACCGCGCAGTCCGTATGCTGTTCCCACTCGCATCCGCTCAGATTGATTCGGAAGTACGCCAAATCAATCGGAATCCGTATCACTCAGTAACAGCCAACCCCGGCCCAGTGCATCTGCCAGCATCCCTACGCCGACCCACTCGGCTTCCGCGTTGGGGGCCAAGATCAGACCGACTTGCATTTCAGGATTGAGAACGTAGTACCCCGTTTTCACGCGTTGCCACAGCCTGCGGGCCGGAACGTAACTGCTGCCAACCTCGGCGCGGGCCAGAACATGATTGAAGTATGGCCGTTTGCGCCGCTGCTCGCGCAACACGTTTTCGGGGTAGTGTTCCAGATTAAGACGCAGTGAGTTGACGAAAAAGCCGCTCTCGCGCTCATGAAAGTCACGGGGCGTGAGCGTCGGGTGCCTCAGACGTGACGTGTAGGTGGGCAGTTGCGCCAGCATCACGCTCAGGAAGTAATATTCCGCGCCGCTTTCTTGTAAACGCACCAGCTTGTCGCCGACCAGCACGTCCAGGTGGTTGGGTTTTAGGCGCTCCCACAGCGGCCCCAGCTTGGTACGGGCGTAGCCCTCGTCCTGCATCGCCTGTTCCAGCGCCAGCATGTGTGGGGTGCGCCCGTGCACGTCGGTCTGTCTGGTATCTGCGCCGCGTTCCAGCAGGGCGTCGACCAGTTCCACATTGCCGCTTATGGTCGCCAGCATCAGCGGGGTCAGGTTCTCCTGCGTACGGAAATCCACGCCGTAACGCTCGGTGTCACTCAGAATCGCCCGCAGGTTACCGGTCTCGTAGGGCTTGCGGTACTTGTCCACAATGGCCTGACGCTGAATGCGGCGGTCTTTTTCGCTGTTGCGCAGGAAAGACTGCGCGGGCTTGATTTTCAGGCTTGCCAGTTCTTCCAGCAGGTGGTCGTCCAGAGTCAGCAGCGCATAATCGATCAGCTCGCGGGCCTTTTTCACGTCGCCCGCGTACTGCCGCGCCTCGCCCTGCATCCGCGCCAGTACCTGCGGCGTCCAGACTTCCCACGGCACTTCCCGTTGCTGCAAAATCCGGCGGCGAATATCGCGGGCCTGCTCCTTTTTGCCCTGGAGTTCCAGTTTGCGGGCCTCGCGTTCCCAGTCGTCGCGGCTGGACTTTTTGACCCCCAGTTGCTCGGCCTCGTTGCCCAGTTGCACGCCCAGCAGCGACAGCAATGGGTGGCGCGTGTCGTTTTCGACCAGAATCACCCGTTCCACGGCGCGGGTCACGGCGACATACAGCGCATTTACATAAAATTTGTAGATTTCCAGTGACTTATCGGCCTTGTCTTTGGCGCGGCGGTAGGCTAGTTCGTTGACGTCCTCTAGGTCAGCGCGGTCAACCCCAGCAGCAATTTCGGCATAGGTTTGCCGCGCTCCCGAAATAAAGTTGTGCAGGATGATATTCGGGTATTCCAGCCCCTTGGCCTCGTGAACACTGAACACCAGCGGCGTGCCGAACGCCTCACGCGCCCCTGGCTTGTCCTCGTCACGCAGCACCAGCACGGCGTACTGGGTAGAGTCGCGGGTCTGGTCGTCCAGGTGCTTTTTGACCTGCTTGCTGTCAGGCAAAAATGCCACCGAGCCAGGGGCACTGGCAACGGCCTTCACCAGAAAATTGCTCTCGCGGTCTACGCTGCCGAAACGGGCGTGCTTGACCTTCAGGATGTCATTAGCCACCCGCGTCACCTGCCCAGAGTTGCGGAAATTGGCCTGCAACACGCTGATTTTCTGCCGCTCGGCCAGCGCCGGGTCTTTGTACAGTAATGATTTGACCGCCGCCCACGAAAAAAAGTTGGGGTGGACAATCTGGTTGCTGTCGCCGCACAGCAGAAATTGCCCCGGCGTTCCCAGGGTCTGCAAAATCAGGGCCAGTTGCGCCGCCGTGAGGTCTTGCACTTCATCCACCACTACAAAATCGTAAGTGGGCTTCACTTGGGCGCGGTAGCTGGCGGCTAGGAGGCTGGAATCGTACAGGCGCGATTCCTCCAGCCAGTGCAGATATTTTTGAAAGAGGTCGTAAATGGCGGGGCGCTCGGCAGCCGCATAAATGCTCTGGCGAATGCCCAGGGAGAGGTACTCCTCGCGCTTGAGCGCCCCGGCGGGCGAACTGCTCAGCACACCCCGGAATTCCTCGAAAAGCTGGTGCGCGTCATTGCTCTTTAGTCCCGGCTGACGCGTGACCCAGCCGCGAAAATCTTGGAAGGTGACTTCACGGCCCTGCGGAACCCGAATGGTACGCAGAAAGTCGGCAAACGACAGAAAACTAACCTCCTGCGCCTCGTTTTCAAAGCCGTGTGCGCCGTACAGCGCAGCAGCACTTTCGGCCAGAAACTTGGAGAGCGTGACATACAGCACCTGCCCCGGCATCTCGCGCAGTTTTTGCAGCGTCAGCGCCGTTTTTCCGCTGCCCGCCGACCCCACCAGAATCACCGGAGCGGGCGTGCGGTACACCGCGTCCTGGGTGTCGTCAAACGAAATCACCTTGTCCAGCAGGTGAAATTCGCTGCGATTAGGATTGAGGTAGCGCACCTTCTGCGCCTCAGTATTGATCGCCGCCACGTTGAAATCGGGCAATTTGGCCTCGTCAATGGCCGCGCCCCGCAAAAAACGTGACTTGTCGTAGGCATGCTGGTGAATGACTTCCAGCGCCAGACACACCGTTTCAGGTTCGCCGCCAGCGGGTTCATACCGTACAAAGGTCAGCAAAAGCCTGTTGGTATCGTCGAGCTTGGCGCGGTAATACGGCCCCTGCGCGAGTTTTTTGATGTCAGGCGTCTTAAAGTCGCCCCGCTCAACTGCTTCCTGCACCTTTTTCAGCTTGGGCTTGAGTTTGGAGGCGTCCAGGTCGTGGTAGGTGAGAAAGCGCATAGGCGAAGGATAGCATTGAAAAGTTGTTCCATACACTAGGGCTACATCTGATAGAGTGATGGAAAGTCGCTTCAAATTCTCTGACCTTCCGAATCGCTACGGGACTGAAATTAGTGGATGGAGAAGCAGCTTTT
>JAGLBF010000231.1 GCA_018260375.1 Deinococcus sp.
GGAGCCGCAGGCGGCGCTTTTCCGACTGTGGTGGAATTTAGCGCAGTCCGTATGAATGCTTTACCATGAGCCAAGCATTAAACTCTGTTCATGGTGACAGCGTACAGTGATCACATCGTGTTAAAGGCTACTTTTTTGTCTCTGTGTCAACCTGCGCTCGCTCTGGTGCTGCTGACTTCGTGGCTCTCCCCTGCTCAGGCTGCGCCGCGTGTGGGCCTTCATCAGGGCTATACCCGACTGGTGTTTGCCCTCCCCTCAGCGACCCAGGCCCGTGCTCAGCAGCGCGGCAGCCAGTACCGCGTCATACTGGGCAAGTCCCTGCACTCAGAAAGCGGCGGCCTTAGCGCGGCAGGGGTCAGCAGCTACCGAATCAGCGGTAATGTGCTGACCTTGCAGCTCACGCGCCAGGGTAAGCCCAGGGTACAGGTCTTGGCACACCCTGCCAGACTGGTGGTAGACGTTCCTACCACAGGCAAGCCCCTCGCGGCAGGACGCACCAAGACAGCGCCCCAAGCTCAGGCGGTGGTGCGCCCCGCCGCCAGCCATGCGCAGCGCACGGTGGTTATTGACGCAGGGCACGGTGGCATAGACCCTGGCATGACCAGCCGGTGGGTCACTGAAAAAGTGGTGACGCTAGATATCGCCCAGAAGGTAAAGGCTCGGCTACAGCAGCGCGGCATTAAGGTGATCATGACCCGTAACCGTGATACCCAGCTGAGCCTAGACAAAAGCACCGACCTAGAAGCGCGCTCACGCCTGGCACAAAATGACAAGGTCAACGCGTATGTCAGTATTCACGTCAACGCAGGCAGCCCCGCCGCCCAGGGCATAGAAACCTACTACTTCGGTGCGCCGCTGTCGGGCAGTAACCGCAGCCTCGCCGTAGCCGAAAACGGTGGCGGGGACATAGGGCGGAAACTGACCGCCCGCGCCTCTAACAAGGCCCAGAGCATGCTGGGTGACCTGGTCGCGCAGGCCAAACTGACCTTTTCACGCAACCTGGCAACGCAGGTACAGCGGAACCTGGTCAGCGTCACTGGGGCGTACAATAGAGGCGTGCTGTCAGATGCGTTTTATGTGATACGCAACCCCACCACCGCCGCCATACTGATAGAAGTGGGTTTTGGCTCTAGCCCCACCGAAGGCCCCAAACTGGCCCTAGATTCTTACCGTAGCCGCATTGCCAACAGCATTGCTGACAGTATTGCGAACTTTTTACATCAGTAATACGGATTCCGATTGATTTGGCGTACTTCCGAATCAATCAGGGCG
>JAGLBF010000232.1 GCA_018260375.1 Deinococcus sp.
ATGGCAAAAGGAACATTTGAACGTACCAAGCCCCACGTCAACGTCGGCACCATCGGTCACGTTGACCACGGCAAGACCACTCTGACCGCTGCAATCACCTTTACCGCAGCCGCGATGGACTCCACCATTGAAACTCTGGCTTACGACCAGATTGACAAGGCCCCCGAAGAAAAGGCCCGTGGTATCACCATCAATACCTCCCACGTGGAGTACAACACCCCCGCCCGTCACTACTCTCACGTAGACTGCCCTGGTCACGCCGACTATGTCAAAAACATGATCACCGGCGCGGCACAGATGGACGGCGCTATCTTGGTCGTCAGCTCTGCTGACGGCCCTATGCCCCAGACCCGCGAGCACATCCTGCTCGCCCGTCAGGTGGGTGTGCCTTACATCGTCGTCTTTATGAACAAAGTAGACATGGTTGACGACGAAGAGTTGCTTGAACTGGTTGAAATGGAAGTCCGCGAACTGCTGGGCCGCTATGAGTTCCCGGGCGACGACCTGCCTGTTGTCAAGGGCAGCGCTCTTCAGGCCCTCGAAGCCCTGCAAGCCAACCCCAAGACCGCCCGCGGTGAGAACAAGTGGGTTGACAATATCTGGGAACTGCTGGACGCTGTTGACTCCTACATCCCCACGCCTGAACGCGACACCGACAAAACCTTCCTTATGCCCGTAGAAGACGTATTTACCATTACGGGCCGTGGTACGGTTGCGACGGGCCGCGTGGAGCGCGGTGTGGTGAAGGTGCAAGACGAAGTGGAAATCGTGGGTCTGCGCGATACCCGTAAGACCACCGTCACAGGCATTGAAATGCACCGCAAGCTGCTGGACAGCGGTATGGCCGGCGACAACGTGGGTGTACTGCTGCGCGGTGTAGCGCGTGATGATGTAGAGCGTGGACAAGTGTTGTCCAAGCCCGGAAGCATCAAGCCCCACACCAAGTTTGAAGCCAGCGTGTATGTGCTGAGCAAAGACGAAGGTGGACGCCACAGCGCCTTTTTCGGCGGTTACCGTCCCCAGTTTTACTTCCGTACCACAGACGTAACGGGCGTAGTAGAGCTGGATGAAGGTGTAGAAATGGTTATGCCTGGTGACAACACCAGCTTTAAGGTAGAGCTGATCAAGCCTATCGCCATGGAAGAAGGTCTGCGCTTTGCTATCCGCGAAGGCGGACGTACCGTGGGCGCCGGCGTTGTGACTAAGGTTTTGGAGTAA
>JAGLBF010000054.1 GCA_018260375.1 Deinococcus sp.
TAATACAGACTGCGCTTCATTTCAGCCCATTCAGGCCAGCCACATTCTGCACTTTCGTACCAGGGAACCCGTATCTTTTCCCACTCGCATCCGCCCGGACTCAATCAGGTCGTTTCTGGTTCAGTCGGAGTGGGCATCAGACACCAAAAAGACCCGCAGCCATCGTTCATCCAGCTCGCCTGCTTGTTGCGCTTGTTGTGCTTCCTGGGGGCGGCCGAGCAGCAACAAAGCCCCCACCTGCGCCGGGCTGTTTGCCTGGGCGCGGGCCAGGGCTTTGGTGGCCGTTGTCAGCGCTTTGCGGGCGCTACCTGCAGGGGCCTGTGCTGCCGCCAGCACCGCTAGCAAGTGTGCATCAGCCGCTTGACCCGTGACCTCGGCAACCTTGAGCCCTTCGGCGAGGGTATGCAGAGGCGCAAATCGGTCGGCCCCGGCCTGATCATCAGCCGCCAGCAGTTGTAGTTCGGCCAGCAGGGTGACAGCCGCTACCAGCGCGGGCGCGTCACCCTCCTGCCTTGCCAGCGTGCGGGCTTGCTGGGCCAGTTCCTGTGTCAGTGTGTCTGCGCCCTGCTCTAGCCAGGTGCAGCGGGCCAGCAACACAGTGCGGCGAGCCGAAGGAGTCAGCCTGTCCAACAGCCGCCGCGCCTGCGCCGTGTCCCCAAGGCGTAGGGCCGCTGCTGCTGCCAGTGCGGCCGCCGACTGACCTGTACTCGCCTGAGCCAGCGCCAGCGCCTGACGGGGCCGCCCCTGTACCAGCTCGGCAGTAGCCTGAGCTAATACTGTTTGGGCCAGCACTGTTTGGGCCGGAGCAGCCGGAGATCCTACGGTTTTGCTGGGTAGGGTAGGGGACACAACTGAGTGTACCGCGCTACCCGCTTTGCAACGCCGCCTTAGCCTTACGCAGCCAGGTCTAGACCCAAGAAACGCCACAGCAAACGCCGGGGCACACGCAGCCCTTCGGGGCTTTCTACGGCGGGCATACGGCCTTCTTTGATCCAGCGCCGTATGGTGCGCTCGTGGGTGCCAGTAAACTCGGCGACTTCGCTGACTTTAAGCAGCTTGGGAAGGGTCTGGTACTGTTCGCGTAAGGTCATAGGGCCTCCAGTGGGTCAGCCACTGCGCTACAAAAAAAGGCCGCATAAAGCAGCCCAGAGTCATGTCGCGCAGCATGTTGGCTGCCAGCAATCCAGCAAAATTTACTGTCCGTGTTACAAGCCGAAACCCGCCCGCAGCCTTACCCCGCGTGGGGGGCCAGGTCATGAGTATTTGCCAGAAGGTGTTCAACTTGAGCCCTATTTTAACGTGACATATGTCAGGAAACGTTCAGGCCCGGTTGCACCCAATCTTTAGAGTGTGGGGGCACACAGGGGACAGCCCAGCAGTGAACCACCAGCATGGAACCATCAGCCATCAGCGGTAATAAGCGTGTGGTATGCGGGGCAGTGCTTATAAAAGACGGGGGCTTATAGAAAATGGGGCTTGTAGAAAAAGCATCCAGACATTCAGGACATTGACCCGTTTTGGTGGCCTTTTGTGTCAGCCCCTATATTCTGCCTCTGCCCTCTAGGCGCGTTACTCTACAGGGCGTGACTTTGTTCTCTCAACTCTCGTTCTCTCAACTCTCAGGCACGTTTGCCAATGTCGTCAGTATTTTGCTGGGCGGAGGCCTGGGTCTACTGCTCGGTCGCCGCATGCCAGAGCGCACGCAGCGCACCTTGCTGCAAACACTGGGCCTAGTTACCGTCTATATTGCCCTCAACATGGCGGGCAGCCTCAACACCTTGCGGGCAGGGCCACTGCCTGGGGTGATCGCCGCGCTGGTGGCCTTGGCACTGGGGGCAGTGGCGGGTGAGGCCATGCACCTGGAAGAAGGTCTAGAGCAACTAGGCGAGTACCTGCGGCGGCGTTTTAGCGGATCTGGACGCTTTACCGAAGGCTTCTTAGCGGCCTCATTGCTCTTTTGCATTGGCCCTATGGCGATCATCGGCGGGCTACAAAATGGCCTGACCGGCGACAGCAGCACCTACATGCTCAAAGGCACGTTAGACGGCATTGCCGCTATTGCGCTAGCGGGTGTATACGGCGCGGGCGTGCTGTTTGCCGCGCTGCCAGTTTTGGTGTTGCAAGGCGGCATTTCTTTGCTGGCGGGCGGTTTGGCGGGGGTGCTGGCGGGCGGTAACCCGCAGACGCTCACCGATAACCCCTACATTCAACTGATAACCGGCATGGGCGGCATCATGATTGTGGGCATGGCTGTCAATCTGATGTTGGCGGGCCTGGGGCTAGAAGACCGCCGCGTGCGCTTGGGCAGCCTGCTTCCCGCACTGGTGATTGCGCCGCTGCTTTTGTGGGCGTTGCAGGGCCTGGGTTAGAGGGGGTCATAAGGACTGCGGTTCAATCAGGCCGTTACTGACTGTACTGGTCTGAATGTGGCTGCTATACCGTGCTGCAATGAAGCGCAGTCCGTATTATAAGTTCTGCCCCCCCGCCGTGTGACAGGTGTTGTAGCTGCGCGCTACACTGGCTTTATGAGCGCATCCACCCCCAGCAACATCAAGGAGCACTACGACACCCTCAAGGCGCAGGGCCTCAAGCTCAATATGCAGCGCGGACAGCCCTCGGACGCAGATTTTAACCTGAGTAACGGCTTATTAAACATTCTGGGGCCAGACGATTACCGCGCAGGCTCCCTGGATCTACGCAACTATCCGGGCGGCGTGCAGGGTATTCCCGAAGCGCGGGCGATGTTTGGCGAGTACCTGAGCGTAGCGGCTGATCAGGTGATCGTGTGGAACAATGCTTCGCTAGAATTGCAGGCATTTGTGCTCACCACCGCGCTGCTCCATGGCCTGCGCGGCAGCGACACGCCCTGGGTACGTCTGACGCTGAACAACCAGCCAGTTAAACCCAAAATCATCGTCACCACTCCTGGCTATGACCGCCACTTTTTGCTGCTAGAGACGCTAGGCTTTGAAGTGGTTGCTGTAGATATGCAAGATGATGGCCCCGACCTAGACACCATCGAGCGGCTGGCGAGCACAGACCCACTGGTCAAAGGTGTCTTGTTTGTACCAACCTATTCCAATCCAGGCGGCGAAAGCATCAGCCCCGAAAAGGCCCGTAGACTTGCTGGCCTGCAGGCCTTAGCAAGCGACTTTACCCTTTTTGCTGACGACGCTTACCGTGTACATCACCTCTACAGCGAAGGTCAGCACAGGCCCGTCAATCTGGTGGCGCTGTGCGCTGAGGCGGGCTACCATGACCGCGCCTATGTGTTTGCTTCAACCAGCAAAATTACCTTTGCAGGTGCGGGCCTGGGCTTTTTGGCGAGCAGCGAGGCCAATGTACAGCACCTCAGCAAGTACCTCAACGCGCAGAGCATCGGCCCCAACAAGGTAGAGCAACACCGCCACGTTAAGTTTTTACAGCAGTATCCTGGCGGGCTTAAAGGACTGATGAAAGACCATGCCGCGCTGCTGGCCCCCAAGTTTGCAGCAGTGAGTGAAGTTCTACGTCAGGAACTGGGTGACAGCGGCGAATATGCTACCTGGAAGGCTCCCCGAGGCGGTTACTTTGTGAGCCTAGACACTACCGAACCTGTCGCGGCGCGGGTGGTAGAACTCGCTGAGCAAGCTGGCGTCAGCCTGACTCCCGCAGGCGCCACCTACCCAAGCGGCAAAGACCCCCATAACCGCAATATCCGCCTGTCACCCAGCCGCCCCCCCGAAGCCGAGGTGCGTCAAGCCATGCAAGTGGTGGCAGCAGCCATCAAGCTAGCAACGCAGGAGTACCGCGAAGGCAGGTCGTAGCAGGGGGGGCCGTGCCGGGCGGGAGAGTAATACAGGGTGAAGTACAAGGAAAAATACTAAGGAGAAATACAAGGAGACATACAAGGTCAAAGCGGCAAAAAGCCTTCAAGCTGAGGAGCTTAGGGCTGAGCTGCTATGCTTCTGGCGAGTGGTGGCTGATGGCTTACAATAGCCTCCATGATTGACACTGCCGAAATGACTCACCTGATGAACCTGGCGCGGCTTGAACTCAGCCTCGAGGAAGCCGAGCAGATACGCAGCGACCTGAATACCATGCTGGGCTACTTTGAGCAGTTGCAGCAGGTAGACACCGCAGGGGTAGCCGAAATGCAGCGTCCCATTGACCTAGAAAACGTGATGCGTGACGACACTGTAGGCCCTATGTTTGATCGCTCAGTCCTTGAACAGCTCGCGCCCGCTTTGCAAGACGGCTTTGTCAAGGTGCCGCGCACGGTAGAAGCCGAGTAATTGGGTCTGGGTGCCTGATATGGACTGCGCTCCATTCCAGCACAGACAGAAAGCTACAGTCGGGCTACCACAGTTAGGCAGGCACAGACGGTAGAAATAGGCCAAGTTAGGCATGGTCAACACGTTCAAGCGCCTCAACCTTGCCGCCTCTCTCCTCCTTTTCTCACATTTTTTAACCCCCAAGGATTTCCCCCATGCTAGACTTAAAATACATCCGCGAACATACCGAGGCCGTCCGCAAGGCCATTGTCAGCAAGCGCGTTCAGCTTGACCTAGATGCACTTTTGGCCCAAGACCGTACGGTGACCGAGCTGCGTACGCGGGTAGAAGCCTTGCAAGCTGAGCGCAACGCCAATGCCAAAGCTGTACCCAAAGCCGCCAAGGAAGAAAAGGGCGCGTTGATAGAAAAAGGCAAGGCCCTGAGCGAAGAACTTAAGGGACTAGAGCCAAGCCTGCGCGCCGCTGAGGAGGTGCTGCGCGACTTTTTGCTGCGCGTGCCGAACGTGCCGCTGCCCAGCGTACCTGAAGGCGCAGATGACAGCGATAATGTAGAGCTGCGCCGCGAAGGCACCATACCCGCCTTTGACTTTAGTCCGCTAGACCAGGTAGAGCTGCTGGAAAAAAACGGTTGGGCTGACTTTGAACGGGTGGCCCGTGTGTCAGGCAGCCGCAGCTATTTGCTCAAAGGTGACGCGGCGCTGCTGGAGCAGGCGATTTTGTTCTTTGCCATGACTTACTTAGCGGGCAAGAACCTGACCCCCCTGTCCACCACCGCGCTGATACGCCCCGAAACGCTGGTTAACTCTGGGCACTTTCCGGGCGATGAAGAGTCAGTGTACTACTTGCCCGCCGACGATCTGATGCTGGCAGGTACCGCCGAAGTGCCGATAAACAGCCTCTATGCAGGCGAAATTTTGCCGTTGGAGCAATTGCCACTGGCCTTTGCGGGCCTGAGTGCAGCCTTTCGCCGCGAGGCGGGCAGCGCAGGGCGCGACGTGCGTGGGCTGATTCGGGTGCATGAATTTCGCAAGGTTGAACAGTATGTGATGTGCGAGCCGCAAGATGGCATGCAGTGGTTTGACACCCTGCTCGCCAACGCCGAAGGCATACTGCGTGCACTAGAACTGCCCTACCGCGTCGTCCAAAACTCTACGGGTGACATGGGCGCGGGCAAGCTGCTGATGTACGACATTGAGACCTGGGTACCCAGCGAAGGCATGTACCGCGAAACCCACTCATGCAGCTACCTGGGCGACTGGCAAGCGCGCCGTACAGGGCTGCGTTACCGCGACGCAGACGGCAAAGTGCAGTTTGTCCATACGCTGAACAACACCGGTATCGCCTCACCGCGTATCTTGGTGCCTTTTTTAGAAAACCACCAACAAGCAGACGGCAGCGTACGTATTCCCGCCGCCTTACAACCGTTTATGGGCGGCAAGACGAGCATTGGGGGATGAAGCAGCAGATAGAGGCGTGAGGGTATGCTCAAAGCGCTTGACTGCTCAAGGGTGGCGTGCCCTTTACTTTATATACAGGCACATGATGCTGAGGGTGGTACGGTGACTTATCTGTTGTATCAGTGGGCCGCATGAACCCCGCGCTCAGCGGGCTGTTATCGGCGGTGACCTACGGTGTGGGCGACTTTTTATCGGGGCTAGCCAGCCGCCAGGATGTGCCGCTGCGAATTGCGGCGCTGACCCATCCGCCTGCCGTGCTAGTGCTGGTGCTGCTGGCCTGGAGCCTGGGCCAACCCTTGCCGCCTGCCGCTGACCTGTGGTGGGGAGCGCTGGCAGGCGGTAGCGGGCTGGGAGCGGTACTGCTCTTTTACCGCGCCCTGAGTATTGGGCCTATGGGCGCGGTATCGGTGGCGGCGGGCGCACTGTCGGCGGTGGTGCCTGTGGTGGTGGGGTTGGTGCGCGGCGAGAGTCTGGGCACACTGGGCTGGCTGGGGGCAGCGGGCATTTTGGCGGGCACCATTTTGCTCAGCAGGGTGCCGGGGCAAAAGGCAGTGAGCGGCAACGGCGTGCTGCTGGGGTTACTGGCGGGCGCGGGTTTCGGCTTTTACTTTGTGCTGCTGGGGCAAGCCCACAACCAAGCCGGGCTGCTGTGGACACTCGCCGCTGCGAGAGCCTGTAGTTCACTGATTGTGCTGCCGCTTGCCGCCCTTACCGTGGGCTTGCGTGCCAAAAACTTGCCGCTGGTGCTGGCCTCGGCGCCAGGTGACACGCTGGGCAACCTCTTTTATATGCTGAGCGTGCAGGGTGGTGGGCTGGCGCTGGCGGGCTTGCTGACCAGCCTGTACCCCGCGCTCACCACGCTGCTGGCGGTGGTGGTACTGCGCGAACGCCTCAGCACATCGCAGTGGGCAGGCGTCGCTCTGGCCTTGACAGGCGCGGCCTTGCTCACTCGGCGGTGATAAGAGCGTAGGATATGATGCGAATTCCGTATAATCCGAGCAGATGCGAGTGGTAAAAGATACGGACTGCGCTTAAACCGTGTACCCTAAGTCCTCATGCTTGCATCTTTCGCGAACGCTTTTCGGCTTCTATGGCCCGCTGCAAGTCCGAGATCTGGCGCAGCAGGGTCATTTTTTCGGCGGCAGGCGCGTCATTCATCTGCTTTTTAAGCAAATCAACCTCAGCACGCAGCGAGTCAATACTCAGGCCCGCCTGTATATCCCCTATGGCACTTGCAGCGTAGATCATCACTTTTTGCTCGTACTGCTCAGCATTGACGCGGCTGTGCGAATGCGCGTCGCGGCCCTCAAAGAGCAGGCGTATCAGCAAGCCTTCTTCAGGCTGCCCTCTGAACAGTTCCAGAATGTCCTCGCTTGAGCGTGCGCCCTGGGCTGCCAGCAGCACCTTTTTAACCGTCTGGTTTTGCCAGGGCATCTGCCCGTCTAGCTTGGACATCAGTTGCGGAGCCAGCAAAATCTGACGCAGCAAGGCCATCTCATGGTCATCGGTAGAAGCGGCGCTGTTCATACCTGCCAGTTGAATGCGGTCAAGGGTTTTGCGCTTGGCTTTGCTGGCAATCCACTCGTCAAGCGCAGCGGGCTTAAGGCCCAGTGGTTCGCAGGCCAAGCGGCGCATCTCGCGGGCGGTGTCGTCCCAGGGGTCAAGATTTTGCATGCGCGGCAGCAGCTCCATGAGAATGTTTTTCTTGCCTTCGGGGGTGTGTGCGCCGTACTTTTCCACCGCCGACTGTACGCGAAAATGCACTTCATCTAGGCCGCTGGCAAGGGCTTGGCGCAGCGCATGGAGTTCGCCCGCCATCACGGCGTCGGCGGGGTCTTTGCCACTAGGCACCCGAGCGGCACGCACACGCAGTTTACTACCCACCACCTGGTCTAGCCCTGCCAGGGTGGCTTTTTGACCCGCTTCGTCGCGGTCAAACATCAGCGCCAGTTTGTGGATTTCTAAGCGCGTCAACAGCTGTGCGTGGTCGGCTGTCAGGGCTGTACCCAACGTCGCCACCGCACTGCCAAACCCCGCCTGGTGCAGCGCAATAACATCCATATAGCCCTCCACCACAATCAGGCCGCTGCCACTCTGCGCTTCACTGCGCGCCAGGTTAAGGCCGTATAACAGCTCACCTTTTTTAAACGCTTCGGTGTCGGGAGTATTGAGGTACTTGGGTTTTTCATCGCCCAACACGCGCCCGCCAAAGCCTACCAGCCGCCCTAAGTGATCGCGGATAGGAAACATCACCCGCCCACGAAATCGGTCATAAATGCGCCCCGTCTGGGTATTTTCAGAGATGAGGCCCGCTTCTAGTAGCTGGCGTTCGCTCACATTTCGGCTGCGGGCCACACTGAGTAAACCGTCCCATTTGTCCGGTGCGTAGCCCAGTTCAAAGTGCTCGATACTCTCTTCAGTCAGTCCACGCGCAAAAAAATAGTCCAGTCCAGGGCCACTGAGGTGTTCGCGGAAATACTGGAGGGCAAACGCATTAACCTCATAAATGTCGCGGCTGCTCTTTTCACCGTAGCGGGTTTCTACACTTACCCCTGCCCGCTCTGCTAGTTTGCGCAGTGCGTCACCAAAAGTAAGGTTCTCCACATGTTGCACAAAACCGAAAATATCGCCGCTAGCCTTACAGCCAAAGCAGTAATAATAGCCACGCTCGGTATCTACCTGAAAACTAGGGGTCTTTTCGTTGTGAAAAGGACATAAACCTTTTAGGCGGTGCTTGCCCACAGGGGTCAGGCGCACATGTTCACCCACGATGTCGGCAATATTAAGCCGTTCGCGTACTTCTTCTTTGGTTCCCATGTGTTCACCTCCCTGCAAGCCTGGACTGTCAGACAAACAACAACAACCCCTGCCCTGGGACGGGCATAAAAAACTTGTACCCCGCGCCAGGACATTGATGAACTGTGGTTAGGCCTGCATAAACATTGCCATACAACTCAGGACGTAACATTTCCCACAAGGGTGAGCGGCAACCCTGGGTCAATAGGGCCTCAGTCTACCCCTATTCGCGGGTGCATTCAAGCGGCGTGGATTGGGCAAAAATGCCGTGTGGCACGCTATTTATTTGTGAGAGCCGCGCCCAGAGGGCTTCTAATCTTCAAAGAACCACAAGGCCGCGTGACGTAGCTATCTGGGCGCTCAAGCGGGGCTGCGGGCCAGCGGCTACGGTAGCTGCATCTGCCAAGTGCAGGGCGCTGAGCTTGGCGGCCAGTTCAGCGGGCTGGGGCGTTTCCAGTCGCAGCTGTATCAGGCGCAGACGCGTAGCGGGCAGTGCGGTTAGCGGGCTGGGGTTTTGCCACGCAATCAGGCTGGGCAGTAGGCCGCCGGCCGGCAGTGAGCCGTCAGCGGGGACGGTGAGTGTCCAGCGGTAGGGGCCGCGCTCAAGCAGCAGGGGCGTACCTTGCGCGGGCAGCGGCGCGGCTTTACTTTGGGCCACCCAGTGAATCAGCTGCGGGCCGCTGGCCAGCCGCGCTTGCAAGGCGGGGTCGCTCAGGCCAAACCAGCGTGGATAGGGCGGCGTGGGGGCCTGCGGGTCGGTGGCGATGAGCTCTAGATAACAGCTTTCCAGTGACCACAGGTGGTTGTGGGTGCCAAAGTGCGGGTGCAGACCCACTGGCCCGGGCGCTACACCCAGGCGCTGATACACCCACGCCGCGCCCTCTGAGAGCGTGCGGGCGGCGATGACAAGGTGGTCTATGGACATAAAGGCTCCTTTTATAAGGATTCCGCATTGAAGTAGGGCGGACGCGAGTGGAAAAAGATACGGGTTCCCTGGTATGGAAGCGTGCTTTTCTGACACTGCTGGAATGAGGCGGAATGTGTAGGTACGCAGCCCCAAACCGCGCTACACTGACCAGCAAGTCATCGGGGGTGCTAAGCGGCTTGGCTTGGCTGAGAACATACCCCATAACCTGACCCAGATAATACTGGCGCAGCGGAGCATGACTGTCTTTTTTGAGTGACCTCTGTCCCGGGCTTGAGCAGATTGTTGCAGCCTGCCTCACCAAAAAGGCACACTCTGACTGCGCGCAAAGGACACATTATGACTTACGCGTTTCGCCTGCTTACCCTGCTCAGCTTTACGGCTGCCCCCCTCACCGCTCACGCACTGGCCGCGCCGACCACACTTCGGGTGATCACCCACGATAGCTTTGACCTAGACAAAAAACTGATCGCGGCCTTTGAGGCCCAAAACAACGTCAAAGTGCAGTTGATTAAGGGTGGTGATGCGGGCGAGATGTTAAACCGCCTGATCCTCACCCGCCGCGCTCCACTGGCTGACGCAGTCTACGGGCTAGACAATACCTTGGCTCCGCGCGCACTCAGCGCTGACGTGCTAGAAGCCTACCGCAGTCCGCTCAGCAGTCAGGTGGCCCCTACTCGCCGCCTAGACAGCATGCGGCTGAATACTGTGGACTACGGCTATGTGGCGCTCAACTATGACCGCGCCTGGTTTGCCAAAAACGGCCTGCCTCTACCCAAATCACTTGACGACCTCAAAAGCCCCACCTACGCCAAGCTGACCGTCATTCCTTCGCCCGCAACCAGCAGCCCAGGCCTGGCCTTTTTGCTGGCGACCAACCAGTTTTACGGCACCGACAAGGCGCTGGCTTGGTGGAAAGAAGCCCGTAGCAACGGCATGAAGCTTACACGCGGCTGGAGTGCCGCCTACGACAAAGAGTTTAGCCGCAACGGAGGCCGCTACCCTATTGTGCTCAGCTACGCTTCTAGCCCCGCTGCCGAGGTGTTCTACGCTCAGGGCTTTGACCCCAAGCACTTGCCCGCACAGGCCCCCACAGGCAACCTGTTTTTGCCCGGCAGTACCTATGTGCAACTTGAAGGTGCCGGTGTCCTCAAAGGGGCCAAGCAACCCGCCCTGGCCCGCAAATTTGTAGACTTTCTGCTGAGCGGCCCGGTACAGGCCGATTTTCCTACCCGCATGTGGGTTTACCCCGCTGTCAGCGCCACCCCACTGAGCCCTGTGTTCAGGTTTGCCCAGGAACCTGCTGGCCTCAAACCCGCCGCGCCCGTGAATGTACAAAGCGTCCTAGACCGCTGGCTGCGCGAGGTGCTCAGAGGCTGAGGGATAAGGCACTGATAAAAGCGTCTGAACATTTGAGTTGAGGCCTTTAGCACTGATACGGATTCCGATTGATTTGGCGTACTTCCGAATCAATCCGAGCGGATGCGAGTGGGAACAGCATACGGACTGCGCGGTATGGAGCCGCAGGCGGCGCTTTTCCGACTGTGGTGGAATTTAGCGCAGTCCGTATGAAAGCCTGACAAATTTCTAATAGACAATACGGATTCTGATGAAACTAGGCCCTAAAGCGACCAGCAACCTTTTGCCGCTGCCCTGTATTATTCCCTTTATGACGTCTGACTTGCTTTCTTATGACCCTGCCCTGCACGGCGAACTGATGAGCGCCTACTGTATTGATGCCCAACCGGGCGAGCGTATTTTGTTGTCGGGCAGCTTGGCTACCTTGCCGCTCTTTGAAGAGACGGCCCGCGCGCTGCTGCGGCGTGGAGCGCGGCCTGTGTTGCGGCTGGAATACCCAAGTCAGGCCGCAGACTTTATCCGCCTCGCCTCTGATGACGTGCTGGACAACCTGCACCCCGCTGACGAGGCCGAAATGCGTAGTATTGACGGCAGTATCCGCCTGCTGACCCACGCCGAGCCAAGCCACACGCCCAGTGCCGAGTACCTCGCCCGCCACGCCCGCCGCCTCAAGGCCGCGCAGCCACTGGGGGCCATACGCAGCAGCAAAAAGTGGACACTGACGCAGTTTCCCACACCGCAGGGCGCACAGACGGCAGGTATGACGCAAGCGCAGTACCACGACTTTGTGATGCGGGCGATGTGTTTAGACCAGCCCGACCCCGTTGCGGCTTGGGGACAGGTGCGCGAGCGCCAGGCGCGGCTGATCAGACGCCTGGCACAGGCTGACACCATTCGCATTGAAGCCCCAGACACCGACCTTACGCTGCGTGTGGCCGGCCGCCAGTGGGCCAACAGCGACGGTAAACGCAACATGCCTAGTGGCGAAGTATTTGTATCGCCGCTTGAACAAAGCGCTCAGGGCCACATTTATTTTGGCCTGCCCACCGAGTATCAGGGCCAGGCTGTAGCAGGTATTCGCCTGCGCTTTAAAGACGGCAAGATCATAGAGGCCAGCGCCGAAGTGGGCCAAGAGGTGCTTCTCGCCGCACTCAACACTGATCTGGGGGCCAGGTTTTTGGGTGAAATTGGCATTGGTACCAACTACGGCATACAGCTGCCCAGCCGCAACATCTTGTACGACGAAAAAATAGGCGGCACAGTACACCTGGCAGCGGGCCGCAGCTACCCTGAAACGGGCGGACAAAACGAATCTGCGATTCACTGGGACATGATTTGTGACCTGCGCGGCGGTGGCAGGGTGTTGCTAGACGGGGAAGTGTTTCAGGAAAATGGGCAGTTTGTGGGTGGCGTGTAATAAGCATTACGGAAAATTGGTTATAAGTATATCTTCTTAGTTTGCCATAGGTCAGGCAACTAGGGCAATCAGAGTACAATGAATTAAACGGAATTCGTATAATACGGACTGTGCGGTATGGAAGCCCAGTCTGTACTTTCCTGACTGTACTGGAATGCTAGGCTGGGATAGAGCGGGCTCTGCAAGCTCTACAACGCCTCCATTCCCTTAGGCCCAGCGGCCTTTAGGGCAGGCAAACAGGGCGGTAAAGTGGATTGGTGCGAGCGCTTTTTTGCAGATACACGCAGCGCTCAGCAGCAGCGGCTCCACTCGCAACCTAGAACCCGTTGTATACCGTCCTATACTGCCCCACATGACCAAGTCCGCCTCTTTCTCCAGAGCCGCTAAATCCATTTCTAAACACGTTCGCCTGCACACGGCTGCCGTGCGGCGTTTGCAGGGACGCTATCCCTTTGGACACGCCGCCGACATTCACAGTACCGCTGACGGCCTAGAGGCGGGCGAAGTGGTGGACGTGCTTGCTGAAGACGGCAAGTTTGTAGGGCGCGGTTACTTTAATGCTCAGGGCGCTACGCCGCTGCGTATGCTGACGCTAGAGCGCGAGGACATTGACGAGCAGTTTTACCGCCGCCGCATTCGGCAGGCGCTGCAGCGCCGCGTGGGGCGCATCATAGGTACCAATGCCATGCGCGTGCTGCACGCTGAAGCTGACGGACTGGGCGGCGTAGTGGCTGACCAGTTTGGTGACGTGCTAGCGGTGCAACTGCGTAACGCAGGCGTAGAGCGCCACCGCGATCTTATCCTCAGCGCGCTCAGAAAAGAGACGGGCGCTACGGCGGCCTACGAGCGCAGCGACACCCATGAGCGTCTCAAAGAGGGCTTGGCGCTGCAAAGTGGCGTACTGTGGGGCGACGTGCCTGCACGCATCACCTTTGAAGAAGACGGCTTGCAGATGTTTTTTAACTGGCAAGATGCACAAAAAACGGGTTTTTTTCTGGACCAGCGCGACAACCGCCGGATGATGGCGGGCCTGGTAGGCGCAGGCCAGCTTCTGGATGTGTACTCTTATACAGGCGGTTTTAGTCTGCACGCGGCTCAGCGCGGCGCGGCGACCCTGGCTATAGACAAAGACGCGGCGGCCCTCGCCACTTTAGAGGCCGTAGCGCGGGCCAATAACCTCAGCACAGGCGCACGCTGGGGCGACGCGCTTGAGGTACTGGCAAGCCTAGAAAAAGAAAAACGCCGCTTTGATGCGGTGGTGCTTGACCCGCCTACCCTTGCCAAACGCCGCGACGATGTACCGAGGGCCAAGCGCATTTTTACCCAGGGAGCCGCTCAGGCTCTGCGGATGCTCAACCCCGGCGGACACCTGCTGATTTCTACCTGTGCCCACTACATTAAGGTAGATGACCTGCTGGATGCTGCCCGTGTTGCTGCGGGCGAAACAGGCAGCAGTGCCGAAGTGGTTACAGTCACCTACCAGCCTGCCGACCATCCCTTTATGCTGGCGGTGCCTGAGAGCTTATACCTGAAGAGCATTGTGCTGCGTAAAGATTGAGGCCAAGAAGGGAAAAGGTGCAACAAATGTTTCATGGATGCCGACTTGAACCCTGTTAACAATGCGGTGAAAGAAGGTCAGCGGGCGTAGCAAACAGTACGGACTCTGCGGTATGGAAGTACAGTCGGCGCCTTTGGGCCTGCGCTGCAATAGAGCGGAATGCGTGACGGCTATCATAACGCTATGTCTGACACCATTCACTTTGCCAGCATTGCCCACATTCCTTATGGGGGCGGCTGCGCTACCGAGCCGGCACTCTTTACCCTCAATTATCTGCTGGACTACAGGGCCGATATGCAGGTGGGTGGGCAACGACTGCCCCAGGCCCCTGTAGCCCAGACCCTGCGTGACGTGCTGACGCGGCCTGAGCACTACGGTGTAAGCCCCGGCACAGCGCGGCGGGCTTGCGACCAATTTATAGAGCAGGGGGGCCAGGCGCTAGAGGCGGTTGGTGGTGACCGGGCATGGCTAGCCAAAGAGCTGACTTTGCCCGACAATTAAGGCGTGCTCGAACTCTTCCGCAGTTTTTTGCCGCGCCGCTGTCCTGGGTGTGGGCAGCCGCTTGGCCCTTATGACCTGGGCCTGTGCCGCGCATGTGTGGCCAGGCTGCAACCCCACCTAGAAAGCCACTCTATGCTCAGCGCCTGCGCTACGCCGCACATGGTCAGTTTGGGGCGGCATCAGCAGGTGCTTAAGCGGGTGACACACCAGTTTAAGTATGGCGGTCACCGTGAACTGGCCCAAGTGCTGGGGGAGTTGCTGGCTGCGGGTGTGCCTGCTGAGTGGGGCATTAAGGCGGTGAGCGCCGTGCCACTGCACTCGCGCCGCCAACAAGAGCGCGGTTACAACCAGGCCGAGTTGCTGGGGCAGCAAGTCGCCCAGTCGCTGGGCGTACCGTACATAGAGGCCCTAGAGCGCAAATGGAGCACCCGCCAGCAAGCCAAGCTGACCAAAGAGGAGCGCCAACACAACCTAGATAATGCGTTTGGCCTTGCCACACCGCGCTACAACATTCCCCGTCCGCTGCTGCTGGTGGATGACGTTACCACCACAGGAAGTACCCTCATCGCCTGCCGCGACGTGTTAGAGGCTGCCGATATAACACCGATTTATTATGCGGTACTCAGCCGCTGATACGGATTCCGATTGATTTGGCGTACTTCCGAAGCAATC
>JAGLBF010000233.1 GCA_018260375.1 Deinococcus sp.
CATTTGGCGGAAAATTGCCCCACTAGTCCCACGACTTTCCGGATAGGCTCTAAGCCATTTGGCCCAACACAGAACTGACATTTGGCGATTAAAATGGTGCAATGAATGGGCCAGATACCGACAGTGTTTCCCCAACTGCGCCCGTACGCGTGGCGGTGAACCTGAATGCGCCCCGCGTGCTGGTGCTCAACGCTTCGTATGAACCGCTGCACGTCACCAGCACCAAGCGCGCTATCACGCTGTTACAATACGGCGTTGCCGAAGTGATAGAAGAGAGCGACGACGTGGTCAGGTCGCCCAGCACGGTGATGTTTATTCCCAGCGTTATCAGACTTCGGCGCTACATTCGCCGCCCCAGGATTCACCCTATTCCCTTTAACCGCCGTAATCTGCTGCGGCGCGACAACTACACCTGCCAGTACTGCGGCAGCAAGCAAGACCTCACGCTTGACCACGTGCAGCCGCGCTCACGAGGCGGGCGGCACAACTGGGAAAATGTGGTTATTGCCTGCCGCGACTGCAACCAGCGCAAAGGCGACCGCACCCCCGATGAAGCCGCTATGCCGCTGCACTGCCGCCCCCACGCCCCCAGCTTCGGCTTTTATGCCCAGGGCCAATTTGCCGAAGACCGCGTAGAATGGCATAAGTACCTGCCGTAACAGCGCAGGGCCATTGAGGTTGAGGCATCTGGATAGACGAGTCCTAGCAACTACGCTGATGTTCGTCCCGGCATTGTCTTTTAGGCTTCTACCCGTTTACCCGCTACACGCCGCACTTTTTCAGGGTGCTGGGCGGCGCTGTAGCCCACTTGAGCGCCGATTTGCCAGGCCAGCTTCATCATAAAGATCAGCCCTTCCTCGTCGCCATCAGCCATAAGCTGGCGCACATGCTCAGGCACGCCGTCAGGCAGCGGCATCTGGGCCAGTTGCTCGCCGTATTCTTTGCGCAGTTGTTCAAACCATTCCTGATAGCTCGTCATGGTGTCAAATCTAACACAGGTGCACTCAAGTAATGTAAGCCAATATTGCTATTTAGCTTAAGACTGGGCAAGGTTCCCCTCTTGTCTTGCCTCATATGGACTGCCGCTCCATTCCACTATAGTCGGAAAAGCGCCGCCTGCGGTTCCATACCGCACAGTCCGTATGCTGTTCCTACTCGCATCCGCTCGGATTGATTCGGAAGTACGCCA
>JAGLBF010000234.1 GCA_018260375.1 Deinococcus sp.
AGAAGACCGCGCCAAAATCGTTTCTACCTATCACAACTGGCGCGGAGACGGCGGCGGCGAATATGCCGATGTCCCCGGTTTTTGCAAGGTGGCCGACATTGATGAGATAGAGAAAAACGGCTGGGTGCTGACCCCTGGGCGCTATGTGGGGGCTGCTCCCCAAGAAGAAGACTCCGAACCTTTTGGCGAGAAGATGACCCGCCTGAGCGGTGAACTTCGGGGGCAATTTGCCGAGAGTGACCGTCTGCAAGCCGTCATTAAGGCCAATCTAGAAAAGCTGGGCTACGGTGGCTGACCTCGCCCTTGCCAGCGATTACCCCGCCCTGCTGAGCGACCTCAAGGCCCAGATTCGCACGGCTCAGACGCGGGTAGTCTGCAGTAGCGTCTTGCCCCACCAGATAGACAGCCGCCTGATGGAGCGGCAGAGGCAGCCCACCACCAACTTTGACCGCGCTTGGTCTGCCCCGCGGCGAAGGAACTGGGAGGATTTAGCCGTGAGAATTAAGATGTCAGCTTTGACATGTCAAGGCATGAACGATACTATTATTAGCAGTAGTAGTCGCCGCGCCTCTGCCTACAAGCGTACCTCGGCGGCTCATTTTTTTGGCTCTAGGGGCCTGTGTTGACCTTCTCAAAGCCAGCCCTCAGCATCGCTGACCAGCGCAGAAGGTTAGAGAACAGAGGACTTATCATCTCTGACATTTCCCGCGCTGAGCGCTACCTTTCGGCCATCGGCTATTACCGCTTGAGCGCCTATACCCGCCCCTTCCAGAGCGACCTGAATACCCACCAGTTTCACCCGAATGTCACCTTTGAGGACATCCTAAATCTCTACATTTTTGACCGACAGTTACGCCTGATCTTGCTAGACGCCTTGGAACGGGTAGAAGTGGCGCTACGTACCCGTATCAATGACGTGATGTGTGACTGCACGGGCGATACACACTGGTACACGCAAGACCACTATTTCAAAGATGACTATGACCACGCCCGCCTGATGAAAGAAGTGCGCGACCACAGAGACGATTTTGTGGAGAACTACCACAAAAAATACACTAGCCCCGCCGACATTCCCTCATGGATGGCTATGCAGGCTCTGAGCTTTGGGGCCGTGCAGAAGGTGTTGCTTAAGCTCAAAAAGCGTGAGCAGGAGGCGGTTTGTCAG
>JAGLBF010000055.1:0-3776 GCA_018260375.1 Deinococcus sp.
TGTTGCCCTGCAGGCGCTGGGCTTCCTGGCGCTCTTGCAGGGCGCGCAGTTCGTTGGTACGCAACTGCTCAGACGCGTCATTAAAGGAACGTGTCAGGGTACCTAGTTCGTCACGTGAAGTTATAGGTACTTTGACATTAAAGTCACCTGCCGACAGGCGCTGAGCAGCTAGTGTTAAGTTATTGAGTGGGCGCATAATAGCACCAGTAATGGCCCGCAGAAGCAAAAATAAACCCACGGCCAACAGCAAAAGAAACATAAGAAGAAGTAATAGACGGTTGAGCGCCGTGTTACGCTGCTGTTGAAAGACATCCCGCAACAAGTTCGTTGTTGCCGCAAAGGCGTCGTACTGTGAAGGCAAAGTAGGGTTAGCTACATCAAGCAGTTGCCTAAAGGAAATAGTAACTCGCTCAGGTTTGACGGTTTGCTGTTCTACATAGTCAAAGAGTCTATTGGTTTCACTAATAGCTTTGGTATATTGAGCACCTAGTGCACTGGCTAACTGGGGATAAACAGTAAATGCTTGTTGCGAAGTACGCTGTATTTCGTTATTAAGCTCGCGGGCCCGCTCTACAGAGTTTTGAATCTGTACCCGCTGAGCCTCTGTCACTTGACCATTTTGCTTATTGGTTATCTGATCGATAATAGGTAATATCGTTGTAAATACACGCCCGACTTCAGGTAGGTTTCTAGGTAAGGTTCTAGAAGCCAATTCTACCAATGGAACACCACTGGCAATGGAGATAGTCTGTAATTGCCCTTCAGAAGTTAATACGTCAAATAGCTGAGCCAGTTCGCCGTTAAGTACACTGTTAATTAACGTTGTCAGCTGCCCGCTGCTCACATCGCGAGCATTTACATGTTGTATTATCGTACTGACTTTCTTGGACAAGCCATCTGTTAGTGGTTTAATGCTGTTTATATCACTCGCGCCTACTGCCTGTAACTCATTCGTTGTTCTGTCGATTGACTTCATAATTGCTGGGTCAATTTCAGCTGGTGAAGAACCACGAATTTGACGCAAGCTTAATTGTAGATTTTCAAGGTAAGTATAATTTCCAGCAATGAGCGCTTGCTTTTGGGCTAATTGGTATTGACCATAATACTGTGTGCCCAGAACACCTGAAACAACGATGAGTGGCACACCAATAAGAAGAGTAGCCAAAGATAGTTTGGCGGGAATACTCAAATTACTCAAAAATCCAGACCCTTTTGCCGCTGTTTTGGTCTCAGCTAAGGGCTTTACAGGTTTAACATTCCGTCCAGGTTGTTGAGGAAGACTAGGGGGAGTTTGCGTCATATAAAACCTCTAGGAGTACACTTTTAAAACTGGTGTCGAGCTGGCCAGTTTAAGGCGGCTGAGTAAAGTATTGAGCTGGTTTGCTCTATCAAGGTCATCTGTTTTTGCTGATAATCTGAGTGTTCTTTCGCACGGCTCTCGCAGTTAAATTTAATAAATTTAGATATTATTGTATAATTTACTCTGCTTTGTTACGGAAATTTAGATTATTCACGCCAAGTTCACTGCTCATAGCTTGGAGATTATACTCTTACCACCGCTAAAGTTTGTCCTGCATTTAGGCCTTCTATAATCCAACTGAGATTAATTTGCTTCATAGTCACTGTGTTATTATATCTAGATACGGTAATATTTAGTAGTCATCTATTGCCTGAGGGCTACTATTTGCGAATTATTTCCTTGGAGTACGTGCTTAGGTGGTGTTGCTTGAGTCATTATTATTTCTCCAAGAGAAATGATGAGTCAGAATAACGGGATATATTCAGCTTGCCCTTAAGGTTGCCAGCTCCTACACTACATTTAGTCGAGATGTAATAAAATTAACGAGCTTGCCCATAGAAACAAACTCTACATCCTCATAATTAAATTCAATCGGGTTGAAAATATCGTTCTCTGGCAACAGATCATCATAGCGCTGATAGCCTATAACGTCTTGAACGGGAAGACATAAAACATTGGGGCCATCTTCTAGGATAAGGCCCAAATCGTAAGGTTCAACAACGTGCCCCAGCAGCGTATCCAAATGAACCACTGGCACGGCGCGTCCGCGCAAGGTCATCAGGCCGCTAAACACCGCTGCAATGCCAGGCACCATACTCTGATGTCCAAGCACTACTGTTTCGCGGACGTATGGGGCGAGCACACCCATGACCTTATCTTCTAAGCGGAAAAGCAGAACCTGGCTCATCGTCAGAGGTGACGAGCAAGAATGTTCTGTACTTGCTCAGGGGTATAGGGTTTGATGACATAATCTACAGCGCCCTGGCGCAGACCCCACTTCACGTCGGTTTCGCCGCCCTTGCTAGAGACAAACACCACTTTAAACTGAGCGGCATTGGGCAAGCGCTTGAGTCCGCGTAAAACGTCATAGCCGCTGCGATCCGGCATCACCACGTCTAGGAAGATCAAGTTGGGCTGCTCGGCTTCTACCCGTGCTTCGGCTTGTACAGGGTTATTTTCGGTGACTACGGTATGGCCTAAGCCCTTGAGTGCTTCTAGCATAAACCGCGTATCTGCTACCGAATCGTCAATAACCAAAATTTTTGCCATAGTCTCAACCTCACCTGTAGTTTATTTTAACGAACTATCATGTTTATACCACAATGTCAGCACTCGCCCTATAAGCATAAAATTAGCGGAATGTAAGATTTTCCATATACATGCTTTTTGCTAAGTCTTAGCTCATATAAAATATCAAGTGTTAAGTTTTTTAGGCTATAAGTTTTTGTTATAGACATAGTGTGTCGGCATACAAAATTAAAACTCCCTCAACGACCGGGTGAATGTTCCCTTCAATGAACTCACCTGATAGCAGAGTGGCCCAATAGGGGACTGCCCACAAGCGGCGAGCAGCAATCATGCTGCCAATAACCGTGCTGCCAATAACCGTGCTGCCAGTAACTGGGCTGCCAGACCGCGCTGCCAGTAAGCGCGCCGCAGGCTTTTTTTATACAATGCTTGGGTGGCAACCCCTCCCCTTTTAGGCCTGGCGGCTCAGGCTGTGCGGGCTGCTGCTTCGGCCCTAGGTTTTTTGACCACTTTGCCTGTACCCTGGCTTTCGCAGTTGGATGGCGACGATTTTGCGCGGGCCAACGGGTTTTATCCGCTGGCAGGCCTTTTGGTAGGTCTGGGCAGTGGCGGTGTGTGGTGGCTGGCCCACACCGCGCAGCTTGGGCTGATGGTTAGCGCCGCGCTCAGCCTCATTACCTGGCTGGCGCTCACAGGCATGCTGCATTTTGACGGCCTCCTTGACAGCGCGGACGCGGTATTTGCTACCAAAACGCCCGCCGAGCGCCTGGGTATTCTCAAAGACGTGCATGTGGGCGCCTTTGGTTTTGGGGTGGGTGGGGGCGCACTGCTGCTCAAATTTGCCCTGCTGGGTGAAATGACGACCTGGTGGTGGCCTGCTGCCGCTGCTATCTGCGCGCGTGGCTTGGTGGTGTTGCCTATGCGACTTTATCCAGCAGCCCGCAGTACAGGTTTGGGTGCTAGTTCACGCGCTGGGTGGTGGCCTCTGGGCTTGGTATTGACCGCGCCTGTAGCTCTGCTGCCTCACGCTGCTCCCGCGCTGGTCGCCAGCACCATCACCACGCTGCTGGTGGCGGCTTTTTGCGCGCGCAAGCTGGGCGGTGGACTGACCGGCGACGTTTACGGGGCTTGCATAGAACTCAGCGAGTTGGCGGCGCTGCTGGCCCTAACGTCGTGGCGCTAAACTCAACGGTGCCAAACTCAACGGTGCGCTTAGCGCTGACGGCTG
>JAGLBF010000055.1:3876-14525 GCA_018260375.1 Deinococcus sp.
CCCAGGCATACTAAAAGCCCTTATGTTTGACCTCTACCTGGTGCGCCACGCACAGACGCCTCCCAACGCTCAGCGGCGCTACCCTGCTTTGCAAGATGACCCGTCACTCAGCGAACTGGGCGCCGAGCAAGCCAGGCACTTGCACCTCAATGTGCCCCCAGGTACGCAGACTTGGTGTAGCGCGGCCCGCAGGTGCATTCAAACAGCGCATCTGGCAGGCCAAAGCGACTACCAACTCACCCCACTGTTGCAAGAGGCCAACTTTGGACTGATGGCGGGGCACACCTGGGCTAGTCTGGAAGAAGACTACGGCGACTTGCCGCGCCGCTGGATAGAAGCACTGAGCGACCCGCGCAGCCATCACGGGCCACCTGAGGGCGAAACGGGCCTACAGTTTCACGGGCGACTGGGCCAGTGGTTAGAGGAGTTGCCAGAGGCAGGACAAGCTCTGGCGTTTACTCACATGGGCAGCATCTTGGGCCTGCTGCGCCTCACTGTGGGCCTGAGTGCTGCGCGCATTGAGTACGCCAAAGTGACCCACTTGCGCCGCGCTGGGGGACAGTGGTGGCTAGAAGGATTGAACGTAGACAAGGTAACTGTAGAATAGCTAGAGATAAAACATGACGTCTTCTGTAAACAATTTGTATCGCCTGCAACCTTCATAAAGAGCAGGAGATATTCTCTTAACATCCAGTCAGAATGTTGCAAGAGTCTGAGTGGCACCATAAGCGTATGAACAAATTGCCTTTTGCCCGTGCTTTGAGCCGCATGAGCCTTCTCGCTGTTGTGGGAGGGACATTACTCAGCAGTTGCAACGCAGGAGATAAAGCGGGCAGCAGCGCACTTGTTGAGATGGTCGCCACCGATTCGAATACTAATACCACCTTCACCTATAAGGCTGAAAGCAATTTCACGCCACTGCCCATTGAACTTCCAGAAGCAGATCAGACAGACAGCGAAAAAGAAGCTCTTAAGGCGCTCAATGAACTGCGGCAGACGGGCGGCACCTGTCCCGACGGTCAAGTGTATAAAGGCTCACCTGCTATTCGCTTTGAAGGACACCTTCACAAGAGTGCGCTGAGCTACGCTAACTGGCTGCAACAATCCAAGTACATCATGACATCACCGGCCAAAGACCATATGGCTGACGGTCACAAGCCTGTGGAGCGCATGACAGCGGCAGGGTATAAACCAGCGCGATCGGTTACATTTGCCGAGTCGCTGGCTCTGATTGACAGTCAAGATACTGTGATTGACCTGATTGAGGCCTGGAAAAAGAGCCCAGCCCATTGCAACATACTGTTTGACAGTAACTTGACCTGGGGCAGCGTGTCCCACTCGCGCAATAAAGCGGTTGGGGGCGGCTTTTACTGGGTGCTCAATGTTGCTTCTTTTTAAAGCGTCACTTCTTTTCAATCTGTCAACTCAGACGGACTGCGATTAAATGGGGTCGTTGCTAATTTAATGAGGGCGGATGCAAATGCGCAAAGATACGCATGCCCTGGTATGAAAGTAACGTCCGTAGAAACTAAGTTGTAGCCTGAAATAAAAGGCCGCGCCCCTGAACTATCACTGGGCGCGGCCTTTATTGGTCTGTACCCAGCCTAGCCGCCAACGTGAACAATCGGGCGGCGGTTGCGGTCTGGCTCAGCGCGGCGTAGGATCTCTCGAGTGAGGGGCGGCACGTCACCGCGCCCACCGATCAGGAAATCAACCATCAGCTGCGTGGGGCTCTCTTCTGTCCAGCGCATGTAGACTTGCGGCGGTGCACCATTGCCGCGCAGATGCAACATCAGTGCCGCTACTGTGTTGGGTACACTCGAGCCGTGCGCGACCAAAATACCGTAGCGCCCCACCCGCTTGGCAGAAACCTCTACCACATCGTTAAATTCGCTGGCATCGTCCACAATGACTTCCAGAAAAATAAAGGGGTCTTCTTCGGGTAGATGCACCATCTGACGCACGCGCATCTCTTGCTTGGTGTATTCCTCTATGGACGAGCGGCCTGGGTGGTGCGACACCAGGCGCAGGGGACGCACGGGAAAGTCTTCAAGCAGTTGCACAGCGCTTTCGTCAAGCACCACATTTGTAACGCGCAGCTCAAAGGAACGCAGTACCCGTGAGGCGATGCTGATGGTAAGCACCAACAAGATAAAGAGCAGCGCGATGTATAGGCCCTGCGGGTCAGTGATGATGGTCACGGCACTGGTGTAGATGAAAATCAGGCTGATGATGCTGAACATAATCGTCTGCGCTTTTTGGTGCTTTTTGCGCGCTGAGAGCGTGACTGCCATCGCCGCCGAGGTCATCATGGCGAGCACGCCTGTTGCATACGCTGCCGCCTGTGCGTCTACATTCGCCTTAAATAAAATGATGACCAAGCAGGCAATCATCATGTAGATCAGCACCAGGGGGCGGTGCGCCCTGCTCCACTCGGGGGCCATGCCGTACTTGGGCAAGTAGCGCGGCACGATGTTAAGCAGCCCTGCCATCGCTGAGGCGCCTGCAAACCACAAGATGGCGATGGTGATGATGTCATAAGCCGTACCCACCACCTCGCCCAGATGTTCGTGAGCAAGGTACGCCAGGGCACGCCCGTTGGCCTCACCGCCTGGCTGAAAAGCGTCGGCGGGAATAAGCAGGGTGGTAGCAAAGCTGCTGGCAATCAGAAACACGCTCATAATCAGCGCGGCGGTGGTGAGCAACTTTTTGCCGTTGCGGATGCGCCCCACTGGGTTACTGGGGGTGTCGGTAGCGTCGCCTTGAATAAGGGGCATCACCACCACGCCTGTTTCAAACCCTGACAGGCCCAGGGCGAGTTTGGGAAACACCAGAAGTGCCGCGCCCAGTACTGCCAGGGGGCTGACATATTTGAAGCTCAGTAGATGTGTCCAGTTGCTGATAAGTTCGGGGTGCGCGGCGATGATGCTCAGGCCCTTACCAACCACCAGGGCGCTGAGAGCCAGGTAGGTGAGCACCAGTACCACTGCGATGCCAATAGCTTCCTTAAAGCCTTTGAGAAACACCGCGCCCAGGAGTATCAGCAGCACCAAGGTCACAGCCACCTGATGCCCGCCCAGTGCACCTTTGAGAAAGGGGTTTTCGACCATGTGGGCTGCTGCGTCTGCCGCCGAGAGGGTGATGGTGATGATAAAACCTGTCGCCACAAAGCCGATAAGTACCAGCACCAAGAGCTTGCTGGGCCAGTACGACAAAAGGCGTTCAAGCATGCTGATAGAGCCGTCACCGTAAGGGCTTTCTTCAGCGACGCGGCGGTACATCGGCAGCGCCCCAAAGAGGGTCACCAGAACCAGCACGATGGTGGCAAAGGGCGCGACCAGACCTGCGGCAAGTGCGGCAATGCCAGGCTGATATCCCAGGGTAGAAAAGTAATCTACCCCAGTAAGACACATCACCTTCCACCAGGGCTGGGTGTGATGCTGTTCCTGAACCACCTTGGGTTCTTCGTAAAAGCCTTCTTTTTGCTTGGCAGCTTCTTCTTGCAAAAGCCAGCGCAAAAAAGCGGTCTTCATGGGCGAGGGGGGTTGTTTCGGTTTAGTCGTTGACGGCATAAGTTTCCCTGTATGTTTATCAGATCTGGGGGACAATTAACACTGTTGGCCTACACGTTGAGTAATGACCGGGTATGCTGGCGAGCAGATAAAGCCAACGGTAGCAGCAAATAACACGTATTCTGACTTGAACCGTGTTGAACATGCGATAAAAGAAGGCCAGCAGGCGTAGGAAACAGTATCAACTTCGCGGTAGCGTAGAGCGGCACTTTTGGGACGGCGCTGGAATGAAGCGTGCAGGCGGTATGATGTATAGGGGGGCTGCACCCTACTCAAGCCCACACGTCTGTACAGACAACACAGATAATACGGACTGCGCTCCATTTCAGCACCGCCAGAAAAGTACAGTTAGAAAAGCACCGTCAAAAAAGTACCGACTGTGCTTCCATACCAGGCAACCCGTATTGTTTCCCACTGGCATCTCCCCTCATCAAATCAGAAGCGACCCCCTTTAATCGCAGCCTGTATAACCCAAGCGCCGCGTACGCAGGGATGATCATGACGGGGTTATAGTGACAGGGTAAACGCACCACGGTAAACAGCAAGCCAACAGCAGCGACGTACAACCAGCCAAGTTGGGCCCACAAGGAGCACAGACAACATGAACAAACTGGAACAGCTGAAGACCATGTCCGTAGTGGTTGCCGACACAGGCGACATCGAAGCCATCAAAAAGTATGAGCCGCGTGACAGCACGACCAATCCGTCGCTGATCTACAAAGCCGCGCAGCTTGAAGGATATGCGCCGCTGCTTACAGAGTCGCGCAGCTGGATGAGTGGCGGGCAAAGCGCCAACGACGTGCTTGACCAACTGACGGTGCGTATCGGCACCGAGCTGACCAAGATTGTGCCTGGCGACGTATCTACCGAGGTCGATGCACGGCTGTCTTTTGATACCCAGGCCATGATTGACCGTGCCCGTCACCTGATTGACCTGTATGAGCAGCAGCAAGTGAGCCGCGAGCGCATCCTGATTAAGCTCGCCGCCACCTGGGAAGGCATACAGGCGGCTAAAGTGCTGGAAAAAGAAGGCATCCGCTGCAATCTGACGCTGGTGTTTGCTCTAGAGCAGGCCGTAGCCTGCGCTCAGGCAGGCGTGTTCCTCATTTCACCCTTTGTAGGCCGCATCACCGACTGGTACAAAAAGGCCCAGAATGTAGAGAACTTTCCTATTGACCAAGATCCTGGAGTGGCTTCGGTCAAGCGCATTTATGAGCACTTTAAGGCTCACGACTACGCCACCGTGGTGATGGCCGCGTCCTTTCGCAGCGCCGCACAGGTTGAAGCGCTGGCAGGCTGTGATCGGCTGACCGTCAGCCCGCAGCTGCTGGGTGAACTCGCCGCCGATAGTGGCACACTTGAGCGCCAACTGACACCCAGCAAGGGCCACGAGCAGGAAACTATCATCACCGAGGCTGACTACCGCTGGGCTCTAGCCGAAAACGCGATGGCGGGCGAAAAGCTAAACGAAGGCCTGCGTCTCTTTTACCAGGACAACCAAAAGCTGCAAGACCTGATCGCCCAAAAGCAGGGGTGAAGCGGTAGCGGCAAAGAGGTGATACGGATTCCGATTGATTTGGCGTACTTCCGAATCAATCCGAGCGGATGCGAGTGGGAACAGCATACGGATTTCGCGGTATGGAGCCGCAGGTGGCGCTTTTCCGACTGTGGTGGAATTTAGCGGCAGTCCGTATGACGGGTCAGCAGCCCAAATCCTTGATGCTTCAACATGCTCTGGCCGCCGATTAACTGCCCTTCTCAACTACGGACGTCACACAACAGCCACCAGCACTGAGCATCTTGAGGCTCAAGCATCTGGTGGCTCAAGCATCTGGTGGCTGACTGCTGCTTTGGACTTACTGCAGTTCTTGTTGCAGTTGTTCAAGCAAGGCAATCACACGCTTTTGTTTGTCGGGGGGCAATTTTTCAAGCTGGCGAACACCTAAGGCGGCGCGTACCTGGTGGGCAGTGACGCGCCACGCTTTGCCTTGCTGAGCTTGAATCAGCGTAGTCAGCGCCTTAAAAGGTGCGCCGGCCAGGGCCTTTTGGGTCAGCTCGGTTTTGAGGGCCGCGTCGGTTTGGCGGGCGATCAGCAGGGCGCTGCGCCCCGCTATGCGGCCCTGGCGTACAGCCTCTAGCAGGTCGTCAGGCAGCTGCAAGAGCGGCAATTGGTTGGTGGCGTACGAAGTCCATTCCTGAGTGCCCAGTTGGTCAAAGAGGGTTTGTACGGCGGCGCGCTCCTGGGCAAACTGTTCGGGGTGGTTTCGAAAGGCGTGCAACCTGCGGCCTATCTCCTGAGCGATTTGGCTGAGGGTGACCTGCGGCGCTGCCTGGTAGCCCAGCACGTCTTGGAGTAGCAGTAGGCAGTAAGTGGTTTCGTCAATGCGGTCTAAGTTCTCGCGCTGCAGGTTTTCTACGGCGCTTAGCCGCCGCGCTTCTGGGTCGCTGAGCGGCACCACCAGGCAGGGCAAAGTGGCGGGCGGATCACCAACCAGGCGAGCAGCTTCCTCGGGGCTGAGGTCAAGCTGCTGCACAATCGCGGGGTCACTGGCACGGTAGCGCCGCTCGCCTGCGATAATTTCGTAGAGCCCGTTTTGCTGGGGGTGGGGGCGCACCACCAGGTTTTGGCGCACCCCTTCGGCACGGATGCTGCGGGCCAGTGCCAAAAGCGGGGCGCGTTCAAAGTAGCGGCGAGGTTGCCAGGGGGCGGCGACCAGCTGCTCGCGGCGCAACTGGCGAATGGTGCCGCTGGTTGCCAGGCTGCTCAGGCCGCCCAGCAGGTCTTCACGCGCCACGTTTGGCCCCGCCTGGTGCTGGTTGTGCTGATAGCTGCACCACCTCTAAAAAGCGTGCTGCTACGCTCATCACCTCAGCGCGTCCATCACTGCTATCTAGCAGAGGCACGGGAATGCCGCGCTCCATTGCCAGAGGATAGAGGCCAGGTCGCTGCTTAATGAGGCCCAGGGTACCGCCAAACAGCTCGTTGATCTCGGCAGCATATTGCCGCGCCAAGTTGGTATTGGGCGCCTGGGTGATCACGGGCGGCAGCACACTCAGCCCAGGGTTGAGGCGCTGATAGTGTCCCTTTTCTACCCTTGATTTGATAAAGTTGCCCGCACGCAGGCCCTTGCGGTTGGGTGGTATCGGCAGCAATACGCGGTCAGCAGCGAGCAGCGCCAGGGTCGCCATGTCTCCCAGTGTGGGGTTGGTATCGATGAGGATGTGGTCGTATTGACCACCGGCGCGGTAGTCATCCAGAGCGTAGCGCAGGCCCACCACCATGCTCACATCGGCCTTGAGTTCTTTTTCAAGGTTGTACAGAGTGATGCTGCTCGGAATAAGTTCAATGCCGTAGACCTCACGCGGCGCGGGCAGTGGCCCCGTGCCCAGCACGGCTGGCCCGATGGTTTGACCAAATGAATCGTCGGCACTGGCGTACTGCTCGTCAATGTCCACGCCCAGGCTCACGCTGAGGTCGGCTTGGTGGTCAGCATCTATCAGCAGTACCCGCTGGCCCAGCAGTACCAGCGCGGCGCTCAGGTCACGGGCAGTGGCACTTTTGGCAACGCCGCCCGCGTAGCTGTGAATGGTGGTAATGAGGGTCATGGGCTTTCTCCTTTGAGAGGACGGTGCTCAGGTAAGACACGGTTCAGAATCACATGATTCTAAACCAAGATGCCAGGACAGGCAGCACACCCTGCAAACACCAGAATCACGTGATTCTAAACTTGCAAGCTAGCCAACATAACCCGGTCACATGAACAGCTGAGCAGCATAGCCCACACCGTCTAGAATCACGTGATTCTAATACAGACCGCCGATTGAATCTGGTTATTTCATATTTAACAAGGGTGGATGCAAGAAGAAAAATACGGGTTCCCTGGTATGGCGGTACACTGGGTGCTTTTCTGACGGTGCTTTCTAACTGTGTTGGCCAGACTGTACCAGAATGGAGCGCAGTCCGTATAAATGCTTAGGCCACATCACAGCTCAAAGCCTAGAGCCCAGCGGCCTAAAGGTTAAGGTGATGCAGCGCGTGTTGCCCGCCTCAATATTTAGAATCACGTGATTCTTAGTTGGTCGAGTTAGAGCCATTGTGCGATGGTGTCCCACTGCAAAGCGGCTTGTACCTGCGTGGCTAGGGTATCTAATCGCCAATCAAGCGGGGGAAGAGCAGCAGGCAAGGGCAGCCCTGCGCCCGATAGGAACTGCTGTAAAAAGGCGGGGTTGTCGAGCAGCCCATGCAGGTACGTGCCGCGCACCTGTCCACACTGCCACAGCAGACCGCTCACCTGTTCGTGTACGCCTGGGCCTGAGCGCGTTTGTCCGTGGTGGATTTCATAACCGCTGAGGGGTTGGCCTGTAACGGGATCGTTGAAGGTGGTCAGGGTGGTGGTTTTTTGGGAAGCCAACTCGGTATGAATATCAAGGAGGCCCAGGCCGTCTACCGTGCCGTTTCTCTCTGAGTCACTCGCCTCAACGCCATGCGGGTCGCTGATGCGCCGTCCCAGCATCTGTAACCCTCCGCAGATACCCAGCAGCGGCTTATGGTCAGCCAGTGCGGTGATCGCCGCTGCCAAGCCCGTAGCGCGGAGCCAGGCCAGGTCTGCTGCCGTGCTTTTGCTGCCAGGTAGGATAACAGCCTGCACGCCAGACAGCTCAGCGGGCGTGGTTACCCAGCGTAGATGTTCACCCAGCGGCGCAAACTCATCGGTATTGGCGATGTGAGGCAGGCGCACCACACCCACCTGACCCCAAGTGCGCCTTTCGGTGCTGCTCAGGCTGTCTTCTTCGGGGAGGGGAACAGACAGCATAGGCACGGTGCCGAGTACAGGGACGCCGGTCTGCTTCTCTAACCACTGCGGTGCGGGTGCCAGCAAAGCGGGGTCGCCCCGAAATTTGTTGAGAATAAATCCGCCCAACAGCGCCCGGTCAGCGGCGGGCAAACAGTGCCAGGTGCCGAGCAGATGAGCAAACGCGCCGCCCCGGTCAATATCAGCAGCGAGCAGCACACGGGCGCGGGCGGCGTGAGCGACGCGCATATTGACAATGTCACTGCTTTGCAAGTTGATTTCGGCGGGGCTGCCTGCGCCTTCTATCACCAGCACGTCGTATTCGTCCATAAGACTGTGCAGCGCCTCTTGCACATGGGGCCATAACCTGGGCTTGCGTTCACGCCAGGGGAGGGCGCTGAGTGCGGGGTTAGCCTGACCCAGCAGCACCACCTGAGAGCGGGTGTCGGCCTCTGGCTTGAGTAGCACGGGGTTCATACGCACATCAGGCACTACGCGGGCAGCCTGGGCCTGCACCAACTGAGCGCGGCCCATCTCTAGCCCAGTTGGGGTGACACCTGCATTGTTGCTCATGTTCTGGGCCTTGAAGGGTGCCACCCTTACGCCCTGATTGCTGAGGATACGGCAAAGCGCCGCTGCCAGATACGACTTGCCTGCGTCGCTGGTACACCCCTGAACCATGATGGCTTTGGCCTGAGGGGTCATCTGCGCTTGTAGGCCAGTGCCGCTACTTGAGCGTCTTGTAGCTTGCCCTGTACCTCAAAAGGCCCGCTGTAGGCTGATGGTATGCCCAGTAGGTGAGTCGGACTTGGGGGCACAGGCACGCTTCCCGCGTGGCCAAGCTGAGTGATGAGGCTGGGCATGGCTTTAGTGTACGGCGCTTAGCGTTTGCCTGAGCGCCGCTATCAGCTGGGTGTCGGCTGCCGCGCCCTGAGTACTGACGCGAATACGCCGCGCAAAGCCGTAGCTGGTACAGTCGCGCACCCGTAAGCTCTGCGCTAACAGTGCAGCCGTCACCCGCGCCGCGCTGCCCACATCTAGTGTGAGGTAAGGAGTGCTGTGGTGCTCTACTGTGCCAAGCGCCCGCAGTGCTTCAGCTAGGGCCACCTGGTCTGCACGCACACGCGGCAAGGTCTGGGTCAAAAAGTCCTGGGCAGCGGGCAAGGCCTCTAGTACCGCCGCCGTGCCTGCAGGCAGGTGCCACGCGGGGGCCAAGTTGTCTAGCTGCGCGGTGACTTCGGCGCTGGCGACCGCGTAGGCAGGTCGCGCACCGACTAGGCCATGAGCCTTACCCGGCGAGTAAAGGGCAACGGCTGAGGGGTGGTGGTTGAAGACAAAGTCCGTAAACGGCATGTAGGCCAAATCCACAATGAGCAGCGCCCCTTTTGCCGCGCAAACATCAGCGAGGTACTCTAGCTGATCGGCTGACAGGCTGCGCCCTGTAGGGTTGTGCGGCTGACCCACATACACCAGCGCTGCGCTGCTTGGAAGGCTGTTGGGGAGGGCGCTGACCACATCAATTGTGGCACGTTGTAACTGAGCAGCGCGGGCCAGTTCGCCAAAGGGAGCGTATAGGCTGAGCAGCGTACCACCAGCAGGTAAAAAGGCGCGGGCAAGGCGGTGCAGTAGGTCAGATGCCCCCACGCTGAGGGCTATCTGGTCGGGTGCTACGCCGTGCCAGTGAGCCAAACGTTGCCGCGCCGCTGAGTAAGCAGGGTCAGGATAGTGGGCGTGGTCAGCGGCGCTGAGCGCCTGCAAAAGCGCAGGGTTAGGGCCGTAGGGGTTGGTATTGACACTGAAATCTAAGCCTCTAAAGGCTGTAGCTGTTGGCCCGCCGTGTGGCGCGCGCGGCAAGAGAGGGGGAAGGTTCATAGCAGGCAACCTATTAGGCGGGCAGCTCAAAAAGTTGCTCGGCGTGCTCAGGGCGCCTAAGAGTGTAGTCTGTCTGCTCGCGGTACGCCCTCATCGTCCGTGTTGACACTCCAGGTGGCCGTTGGGGGTGTGGGGAGCTGCTCGCCCGGTTAAAGATCTGGTCTGGACGGTCTGGGTACTTTTGCCACAGCCGCCCCATTATTTCCTCTGCTCGTTCATACTCACCTTTATAAACCAAGCCGGCCACCTTTGCAGCTGTGATACGGATTCCGATTGATTTGGCGTACTTCCGAATCAATCAGGGCGGATGCGAGTGGGAACAGCATACGGACTGTGCGGTATGGAGCCGCAGGCGGTGCTTTTCCGACTGTGGTGGAATGGAGCGCAGTCCGTATGAGCGCTCAGGCGCGGG
>JAGLBF010000056.1 GCA_018260375.1 Deinococcus sp.
ACTGTGCGGTATGGAGCCGCAGGCGGCGCTTTTCCGACTGTGGTGGAATTTAGCGGCAGTCCGTATGAGTATAGAGATAGAGTCATAACATGACAATGTCAGGGCTTTTTTTACAACTTTTACAACCTACCCTGTACTGTTGTCCCTACGCCTGCATGCCGCCGCCGCCTTGCAAGCTACGCTCTACAGCACCAACCACATCGCCCTCAAAGCGGCGCAGGTGCTCGTGCAAACGGCGCAACTCTACGCCGTCTAGGTCTGGGAGCCACAACACACTGCGGCCCATAACTGCAAAGGCCACCTGCTCATCTTCGTCTTCTACGGGCTCTAGCACCAGCGAGCCGTAATCCAGCTCCTGGTTCATGAGGTTCATGCCCAGCAGCACCTCGGTGACAGCATCTTCCTCAACAAACAGGTCAAGGTCAAGGTGCAGGCGCACCAAAACCCCGCCGCGTTCATCGGCCTGAGCAAAGAGCGCCACGCGGGTTTCACCGCTGTATATCAGTGCGCCTTCATCCAGCAGTTCAATGCTTAGCCCGTGTCCCTTGAGCGAAGCCACAATGCGGCCCAGCTCGGCGTTGGTGGTATGGGTCATACGCCACTCAGTATAGCGCCGTGTTGGTGGGGGAAATGTGGGGGCAGGTTGCCCTGGTTGGTTGATACGGACTGCCGCTAAATTCCACCACAGTCGGAAAAGCGCCGCCTGCGGCTCCATACCGCACAGTCCGTATGCTGTTCCCACTCGCATGCGCCCTGATTGATTCGGAAGTACGCCAAATCAATCGGAATCCGTATGAGCGGCTCAATGCTGATGTAGCCGCCAAGCTAGCCTAACGCCTGCCCGTCTTGCCTCTCTTTTGGCGACTATTCCCGCCGCAATTCTTTGGCGCTCACACCTTCCATATAGCCTTCGTCGCCCAGCACATCCACTGTGCCGCTGAGGGGGTGTAGTTTGACCACTTTCCCGCACGCACCCGTGCTGGTGTGACACACGCGGGCGTTTTTGCGCGGCAGTTCGCCCAGCAACTCTACATATTGTTGGTGCTCGTACTGCAAGCAGCACAACAGCCGCCCACAAGGCCCGCTGAGCTTTTCGGGGTTGAGGGGCAGTTGCTGGTCGCGTGCCATGCGAATACTCACAGGGGCAAACTCCTGCAAGTGGCTGCTTGAGCAGTTTTCACGCCCGCAGGCCCCGAGTGCGCCGAGCATCTGCGCTTGCTCACGCGGGCCAATGGCCGCCAGGTTGACGCGGGCGCGGGTGCGGGTACGGACGTCGGCTATCAGCTCGGTGAGCTCTACCCGTTGATCGGCGCTATAGCTGATGGTCAGCAGGTTACCGTCAAGCGTAAACTCAGCTCCTACAATCTTGACGGGCAGCTTGCGGTCACGGGCGCGGGCACGCAAAAACCATTTGAGATCCTCACCTTGCTCCCCCAGCCGAGCCCAGTCAGTGAGGTCATCAGCAGTGGCGCGGCGCAGCACCATGCCGTAGCGCCCGCTGTCTTGGGGCCGCGCTGCCCCGCGCACAGTCGCTACTTCAGGGCCGCGTTTGCCCTGCACCACCACTGCTGCACCGAGGTCATAAGGCTCCTCGCTGAGCATGTCGTGAAGTTGGGGGCTATGTTGAAAACGCACGGGCAAAATAAACACAATGGCCTAGAGTATGACACAGCAGCGCAGGGGGTGCGGTAGCAAGAATTACAAAATTTCTTGAATCTCAGTCTTGGTATATTCAAAAGAGTTGACCTAATATTTTACCAGGTATAGGTGTTATTATAAGGCCAATAGTGATAGGAAAGTGCTAATAAGTAATACTAAACAATATTCATTACATGCTTTGAATGATGAGAGCTTGTACGCTCAAGCTACAAAATACAAAACCAATGGTATACCCAGTGACCGCATAAGCGCCCTTTGGCCCTCTTGTTTCTCTGCTGCTCAGCTGATATACTTCTAGGGTTAGCCCGTACACGCACCCTAGACGTGGCGGCAAAGGATACTCCCATGAAAAAAGACATTCACCCCAAAGCCGTACCCTGCAAAATCATCTACCAGGGCAAAGTCGTTCTGGAAACTATGAGCACCAAGCCTGAAATCCACGTAGACGTGTGGAGCGGCGTGCACCCCTTTTGGACAGGTGAGGAGCGCTTCTTGGATACCGAAGGCCGCGTTGATAAGTTTAACAAGCGCTTTGGCGACAGCTACCGCCGCAACAAGCAAGCCTAAGCAGCACCAAAGTCGATGGGCCTCACCTGTGCGGTGGGGCTTTTTGCTGTCTATCAGCTTCTAGGTCAGTGCAGCGTACTACAGACTCCACGATATAAGAGCGCGATGCCTAGCTGTATAAACAGCTGATTGACCCAGGAGGCTACAAAAAAACGCAGCCCATAGGCTACGCTTTTTATACAGGTCGTTTGTGCGTCTACAGCTTAGGCAACCAAGCGGCCATTGTGGCGGCTAGCAGCGGCGGCTACAGCGTCAGCAGGTACGCTGTCATCAACAGCTACAGCACGTCCACCAGCGTCGGTGGCAGATTGTACCTGGGTATAGTGGGTTTCCTGGGCTTCATAGTAGTGTTCGCCGGTTTCATCTACGCCAGCAGCGCCGCCTACACCGCCCACAGCTGCGCCTACGCCAGCGCCCAGAGCAGTTACACCCAAGATAAAGGGCAGAGCCAAGCCGCCAGTAGCCACGGTGGCGGCGGTGGCAGCAGCAGTGCCTAGCACACCAGCAGTGGCAAGTACGCCGGCAGTCGCGCCTACAGCAGCGCCTACGCCAGTGCCTTTAACAGCGCCAGCAGCGGCGTCTTCGGGGGTGCCGCCGCCTTCAGTCACAGCGGTGCTGGTCGTGGTGCTGGTGGGGGCAACAGGGGCAGTGGTGCCAGCGTTGCGGTAGTTAGAGGTGCCAATTTCGGCACGAATAAGGCCCTGGCCCTGGAGGTCGGCGATAAAAGCGTCGGCGTCGGCTACGGTAGGAAAAATGTAATGTTTCATGGGTTTTAGTTTGGCGGCTACAGCTCCTTTCAAGATGAGAAAGCCTTGACGGTTGGTTGATGTTAGTGAGAAGTTAAACATTTAATTCATTCTCATACAGGGTTGGTATGCCTGACTGCACGGGGATTTGCGTCTTGGTCGCGCACGCCTGGCAAGTCGCGGGCCGACCGGCGCCCAAAGGCGTGGGCCAGGTCGCGCTCTGGCATTCGGAGTACGGTGGGGCGGCCGTGTGGACAGCTCCAGGGGTGTTGGCACTGCGACAGGGCGTGCAACACCGCTGCGCCGTTTTCGGGGGTGATCATACCTGCTTTGAGCGCAGGGGCGCAGGCCAGGCGGCCCAGTAGCTCGCGGACAGCTTCTTGGGGGGTGGCGTGGCCGAGTACCGTTTCTATAATCTGTTCGTGCAGTCTGGGCACACTCAGGCGGGCAAGGGCGGCGGGCAGGGTACGCAGTCGGGCCAGTCCTGCGCCAAATTCTTCTATCACCAGCCCCCACTGGGCTAGGGCCTGAGCACGCTCGTGTAGTCGGGCCAGCTGTTCGGGGCCAAGTTGTAGCAGTTCGGGTTCGGGCAGTTCCAGCGGCGGCTGGGAAGCGACTTGAGCTTGCAGTTGCTCAAACAGCACCCGCTCGTGGGCAGCGTGCGCGTCAATGAGCCACAGGTCGCCCTCACCCTCAGTGAGCAGGTAATTTTGGCGGTAAATGCCCAGCAAGCTCAGGCGCGGAAAGCTGCCGCTTGGGGTGCTGGCTTCGGGCAATGCGGCAGCGGGGCGCAGTTCGGGTAAGGCGCGGGCGAGGGGTTGCTGGGCGAGCAAGTCCTGCACGGTTTGGGTCACAAGCTGGCACAGTTGCGGTAAGTCAGCGAGGGCCACCACACTTTTGGCGGGGTGGATATTGGGGTTGATGTCGGTAGGCGGCAACTGCACATTGAGCACACACAGCGGGGCATGACCAGCGGCGAGCAGCTCACCGTACCCCGTAATCACGGCCTTTTCTAGCTCAGGGGGGGCCTGTACGGGGCGACCGTTGATGGCAAAAAACATGCGGTCACGCCTGGGACGGCTGAGTTCGGGGCGGCTGATGACGCCGCTGATAGCCGGCAGATGGGTACTGGCTTCATTCAGGCGGAGCAAGCGGTTGGCAATCAGCGGGCCGTAGACGCTCGCCACTGCGCCGCGTATGTCACTGGGCGCGTGTAGCAGCTTGGTGTCACCGTCAATGCTCAGCTTCCAGTGGTGCTGGGGGTGGTGCAGAGCGTAGCGGGCAACCAGAGACACGACTTCGCGGGCTTCGCTGCTGGGGCTGGCCTGGGTGCGCAAACGGGCTGGGAGGTGAGCGAACAGCTGCGAGACTTGCGCAGTTGTGCCAGCAGGCGCGCTGACTTTTTCTAGTGTCACCGCGTCGCCGCGTGCGTGCAGTTGTGTGGCCCCAAGTTGGGAGGCGGGGCGGGTGGTCAGGGTCAGCTCGCCTGCCTGAGCCAGCGCCCACAGCGCTTCCCCGCGGAAGCCAAGGGTAGCCACCTGGTCAATGTCGTCACCTGGTAGTTTGCTGGTGGCATGGCGCAGCGGAGCTAAAGCCACCTCACTAGCGGCGATGCCCGCGCCGTTGTCGCGCACCTGCACGCGCCGCAGCCCGCCGTCCTCAAGTTCAATATCCAGCCTGGTGCTGCCCGCGTCTAGGGCGTTGTCTATCAGCTCGCGTACCACATCCAGCGGGCGCGACACCACTTCGCCTGCGGCAATCAGGCGAGCCGTTTCGGGTGGCAACAGGCGGATAGGCATAGGGCTTAGGCTAGAGCATTGGGGTGAGGGCAAAGGTGACGAAAGAGCAGGCAGCCGCCTGTTACCGCTTTACTCTCCCCGTTTTTGCCACTCGTGCAGTAGGGCCAGAGCCTCAATGGGCGTCAGGCGGCTGAGGTCTAGCGCGGCGAGTTCGGCGCTGAGGTCGTTTTGTTGGCGGCGTGCATTGAGGCCGCTGAGCAAGGCAGCAGCCCGCTCGGTGACGCGCAGGGGTAGCCCCGCAAGTTTAGCCACTTCTACGCCGTAGCTTTGCCGCGCCGCGCCCGCCATAACCTGGTGGTAAAAGGTGAGGCTGCCCGCATCTTCTTCGGCAGCGACGTGCAGGTTAACCACGCCTGCCAGGTGCTGCTCCAGGTGCGTGAGTTCAAAGTAGTGGGTGGCAAAGAGGGTGTAGACGCCCGCCGCGTGCAGGTGTTCCAGCGCTGATTGGGCGATGGCGAGGCCGTCTAGGGTAGAGGTACCGCGCCCAATTTCATCCAAGATAACCAGGCTCATCGGGGTAGCATGGTGCAAGATGCCTGCCAGTTCAGACATCTCTACCATAAAGGTGCTGCGCCCGCCCGCTAGGTCGTCGCTGGCTCCGATACGGGTGTAGATGCTGTCAAAGATAGGTAAGGTGGCTTGTTCGGCGGGCACAAATGACCCGATTTGGTGCAGCAGGGCGCACAGTGCCACAGTACGCAGGTAGGTGCTTTTGCCCGCCATGTTGGGGCCGGTGAGCAGCAGTGTGCGGCGGTTGCTCGCCAGGTGAACATCATTGGGCACAAAGTGTGCGCCCGCATGCAGCTCTACCACAGCGTGACGGGCCTGAATAAGGTGCAACTCGCGCACGCCTTCGGGCTGGGTGTGCGGGCGTACCCAGGCGCGCTCGGCAGCGACTTCGGCGAGGGTGGTCAGCACATCTAGCTCAGCCAGCGCACCTGCTGCTGCACTCAGGGCTTCGGCGTGCTGGGCCAGTTGGGTGCGTAGCTCGGCAAAGACTTCTTGCTCTAGTCTGGCGGCGGCTTGCTCTAGGCGGGCAATTTCGCGCTCATGCTCACGCAGGTCACTGCGGGTAAAGCGGGCGCGGTCTTTGAGGGTGGCAATCTGGCGGTAATCGCCGGGGACTTTGTCAAGGTGACCAGCGCCTACCTCTAGGTAGTACCCAAATACGCTGTTATAGCCCACTTTCAGGCCCGCAATACCCGTGCGGGTGCGCTCACTGAGTTCAAGCTCAGCAAGCCAGGTGCGGTGACCCAGCGCCTCAGCCCGCAGTCCGTCTAGCTGGGCGTGAAAGCCCTCGCGTATCAGCCCGCCGTCACTGACGCGCATAGGCGGATCGTCAACCAGTGCGGCGCGTATCAGGTCGTCTAACCCCGACAGGCTCAGGCGGTGGCGTAGGCCGCTGAGCAGGCTACCGTTGGGGAGGCTGCTCAGCAGGTTATGGGCTTCAGGGAGCAGCTCTAGTGTACGCAGCAACGCGGCGATTTCACGCGGGGTAGCCCGCAGGGAAGCGGTGCGGGCGGCGAGGCGCTCTAGGTCGTGGGCGCGGTAGAGCAGGGCGCGTAGAGCCAGGCGCAAGTCAGGGCCGCTGACCAGGGCCTCTAGTGCGTCTTGGCGGGCACTGAGGCTGGTACGGTCAAGTAGGGGTGAGCGCAGCCAAGACCGCAGGCGCCGCTTGCCCCCCGCGCTGCGGGTTTTGCCCAGGGCAGCCAGCAAGGTAACCCCCTGAGGCGACTGGGGCGTAAACAGTTCTAGGGCGCGCAGGGCGTAGTCAGACAGCTGCATGTGCGCTCCCACCTCAAAGCGCTCCAGGCGGCGCACCATGCTTAGGGCGTGCTGTTCGTTGACCCTGTCACCACTGGCAATGCCGCGTGCGTAGCCTAGCACCGCGCCGCAAGCCCGCAGTAAAGCGGTGTGGGCCTCACCCGTCTGGGGGTCTTGCAGCGCACCAGGCACCTCGCCTAGGACATCCAGCAAATGATCCCGCGCCGCCGCCTCATCAAAGCTGGCGGGCGACAGCATCATGGGAAAGCGGCGCTGAAAGTCGCTGAGCAGTTGCGGGTTTTGGCTGAGTTCTGGGCTGAGCAGCACCTCGCGGGCCTGCCAGCGCGACAGTTCGTCATAGAGCGTGGCGCGGCTGCCAAAAGTGGCGCAGCGAAAGTCACCTGTAGAGAGGTCAAGCAGTGCCAGGGCGTAGCCGCTGCCTGTAGCAATAGCCGCTAGGTAGTTTTCTTCGGCGCCCAGCAGCCGCTCGTCGGTGACGGTGCCAGGGGTGAGCATCTGGGTCACTTTGCGCTCTACCAGGGCCGCGCCGCCTTCGGGTACGTCGCTTATCTGCTCGGCAACGGCAACACGCACACCCTGAGCAAGCAATTTTTCTACAAAGCTGTCTAGGGTTCGCAGCGGAATGCCTGCCATCGCTGTAGAAAAGCCCTTGCTGGTTTTGTGCGTAAGCGTCAGTCCCAGGAGCCGGGCCGCCCGCTCAGCATCTTCGCCAAAGGTTTCGTAAAAGTCGCCACACTGAAAGAGCAGCAGCGTGTCAGGAAAAGCCAGCGCCACTTCGTCACGCATAGCCACATACTGCTCCAGCATGGGCGGCAATTTGCCGCTGCCCACGCCCTTGAGCTTGCCGCGCTGAGGTTCGGTCAGGGTTGGAGCCGTCATCGGGGGACAGTGTAGCAGGGAGGTAGGTGAGGGATAATGGCAAAGTGGTGATACGGATTCCGATTGATTTGGCGTACTTCCGAATCAATCAGGGCGGATGCGAGTGGGAACAGCATACGGACTGTGCGGTATGGAGCCGCAGGCGGCGCTTTTCCGACTGTGGTGGAATTTAGCGCAGTCCGTATGACAGCCCAGGTCGGTCATGACATCATCAACTCAGCCACGTGATACGCCCGCTGGCCTTCTTGCACCGCGCTTTTAGTAAGGTTCAAGTTGCGTTGCGTACAAGGCCCGTGAATAACACAAGCCCGCTCGTATGTCCTAAGCGGGCTTGTGTGTTTAGCTGATATTGGTGTTGATTATATTTATGTTGGCTCTATCTATGTGCTTTGTATTCATGTTGACCCTTGAGCTGCCAGGCCATATCCATTGGGCCATAACCACTATTACTCAGTCTGCTTGTCTTCCTTGACTGCCGTACTGGGTACCTCTTTGGGGTTGACTGTGTTCAGCACTTTTTCTACAGAGGCCACCACCTGGTCTATCTGCTCTTTGCTGATGGTCAGGGGTGGCAAAAAGCGGATCACCAGCGGCGTGGCTTGTAAGGCCAGTACGCCTTCATCATGCTCTAGGGCCGTAATATAAGGTGCGCTCTTTTCTTTAAGTTCTACCCCAATCATCAGGCCCAGGCCGCGCACTTCACGGATTTTGCTCGACTGTATGGCACGCAGCTTACTCATAAAGTATTCGCCCTTTTCACGTGCTTGTTCGGCGAGGTTTTCGCGTTTCATAGCGCGCAAAGTGGCGATACCCGCTGCCATTGCCAGGGGGTTACCGCCAAAAGTGGTGCCGTGCCCGCCCGCAGGCATCTTGTCGGCAACTTCTTTGGTCATCACAAAAGCGCCAATGGGTACGCCGCCCGCCATCGCTTTGGCCAGGGTCATGCCGTCGGGGACAATGCCGTAGTGCTCGCAGGCGAACATTTTCCCCGTGCGGCAAAAGCCCGTTTGGATTTCGTCCAAAATCAGCAGCACGCCTTTTTCGCGGGTCAGCTCGCGGGCCAGTTGCAGGAATTCGCGGTTAGCGGGGCGCACGCCACCTTCACCCTGCACCACTTCAATAATGACAGCAGCGACGTCCTCGGTGACAGCAGCCCGCAGCTCATCAAGGTTGTTGTACGAGATGTGGGTGACATTTTTGTTGTCTACCGCATCGCCAAAGGGTTCGCGGTACTTGGGTTCCCAGGTAAAGGCCAGTGCGCCCAGGCTGCGGCCCGAAAACCCGCGCTTCATAGCGACAAACTTGTGGCGGCCCGTACCGGTAAGAGCAAACTTTTTGGCCGCTTCCATCGCCTCGGTGCCGGAGTTGGCCAGAAAGACCCGCTCTAGGCCCTGCGGCAATACGCTGACCAGCTCGGTCAAAAACTCGGCGCGTTTGTCATTGGGCAGGCTCTGCGGCAACACCAGCAGCGTGTCAGCCTGGTCCTTGATAGCCTTGACCACATCGGGGTGTCCGTGGCCAATATTGGCAACACCGTAACCACCCACGCAATCAATGTAACTGCGCCCATGTTCGTCCCACAGTGTCGCGCCCTGCCCGCGCACAATCACCACATCATGCTTGTGGTATACGCCACTGTCGTATTTCTTTTCGGTTTCTAACCATTTACTGCTGGGTTGGGACATGGAAGGCTCCTTTGAACAAGGGAAAAGGTGAATGGTCAAAGCTAAAAAAGACGGTAGCCAATCAATAAGTAGATATTAAATAATAGATACTAACTAAGTAAGCACTAAATAATAGGCACTTTTAAAGGCTTGTTGATATAAAGTATTAGCCTTACGGACTTATCAATTAGTCTATTACCCTTTATACTACCCAGCATCTACCCGTTACTGACCAAGTTACATGTGAATCGCTTGTTTGTTCACGGCCAGTGCGGCCTCTTTGACGGCTTCTGTGAGGGTGGGGTGGCCGTGGATAGTGCGCCCCAGATCTTCGGCGCTGCCACCAAATTCCATCAGCGATACCACCTCGGCAATCAGTTCGGAGACATTGGGGCCGACCATGTGTACGCCCAGCACGCGGTCAGTGGCGGCGTCGGCAACCACTTTGACAAAGCCGCGTGGGTCGCCGTGCCCCAGAGCGCGTCCGTTGGCACTAAAGGGAAACTGTCCCGTTTTGACAGTGAAGCCCTGCTCCTGTGCTGCTTTTTCGGTAAGACCCACCCAGGCAATTTCTGGGGAAGTATAGATGATCCAGGGAATAGTCGCGTAGTTGACATGTCCAGCCTGACCCGCAATGCGCTCGGCCACGGCCACGCCCTCGTCTTCGGCTTTATGGGCCAGCATAGCGCCGCCCACCACATCACCGATGGCATACACGCCAGGTAGGTTGGTGCGGTAGTGCTCGTCAATTTTTACAAAACCGCGCTCGTCGAGGCTCAGGCCCACCTGCTCTGCGCCTAGACCCTGGGTGTTGGGTACGCGCCCGATGCTCACAATGAGTTTGTCAAAGGTGGCTTCTACGCTGTTGCCGCCCTCTTCATACTTAACCGTCACGTTATTACCGTTATCTTTGACATCGGTAATGTTGACACTGAAATGAAAGTCCAGGCCCTGCTTCTGAAGTTGCTTGAGGGCTTCTTTACTGACAGCGGCGTCGGCGGGTAACAAAAATCCAGGCAAGGCTTCGAGCACGGTCACCTGTGCGCCTAGCCTGCGCCACACGCTGCCGAGTTCTACGCCGATAACACCCGCGCCAATAACGCCCAGTGTTTCAGGCACTTTGTCAAATTCCAGCGCACCACTGTTCTCAACGATATTGCCGCCAAAGGGAGCCATAGGCAGGCTGCGGGGATTACTGCCGGTGGCGACAATCACGTTTTTGGCTTTGACCTCGCTGCCCGCTGCGTCAACCACCCAGCCGCCATCCTCCTGACGCACAAGCTTGCCCAGGCCGTGAAAGCTCTTGATTTTATTTTTCTTAAACAAAAAGGCGATACCGCCCGTGAGCTTGTCTACCACACTGTTTTTGCGCCCCAGCATGGTGGCTATATCAGCCTGAAGGCCCGTTACGGTGATGCCGTGCTCGGCTGCCTCATGCCCGATCATCTCGTACTTTTCGCTTGAATCCAGCATGGCCTTGCTGGGAATACAACCCACGTTCAGGCAAGTGCCGCCCAAACTCGGCTTGCCGTTGCGGGTAAACGCGTCTACGCAGCCCACGCTAAAGCCGAGTTGTGCCGCACGAATAGCAGCCACATAACCTGCAGGGCCGCCGCCAATGACCAAAACATCAAAAGTTTCCATACCACCCAGTTTAGCGCGTTCTGCCGCTTTTCGATAACCCTTTGCCGTGAGAAAAGGATGGGCTACTCTGGGCAAGGCAGCAGGGCTGATGGGGGCGCTTTGTCTAGAGCCGCACGACAGTTACCACAAGCTGCCTGGCTTCCGGCGAGCCTAAGCGCTTTAACCGTTGGTCTGGGTAAGCTGATTCATGTGCTGAGCTTTGTATCATTCTGGTCGGCTAAAACTCATCTAGTAACAGGTTAAATTCGCGCTCACCATGTACAATTTCAACCAGTTTTTCTCGGTAGAGCGAGGTGAGTGTAGATATCGCCTCTTCAGTAGGAAATTGAAGGATATCCTGTATGGTCCAGGCATTTCTTTGGCCGTCTACATACTTTAAAAACAGATTGGCCCGTATACTGCTTGGGGGGTGAGTGGTGCTTGATAAGGGTAGGCGTTTGGGGGTAATAAAGCGTAAACTCAGTGCCAAAGACTGCTCAATAAGCCCCTTTTGAATGAGTTCACGTATCAGTGTTTGACCTTCTTGTAGGGGAAATCCTGCGGCTTGAATGACGCGGTTCAGGCTGCGCCGCCCGTTGATGTGGCGCACCAATTCCCAGCTGCGCGGCTCTATATTGATAGGCTGTTCTAGGCGGGCCAGTTGATATACGGTGTTGAGTGCCAGTGGCTGCTCACCGATCAACTGGTCTATCAGCTCCTGACCGTCAATGTTGGCGCTGGGCAGTGGCATGGGCTCGCTGGCAAACACTTCATAGGTTTGGGGATTTTGACCGAGCAAATACATCAGGGTTTCACTAGCCTGGGTACGCAACGCGCTGCGCAGTTGCAAGCTGCTGATCACGCGCATGCTCAGCAGATTTTGCCCTAGCCGTCCTGTCATGCTGTGCGCTTGCGCTACGTCTTCAGGCGTTACCAGACCCTGGCTTATCAACAGTTCACCGAGTGGCCGGTAGCCAGCCGCCGCCACAATTTTGCCGTCTTGCACATACAAACTGATGTTATCTGGGCGAACAACAATGCGTGAGGTGAATTTTCGCCGCAGCACAAAAGAGAGCATCTCCTGAAAAGAAGGCTCGTGCTGCAACGTAGCCTGGGAAGCGCTAGCAGGTATAGTAGAAGTTAAGGCAGTCACAACGCTCAATGTGCCTGAGGTTTATCAGCTGTGTGTCTGGGCCACATTAACGCTCAACAGACAGGTCTTTGTCGATTACCGCTGCTGCCGGCGCACCGCTCTGGTACGCGGGGCAACAAGGAGAGAAGCCTCATACGGACTGCCGCTCCATTCCACCACAGTCGGAAAAGCGCCGCCTGCGGCTCCATACCGCGCAGTCCGTATGCTGTTCCCACTCGCATCCGCCCTGATTGATTCGGAAGTACGCCAAATCAATCGGAATCTGTATCATACGCCTTGCGCTTCATTCCAGCACCATCAGGCAAGCAATGTCAGGAAGATTCAATGTAAAGATTAAGCCACTACTGACAGTAATCAGTCCATATAAACGCTGTTGTAATCTATGTTTATAGAACACATACTGTCTATAGAGCTATTTTTTGTCTTCATTAGCCCTTTCTTCAGCGGTATGACCAATCATGATGCTCTTGATATCATCACCTATGTCCAGCCGTAAGTCGAGGACTTGTTGGGCAGCTTTCCACCACTGGCTGGGACGAGTTTCGTAGTCCATCCACAGAGTATCTAGGGGTTGCTTGGCTTCTAGAAGTAACTTAACCGCCACTTTGAAGAATTGCTCACTTTGTTCTAGCCAGTAGCGCCGCATCTGTTCGCTTTCGGGCGAACGCAAGGGGTGCAGGCGGATTCCTTTATCCTGCGAAGCGCTGAGCAGCAGAGGTTGACCTCTTTCGTCCATCACATTGAGGTACTGGGTCTGTTCAGGCAGTTCACGGCGCAAAAGGTCACTGGGCTGATGGTTCCAGTGGAGTTGCTCGGTCAGCAGGCCATACACCAGTGAAGCGGCTTCGTCCTGCAGGGTAAAAATGCGCGTTAGCAGCCGGCCTTCTTCGGTTGTGCTCAGGTGTTCGCCCTCGGTACTAGGCCACCACAGGGCGTAGTCCCCTTCTGGAAAGGGACGGTCAGCGGGCCACGGCTCAAGCGCAACCCTGAGGGCGCTGGTCAGCGGGGCGGCAGGGGTGCTGTCAGTGAGGGGTAGCGGCTCAGGAGCGAGGTACACGGAGGCCGCGCCTACCAAGTTGGCCTTTTGCGTGACTGCCGTAAAATGCTCCGCCGCTGCGGGCGTGCTTTCGGGGTACACAAACACCCACAGTTCCTGGGAGCCGCTGCTCAGCAGCAGTGGGACGTGCAAGATGGTGTTTTTGGCAAGGCGCAGGGTATCGCTGTCTTGCAAGATCAGGCCGTTGGCGGCCCAGTCGGGTGACAGCGCCTCAGCGACTGAAGGGGCGTCAAGCGGTACGCCGCGCAGCGCTTCTAGAGGCCAGTCGACATTGCTGACGGGCAAGGGGAGTAGAGGTGGTTTGGCGGGCTTGGGCGGCTCAGGCGCGGCTTGGGACGCTGGAACCTTACTCGCTGCAACCTCAGAGCCTGGAACTTTAGAGGCTGGTTTAGAAGCTGGGCCTGTCTCAACCGGAGGCGTTGCGGGCGTTTGGGCCGCCTGGCGAAAGGCTGGACCTTCCAATTCCAGGTCATCGGGTGTTGATGCTGGTGATTCGGGTTCGTCTAGATGTAGCTCAATGTCAGCATGTAGTTCAATATCACCGGGCAGTGCCAAATCTGAGGCCGCTGGGCTGGGTTCTGGCTCAATGGGGCCTGGCTTAGTGATAGTTGGCTCAGTGGTCATTGGCGCAGTAGCGATCTGCGCTCTAGCGGCACGTTCAGCTTTCAAAGCTTCCATCAGCGCCGCAACCGTCTGTGAGGGTGCAGGGGCTGCGGGCTCATCGGGTGTAGAAACTGGAGCACTCATCACCGCCTCACTGGTTGTTGACACGGGGCCTGTGGGCGCTGGAACCTGCGGTTGGGTGGCCTCTCGCGCGGCTGGTGCTGGGGCTGTGGGCTGTGTGTGGTCTGCTTGCTGCGTGGTGCTTTCGCTGGTGTCTTCATCGGCGTAATAGCCCATCAGCGCGTCAGCCACTTGGTCAGGCGTGTATTCCTGTAGCGGTTTTTTGACGGGTGGCGTATCACCAGAATCTTCATTTTTTTTGCGTCGCCAGAACATATGCCTCTAGCATAGACAAAAGTTTCGTGCAAAAGCATCACTAAAGCCTTGTATAAACGTCATTGTGACGGCCTGTGCCAAAAGCCACAAGGCGCTGATGTGCAAGGGTGGGGAAAGGCTTGTTATACGGACTGCCGCTCCATTCCACCACAGTCGGAAAAGCGCCGCCTGCGGTTCC
>JAGLBF010000057.1 GCA_018260375.1 Deinococcus sp.
GAGCCGCAGGCGGCGCTTTTCCGACTGTGGTGGAATGGAGCGGCAGTCCGTATGACGCGCCAAAGGTAGTGTAGATGGGTAGATAGTGTAGACGGGTGGCTGCGACTCTACGGCGACTCTGTGGCAGGAGTGTCTGATTATCTCAACCTCAACTGCAATACCCCAATGCCCACCCGCTTGTGCTGGCATCTGCACTTCACCGGTTTTCTGCCTGTTAACTTGTGTACTCATCTGAGCAACTACCGTACATGAGCGCGGGGTGTAAAACAGTAATAATATCTCAGAGTTATTGCGCCTAAGATAACCTCATGCGCTTTGTCCGCAAACCCAAACCTTATACGCGGGGACGCGGCGCGGTGCGCTTTCCTACGTCAGCCCAAAAGTGGACTTGGTCTCAGCTTGCCCAGTGGTTCTCTGGATCCCCGTCACCCAGTAGGTACCAATCGCCCGCCCAGCCGCCGCGCAAGCCGTTTATGCAGCTCCGGCCAACCCGCAGCACATACGTTCAGGCGCACCACACGCCGCCGCCGTACCGCAACCCGCTCGCTCGCCAGACAGCTACGTCCAGGCAACCTTCGCAGGTGGGCGCGGCGTTTGGGCCAATGCCGCAGCCGCGCTGGTTGAGTGTGCTGGCGGGCGTGGGGGGGGTGGTGTGCCTGGTTGTTGGCGGGTCTATGGTGTGGAATCAGGTGACGCGTGAGGCGCAGTTTCAGAGCGTAGCGGCGCACCTAGATGTCCTGAGGCCCGCTGGTACTTCTACGACTTTTCTGATGGGGACGCCTTAACGATGCCCTCACTGCGCGACTATATGCGCTGGCAGCCTTTTTCGTTTCGGCAGGCCAAGTTAGCTGCACCAAAAAGCCGCTGGGCGGGGCTGTGGCTGGCTTGTAAGCTGCTGATGGCGCTGATAGGGGGCGTGACCCTGCTGATCTTTTTGTTAGGTCTGGGCGGGGCGCTGTGGACAGGCTCACTGCAAAAAGTGTGGAACTTGCAAAGCCAGATAGAACCTATCCGCGTGTTAGACCGCAGCGGCAACGACCTAGGCGTGCTAGATCACTGTGACGCGCAGAACAAGTCCACCACTCAGGTTAGCAACCCCGTGCGCTGCCGCGAATCGCTGACACTGACCATAGACGAGATGCCGCGTCATTTTTTGCTGAGCTACCTGGCCAAAGAGGACGTGCGTTATTTTCAGCACCCGGGTATAGATTTTGGGCGGGTGCCGCGCTCACTGCTCACGGGAGCAGGCGGCAGCACCGTGCCGATGCAACTGCTTAAAAACAATGTGCTGGCGGGGCATTTTGACTACGACACAGGCCGTAAGGGGGTGAGCCGTCAAGTGGCGGGCGTTGTGCGTAAAGCCACCGAGTATGTACTGGCCCCACTGCTGAGCGCACGCTACAGCAAAGCGCAGGTGCTGGAGATGTCGGTCAATAGCTTGCCCTGGCTGGGCATCGGGCAGCGGCGCGGGCTGCATGACGCGGCGCGCATTATATTTGGCAAGCAGGCCGCCGATCTCAGCCTGGCCCAATCGGCCTTTTTGGTGGGTTTATTGCCGCGCCCCAGTACGTACCTTGTGCTTAACAGTACGCCGCTGATGGACTCCACCGAGCAATTCAGATATATGCGCCAGCAGCAACTGATCACGCTGGATATTTTGCGCCGCCACGCGTTGATTACCGCAGACGAATATGCTCAGGCCGCCAGCGAACCGCTGCAACCCAGTCTCTGGCAAGTGCAATATGTTCTTGGTGCCGGGGGGTTAACGGTGAGCAGTGCGCGGCGAAACCCTGACTACACAAGTGCGCCCGACCCCGCTTGGACGCTGCAGGGCCTCATCAAGCAAGAGCTGCACGACCAGGGCATTTCGCCCTCGCGGGTGGCGACGGTGAGCCTGAGCATTGACGCAGCAGCCCAGCGGCAACTCAGCCGGCAGGTCACGGCGCTTAGCCTGCCGCATGTAGCTCAGGGTGCGGCGATTGTCGATGTGCATACGGGCGGCATCGTAGCGCTTGCCAGCAGTACAGGCGGCGAACTGAGTACCGCCGAGCAGCAGTGGGCCGTCACCGCCCGCAGACCCGTTGCCAGTACGGTCAAGCCGCTGCTGTACGCCACGGCCTTTGAGCGCGGCCTGAGCCAGGACAGCCGCTTTACTGACAAGCCCACGCGCTACTACGGACAGAGCATCAACAACAATAACCTCACCTTTTTGTACCGTCCAGTGACCATCCGCGAGGCCAATGCACGGTCGCTCAACACGGTAGCGGTGCAGGTGGGCTTGCGGTACGAAGACGCACTAACCACTACCCTGAAAGCTGTAGGCTACAGCCAAGACAGTGTCAACCGTTCTAGCCCCGCGCTGGGTACCTGGCGCTCGTCACCCTTAGGCGTTGCCGCCGCCTACGCCAGCTTTGGGAATGGCGGGCAGTGGTGCCGTCCCTACCTCATTACCGCCGTGTATGGTCAAAGTGGCCAGCGCATCGCCCTGCCTCAGAGAACTTCTAATGCTGCCACAGCCACAGCTGCTGCGCAGTGCAAAACTTTGTGGTCTCAGCCTGTCGCCACCCAGGCCTTTGACATGTTGCGCGGCGCGGTCAGCGGGCCCTATTCGCACGTTCAGTTTCTGCGGCCCTATAACTTTGCTACGGGCCAGAATGTGCCGCTGGGCGCCAAGTCAGGCACCACCGACAACGTGCAAGATAGCTGGTGTGCGGGCGTTACCCCACAGTACGCCATGAGCGTGTGGCTGGGCGACCCCGCTGGTATGCAGCCACTGCCTGACCAGGTCTATCAGCATCAGGTGGCTTGCCGCAACCTGGGCTTATTGCGGGTGCTGCCGTATGAGGGGGAGTGATGCACAGCTGAGGCAACTTGTCAGCCTGGTAGATGGCCGGCTTATCTCGATGTCGAACGGCTTAAGTATTAAATTCGGGGTTAAATAACCCAGTAACCTTACCCTCTGGCAAAATAATCGTCCATCAACTCTCTCGCCTTTGAATACCACCTTACCGTCACCATTATAGTTCAAAGAGCTACGTTGACTCGCCACCTCAAAACCATATTGTGTTAGCTCAGTTGCTTTACTACTCAGGTACTTTTTTGCCTTGCTCACTCTGTACCGTTTCGCCCCCTTTTCCATTACACTGCCTTAAGGAGTTTGAATATGCCTTACGTTTCCCCATTGTCCACCTTTAGCATTGCCACTGTGGCAACGGCCGCCCTGCTTGTTGCCTCTGGCGCTCAGGCTGATGTGCTGGGTCTCAAGTCCTCGCCGCTGCACATCATCGTGGTGGCGGATATGACAGGCAGCAGCAAAAACCCCGCCTTTCAGTACGCGCAGCAAGCCAAGCTCATTGCCCAAAACGTGTTACTCAACCAAGTACGCAGCGGCGATACGGTGACGCTGCTTCAGGTGTGCAGCTCGGTCAAAACCATCGCCGATTTTGAGTTTCTGGGCAACAATGCCAAGCTCAACAAAAGCGACATCCTGCGCTATTCGGGGGCGCTGATCACGCCGTGCAAGGGCAAGGGCAGTGCACTGACGGCGGGCTTTAATATGGCGGCCCGCAGCGCCCAAAAGACCCCCCAAGACCAGACAGTGGTGGTGTATTTTACAGACGGCGCTTTTCAAGATGACCCCCAGTCCGCGCAACTGGGCGCTACCTTTGCCGGGCTGCTGGCCCAAAAGAATGTCAAACTGGTGTTTTTGGCGGGCCTTAGCCCCGAAACGGCTTCTGGTGGTGCGGGCAGCATCCGCGACGCGTTTAATACCCAGCTAAAGGGCGCAAACAGCGATTCGCGTGTGCTCGAAGCGGGCGCGTATGACCTGCGTAACATCTACCCCAGCTTTGCTGCTCGCGTCAAGGCGCTGCGTAAGTGACCCAACACATGCCCGACATCCCGATGATTGATCTAGAATTTGTGCCCGACCAGAGCGTCAAAACAGGCATGACCCAGCACCTACCTGATCTGCCCGACCCCGCTCCGCTTGACCCTCAGCACTTTATGCCGGTGCTGCCCCCCAGCGTGCTGGCAGAGTACCTGCGTGAAAGCGAGCGTGAGCTGATGCTGCTTGATGACGAAGCCCAGCGCAGTGAACTGCGGCGGCGCATCAGAACGCTGGAACTGCGGGTAGAACGGTACGCTGTACGCTACGACGTGACCCGCGCCGAGCTGTCGCGTGCCCTTGCCGAAACGGGCGCAGGTGTGCGCGACTCGTGGATGCGCCAGGAAGAACACCTCCGCACCCGCCACGCCATCACCTCAGGCACTGAAAAGGCTTATTTAGATGTGTCGCAGGCGCTCAGCAAAGCCAACCAGGAGCGCTTTGAAGCCCTCAGCCGCCTGGGGGTGCGGCCCGACACCCGTACCTCGGCTGACCTGTATACCCAACTGGCCATACAGCAGATGGCGGCAGACGGCGCTCCCTACCGCCCCGCCCAGCGCCGTAGCCTCAGCGCGCAGTTTTTCGGATTTTTTGCGACATTCAGCAAGTTTTTTGTGGGCGTGCTGAGCGGCGTGAGCATCAACTTACTGTTTAACCCTGATAACCGCCTTTATCTGACCATCATTGCGCTGGTCGCGGGGGTGACGCTCAGCGTGCTGCTGCTGTGGCTGATTGAGGAACTGTCTTACCGCGCCCGCATCAGCCTTAGCCGCTCAGCCTACGCTTCTATGGCCTCTATTGTGCTGATCGCCGCGCTGTACCTGAGCGTAGAAGGCTTTCTCAACTGGGACGGCATTTTACGCGTCACTCAGCAAATGGCTGCCGACGCCGCCAGTGCGGGCATGCTGACCGACCTCAGTACCGCCAGCGATACGCCCGCCGGGCCGCCGCAACACTGGTCGCTTTTGGCCTTTACCCTGGCGCTGGTGAGCATGGCGGTGGGTGCCGCCGTTATCCAGGGCCGCAACCGCGCGGGTTTACAGCTTGAGCACGAGCGCCTTGAAAGCCAGATTGCCCGCCTTAAGCAGCGTGCTGACCTGCAAGAGGCCGCCCGCGCCACCGAAATGCCCGCGCTGCTGGAAGAATCTCTGCTGCGTATTCAGCCGTCTGTACCGCAGGTGGACACGCCCAAGCACCTGCGCCTTAATGAACAGGTGCTCAATTGGTGGGAAAAGGAGCGCGACCAACGGGTCAGCGAGCTGAGTGACGCCATCATCCACGAAGCCCAGGAGGTACAGGGCTTACTTGAGTCCCTGAGTAGCGACATCCAGCGGGCGCGTTTTCCCAAGCCCAGCCGCAAGGTAGCGGGCCTATTTTGAGGGGCGCAGGGCCGCTCTAACCTCACTGCTCAGGTTGAGAAGTCCGTATCTTTTGCTCCTGGCATTCGCCCTCATAAAATTAGCAACTACCCGATTTAATCGGAATACGTATACTAACGTGTATGCCTCCTGTACCTTCCCCTCAGCTCACCCCCTCTTGGCACTTTGAGCAGCAGTTTTGGCAAGCGGGCTACTCACTGGTAGCGGGTATAGACGAAGCGGGGCGCGGCGCGTGGGCGGGGCCGCTGACGGTGGCGGCGGTGATATTGCCTGTGCCTCTGGCAGACAGCCGGGAGGATAACCCGCAGGCCCTGCCCTTTAGAGACAGTAAAACCCTGTCGGCAGCGCGGCGCAGTGGGCTGGCACTACAGGTGCAAGGAGTGGCAGTGGCTTACGCTGTAGAGCACGCCTGGCCCGACGAAATTGACCGCCTCAACGTGCTGGGGGCTACCCATGCCGCAGCTCTGCGCGCCCTAAGTCGCCTATGCCCCGCCCCTGACAGCCTGCTCACCGATTACTTGCGCTTGCCTACGCCGCTGCCACTCCTCGCCCCCGCTCACGCCGACGCACTGAGCTACTCCGTGGCGGCGGCCTCACTGCTCGCCAAAACAGAGCGCGACCGACTGATGACTGAACTGGATGAACGACACCCAGGCTACGGCTTTGCTGCTCATAAAGGGTACGGGGTCAGTGCCCACCGCGCCGCTTTGCAGGCCCTAGGGGTCAGCGAGCAACACCGCCGCAGCTTTAAGCCAGTGGCGAATCTCCTGCGTCGCCCCACAACTCTGCAGCTTCCGTTAGGTCTGTAAAGTCATCTTGTGCAGGCTGAATAAGCGGAAAGGTATGCACTTCGCGCAGTTCGCCGCCTACCTCGCGGGTGAGGCTGGCCGCCGATACCTCAAAGCGCTGCTGCGGCAATTTGATGGTTTGCAGCTTTTCCCACACCGCTTCTTCGGCCCAGGAACAAAGCCCCACCGCCAGGGACACGTGCGGGATGTAGTGCTCACCGTCATACACAGAGGTCGGCAGACCTGGTAAGCCCAGCAACTTATGGTGCAAATCACGCAGCGGCCCGCTGAGGGTATATTCCAAAAAGACCACATGCGGAAACCTGCGCCAGCGCAAAAACTCAGCCTCAAAGGCGTGGGTATTGCCCAGCGCAGCGCGCACCGTCGCCACCAGTTCTTTTTCGTCACCGTCATAGAAAAAGGGCGTGCGCAGGTTGAGGTGCGGCTCACCATAACTGCTGATGTCAAAGCGCTCTTGCAACTGGCTAAGCCACTCGTTCAGTGCAGCACTGGGCCAGGCCACGATGCTGTACAGGGCTCCCTTTTCCTGAGGGCTTTTCATTGGCTGGCCTCTTGCAGGCGGTAGCGGCAGTGGGCTGCTCCGCAGACAATGCGGGTTTCGCGCACCAACTCGCAGCCCAGCAGCTCGGCGTAGAGCTCTAGCTCACTCTGGCACAGCTCAGGAAAGTTGCGGGCGATGGCGGGGGCAGGGCAGTTGTATTCGGTCAGATACCACTGCCCGCCGAAAGATTCCACCTGCGCCGCGTAGCCGTAGCTCTCTAACTGCTTGGCCAGTGCGCGGGCTTTGTCATCCACACTGTGGGCCGCTTGGCAACTGGGGGCAAAGCGCTGGTACAGGTCAGCGCGGCGGGCGTCCATCAGCTGCATCACCGCTCCGCGTCCAAAGAGGCTACTGATGTGCTGAAAAATCTCCTGGCACAGCAGCTCATAATGCCTGGGAAAAGCGGCGGCCTCGCCCGCGTCGGTCAGACGGTAAACGTGCTGCGGGCGGCCCCTTCCGCCAGGCTTTTCAATCTGTAAGCTCAGCAGTTGCTGCTCTTGCAAGTTTTGCAAATGGCGGCGCACGGCCGGCACGCTGAGGCACAGCTCGTCTGCCAGCGCCTGAGCAGTAGCCGTGTGCAGGCGCTTGAGGATATGCAGCAGACGGTCAGCGCTCTTGAGGTCTGCCATTTTCGCATCTGAAGGGTAGACATCTGGTTGTTGAGCGTTTGCGGGTTTGCTGGCGTTTAAGGGATCCATATCGTTTGAATGATCTTGCAAAGGGTGGCGCTTTTGATTGGGAATGACAGTATCCATGCTGATAACTGAGGTCTTTAACCCGGCTCGTGTGCCAGCGGCAGCGCACTGAGATCACCGAATTCGCCGTAGTTCTGCACACTGACTTTGCCCGCCAGGGTCTTGGCTACGCCCACCAGGGCCTGCGCTGCTACCGATTCGGGGCGTGAAAGTACCACAGGTAGCCCCGCGTCAGCACCTTCACGCAGTGGAATCTCAAGCGGCACTTCGCCGAGGTGCTCAAACGGGCTGCCGTCTGGCTGCGTCAGTTTGCGCGCCCCGCCCCGCCCAAACAGGTCATAGGTATGTCCTGTGTCAGGGGCCACAAAGTAGCTCATGTTCTCCACCACACCCAGCACAGGCACATTGGCCTTGTGGAACATATCCAGTGCACGCCGCGCGTCTATCAGGGCTACGTCCTGAGGCGTAGTCACAATAATGGCGCCCGTCACCTGTACGCTCTGAGTGATCGACAGTTGCACGTCGCCCGTACCGGGGGGCAGGTCAATAATCAGGTAATCCAGCTCACCCCAGGCTGCATCTTTCAAAAATTGCTGGATGGCAGAGTGCAGCATCGGCCCGCGCCATACCAGCGCCTGACCTGCGGGCGAAAGGTTGCCCATAGAGATAAACTTCAGGCCGTGAGCGGTGATAGGAAGCATTTTGCGCTCGGCATTGCCGGTGATTTTGCTCTCACCCTGGCCCAGCATGTGCGCCACACTAGGGCCGTATACGTCTGCGTCCATAAGACCTACCTGGGCGCCGCTTTGAGCCAGGGCCACGGCGATATTAACCGCCACAGACGACTTACCCACGCCGCCTTTACCACTGCCCACTAAAATCACGTTTTTGACTCCAGGCAGGGGTGGGGTGGCGGGGGCCTGTACACGGGCTGTAAAGTGAACACGCACCTGGGCAATGCCGGGTACAGCCTGCACCGCCTGGCGTACGTCGTGCTCAATGGTGGCCTTGAGCGGGCAGGCAGGGGTGGTGAGCTGCACGGTCACGGCCGCCTCATCGCCCAACACCGCCAGATGTTCAATCATGCCCAGCGATACCAGGTCGCGGTGCAATTCGGGGTCGTTGACTGTGCGCAGGGCGTTCATAACGGCATCGTGCATATCAAGCACTTTTAACGTATTGGCGCATTATTAACAAGGTCTAATGTTACAGACTGAAACCACAGAGTGAAGTAAGGGCCGCAGACAGGCGGTACGGGGGCAGCGCAAAAAGGGCTTAGCCTCAGGCTATAATCAGCACCATGAGAATCGTCGGGCCGTTTGCGGCCGCCCGTCAACTAGACTCCGCAACGGACATTGCCGCGCTCAAGTTCCCCCCCGCCGTTACCACCTGGCAGGCACTGGACAGGGTTACCGGGTTGCCTGCGCTGGTCTTTTTGCTGCCGTATGCTGTGGCTGTACCTAAGTTGCCTGCTAGTCCCTTACTGCTGCCCTACAGTGACAAGGGCTTGCAGGGCAAGCAGGCGTATATCGCCAGTGACCTGTCGCCCACAGCGCAACCTTGCCTCAGCTCAGCGCTGATACTACAAAGCGGCTTGCGGGCGCTGCTAACGCTTCACGAGGCGGGGGTTGTACACGGGGGCATTGCCCTGCAACAGTTTTGGCAAGACGGCGGCGAGTTGCTGCTCTCAGGTGCGGGTTTGCCCTGGAGCGAAAGGCCGCGCCCCTACGGCGCACCCGAAGGCGGGCGCAGTATGGCGGCTGACCTGTACGCTTTTGGCGCGACGCTGCAACAGCTTGGCGGGCTGCCTAACGAGCTGCAAGACCTGCTCAGCCGCTACCCCGCCCAGCGCCCAAGCGCCCGCGACGCACTCGCCTTGCTCAATGCTGGCCCGCCACTGCCGTCTATGCCGCCGCTGATAGTAGACATGCCCCGCGCCAAACTGCCCGAAGAAGTGGTGTCTGAGGCTGACCCCTTGCCGCTGGTCGCCGACCCCGATGACCGCCTGCCCAGCATAGATCTACAAGATACCGTGCTGGTGCCGGACACTCAAAGCCGCCTGGAAAGGCAGCGCCGCGAACAGGCCTTGCCGCCCCGCGTAGTTGACCTGCCTTCTGTGGTTCCCGCCTCGCCAGATAACCGGCTGCCAGATAATCGGCCGCCAGAAGGTGAAGAGGCCAGTAAGACGCCAGATTTTAGCGAGCAAGTAGAGCAGCACGGCACCAAGCGGGTGGTACGCATCACGGTAAAGGCGCGAGCTACGGCACAGCCGGACGTTACGGCGCCGCCTTCAGTGACCGTGGAGCCGCAGGCTGTAGACAGCGACAGCGATGAGCAGCCTGAGAAAAGGAACCGAGAGGAAGATCAGGCTCAACATAGTGCTGAAGCGGCTGCACAGGTGCGCCCTCAGCGTTCAGCCTCAACTCCACAAGCTTCTACAGCGGCGCAGGCTGAACCCTCGCTGTTGGGGGGCCCCCGCTTAGGTCTGGCAGACGCAATGCCACAGCGCGGGCGGGTGCAGGTGTCGCACTCGGTGACCGCCCGCAATGCTGACTTGCTGCGCGGCGTACTGCGCGAGGTCAAACCCACCTCAGACAGGCCGATCAATGACCCCGACCTGTCTGACTCCAAGCCCTATAGCCCCGGGCGTATTGAAGCATTGCAGCCCGGAACAACCACCCAACCCGGAGCAACCACCCAGCCAGGGGCGGACAAGCAGCCCGGCAAAGAGCAGACTGGCAAAGAGCGGCCCAGGATAGAAAGTCCAGAACTAGAAAACGCAGTGAGTGCCGCCAGACTTCAGCCGCCTGCTGACCACTTGAGTGACCAGGAGGAGTGGGCCGAGGAGTGGACGGCAGAAGGCTTGGTGTTTAGCACCTTGCCACAGCCACAAGCGACTGAAGCCGAGCCGCCTGCCGGTGAGCCACGGGCAGCCCACATCGTGACCAAGTCTGTACAGGTGCAGCCGTCACAACTGCCTGTGACGCCCGACATCCAGCCTGCTGCGCCTGAATTGATTGTGCCTGAATTGGCTGAGCCAAAAGTGCAAGAAGAAGTTCAGCCCGCACCGCAGGGAGACATACCCGCCGAAGACGCGCTTAGGCCCGCGTTTGCTGGGCGTCAGCAGCACGAGGACGAGACTGAGGCTGTCTTACCTGTACACGAGACTGAGGCTGAGGTTGCCCCATCTGTACCGCCCACACCGGCAGCGCCGCAGGGTACTTTGCCCAGCCGCCGTGAGTTTAAGCCCGTTAAAATGGCCTGGAACGCGGACGGCACCTGGCATGTCAAGCACGAGGACGCGGCCGCACCTGAAGGTGAAGGCCGTGCGCAGCACCCAGACGGTCAAGCTCGGGGCAAAGCGCTGGTGGTTGGTCTGGTCACGGGACTGACTGGTGGGGCGGCCAGGTTGCGTACGGCGGTGAGTCAATGGTGGGAAGGCAAAACCGAGGACAGAGCCGAGAGGGCCAGGGCCGCAGAGAAAGCCCAGAATAGTCAGGCCAACACCGCCAGGTCTGGTGATGAAGCGGGCGCTCAGCGCTCAGAAGCCCGCGATACTTTGCCTCACCGTGAACAATCGAGCCGTGAGAAGGCCAAGTTTAGGCTGCCCAACTTGCCCAACCGTGACAATAAACCCAGCCGCGACAGTAAATCTAGCAACCGCGACAAGATGCTGGCGCGCTCACAGGCTGTGATCAACACCGATTACTTTGCAGAGCAAGCGGACGCTGCGCCCACTGCACCCGTGGTCGCTCCAGACACGGCCGAACACCAACATCCAGCGGCCCAGCCCGTTGCTGACATGATAGTGCTGTCGGACGAAACCATGCAGCCACAACCGCAGGAGGCGTCCGAGTCACCTATCACCGAGCAGACCAGCAGCGATTCGGTTGAACGGGTTGCTGAAGCGCCTACCGTGCGGGTGGTTAAAACCTCGCAGGCCGAGCCGCTGCTGCACGACTTTTTGGATGATGACCGCGACATCCGCCAGGTGGTCAGGCCTGATGAACCCCAGACACCGGGGCGCGGCGGCCTGTCTGCGTTCTCCGGCTCTAAACTCTCACTCCCCAAAATGAGGGCGCCCAGAGTCAACTTGCTCAGCGGACTGCGTGCTCCTTCAACTCGGTCAGCACCAGCGGGGAAAGGCCGTACACCCCCAAGCCAGTCCAAAGGCGCAACCCAGCAGGGGGACACCTGGGTAGACAAACTGCGCGCCTTTTTGACCCGTTGGTGGAAGGTATTGCTCGCTTTGATGCTTCTAGTGCTGCTGGCGCTAGGGGTGCTGGCGCTGGCGCGGCGTAACGCCAAAGTAGGCGGTCATGTTACCCCGCCCATCACGTGCTGCGCCTTGCAGGTGCAAGTCTACTCACCCGAAGGCCAGCGCCTAAGCGTGCCTGTAGATGTGGTTGCCATTACTGTGCCGCCCAACAGCAACATTGCCCCAGGCACGTCACTGGGCCGCGCTCCGGGAAACATTAACGGCGATGTGCCGGGTCACTATATCCTGAGCCTCAACGCTGAAAGCTACCAACCCAGCCGCGTCAGCGTAGATTTGCCGCGTGAAGTGCCGCTTAATATCACCTTGCAGTAAGGAACGCAGTAGGGGATAGAGGGCGGCCAGCAGATAAAACCAGCAGATACAATACGGCTTGCGCCCTTAACCTTATTCAGCAGGCGCTAATAGCAGGTCAGTACAAGTACCCCCCTTTGCAGGGGTGCAGGCCGCGCCTCCGGAGCTGTGCTGGAGTGAAGCGGAATCCGTATTACCCGGGCACCTTTCTCCCGTACAATAGGGGGCGTGAGTATCGTCATCCTTGATTTTGGTAGCCAGTATACCCGCCTGATTGCGCGGCGTTTTCGTGAACTGGGGAGCTATAGCGTTATTTTGCCCGGCAGTGCGCCCCTGGAGCGCATTTTGCAAGAAAACCCCAGCGGTGTGGTGTTGTCGGGTGGCCCCAGCAGTGTCTATGATGACGCGGCCCCTAAGCCTGCCCCGGGCGTGCTGGCGCTGGATGTGCCGATTTTGGGCGTGTGTTACGGTATGCAGTTTTTGGCCCATGAGGCGGGCGGTGACGTAAAACGTGCAGGCAAGCGCGAGTACGGTAAGGCCGAGCTGACGCGCTATGGCGGGCAACTGTTTGCAGGTATTCAGGGCGAATTTGTCGCCTGGATGAGCCACTCTGACAGTGTGACTACCTTGCCACAGGGCTATGAGGTGGTTGCTGAAACCGCCGATACTCCTGTCACCGCCATAGAAAATATCCAGACAAGGCGCTACGGCTTGCAGTTTCACCCCGAAGTGGTGCATACCCCCAAGGGCGGACAACTGTTGGCCAACTTTTTAGACCTCTGCGGCGAGGCCCGCGACTGGAACGCCCAGCACATCATCGACGAACTCATAGAAGGTGTGCGGGCGCAGGTTGGTGACGGGCGGGTGCTGCTCGCCATTTCAGGGGGTGTAGATAGCTCTACGCTGGGCCTGCTGCTTGCCAGAGCCATAGGCGATAAGCTCACGGCGGTCTTTATTGACCACGGCCTGCTGCGCCTGGGCGAGCGCGAACAGGTAGAGACCGCCCTCAGGCCACTGGGGGTCAATCTGGTGACAGTAGACGCCACCGCCGAATTTTTGGGGGCCTTACAGGGTGTCAGCGACCCCGAACAAAAGCGCAAAATCATAGGCCGCGAGTTTATCCGTGCCTTTGAACGCGAAGCCCGCGAGTACGGCCCCTTTGACTTTCTGGCTCAGGGTACCCTGTATCCCGATGTGATTGAGTCGGCAGGCGGCTTGCAGGCTGACAAAGCGGGCGCGGCGAATATCAAAAGCCACCACAATGTCGGCGGCCTGCCCGATGACCTTGCCTTTCAGCTGGTAGAGCCTTTTCGTACGCTCTTTAAAGACGAGGTGCGCGAAATCGCCAGGCTGCTGGGCCTGCCCGAAGCTGTACGCATGCGCCACCCCTTTCCAGGCCCCGGCCTTGCCATTCGCATTTTGGGCGACATCACCCCCGAAAAGCTGGACATCCTTAAGCGGGTGGATGACATTTTTATCAGCGGCCTGCGTGAGTTTGGTCTCTATGACGGCTGCTCACAGGCCCTCGCCATTCTGACGCCTATTCAGTCGGTGGGGGTTATGGGCGACGAGCGCACCTACAGCTACACGGCGGCGCTGCGGGCCGTGACCACTGATGATTTTATGACCGCTGAGTGGGCCAGGCTGCCTTACGATTTTCTGGCGACCATGAGCAACCGCATTGTCAACCAGGTACACGAAATAAACCGCGTGGTGTACGATATCACCGGCAAGCCGCCCGCCACGATTGAGTGGGAATAAAGTAAAGTTGACGGCTGGCCGCCATGGTGTTGAGGCGTGGTGTTGGGGCGTCTAGTCTAGCGCAGTCTGCTGGTATTTAGGTGCGCCTCGTTCACCTTCCTCAAATACGCGCAGCGGCAACCGGGAGTTAGTGATCGGGCAGTACCAGGTGCTTATAAGGATTCCGTTTAATTCGTTGTACTCTGATTGCCCTAGTTGCCTGCCCTATGGCAAACTAAGAAGATATGCTTATAACTAATTTTCCGTAATGCTTATTATAACTAATTTTCCGGAATGTTTATTATACAGACTGCGCTCCATCATTGCAGCACAGTTTGGGAAACACAGTCGGTGCTTATACGGACTGTGTTTCCATACTGTGTTTGCAGATTTGCAGACCAGCAATGGTTCGTGCAGTTTTTTGGCAAAAAGGTAAGGCCCGTTGAAAATGGTG
>JAGLBF010000058.1:0-9534 GCA_018260375.1 Deinococcus sp.
GGTAGGGCTTTTGGTCAGCGGGCACGGTAGACCAGCTTACCCGAACTTAACCTGATAGAACCGGTTCGGTCATGCTGTAGTATCTCGCAAAATTGAGTTACACCCTATGTTGAGGCTTAACTTCACCTATGCAAAATCGGGGTAAGACCACTACTGCGTTCTGCCAATAAACATAGAGCGTACTACTGGCCTATCAGCTTCTACACCCTTGATCTGTATGGTAGGGGTTGCGTGAACCTGCCTGGCGTAGTGCTGCTGGTCAGCGAAATAATTCTCCAGCGAAGGCTGTTTCACCTGACTCACCAGGGCACTATACGTTGCAGCGACGCTGTTCATCGGCGCGCCGCACTCATCAACCGTAGACCCGTACACTATGACCAGGCGCTGGCGCGCGCGACTGAGGGCCACATACCGTAACCGCGCCTCCTCAGGATGCGTGTGATCCGTTCCTGGGGCGCTACGCCAGATACTCTGGCTGAACAGCAGAAGGAAGGCCGCTGGCAAATCTTACATTGCTGGAAAGCAGGTCTCTCAGGTTAGGAACCTGCGCCTCCAGGGAAAAGTAGTTCTGAAAGACGCATGTGTCCTTTTGATCTTTCCGCGTCACCACCTGGAATGCCTGACGGGTGAATGCCTCTGTGAGAGCGTCTACTGTGTAGAAGTCAGAGCCTCGAGCCAGTTCCTGCAAAAGTTCACCACCAACCAGGCGGCCCTGATTGAGCAGAAAGACCAGTCGCGAGATCAGAATACCGGTTTTTCCGTCCTTCAATGGAAGCCAGGGAGTCTCATTCGCTTCCTTTAGGTTCGGTACTTGCAGCAGCATCTCCCATTCGCGCCATGGATCCTGATTTTTAAGGAGCCCCCAGACGTCATTTTCGGTCAGTGCTGTGAGATTTTCCTTGAGCGTCTTCTGAACGCCCTTATTTTCGGGAAGCCGGATAATCGTAACCAGTTTCCCCAGTTTCCCCTGTGGTTGTATTTTTCCTTCTAGATAGACGTTGTCGCTTAAAGGAACGCGACGACCATCAAGTGTTTCCAGCAGGGGCAGTTGACTGGTCACTGACCAGGGAAGGTCCACCAGTAGTTGATTGATTTCCTCTTCCTTTAGCTGCTGGATAGGAAAAGAACTCCCGGCAGCAGTCAGAAAATCCTGGACATTATCGCTGTCTGCTGCCTTAAGATTCAGCTGTTCCCGTTGCTCATCACTGAGGTATCTGAATGACGTTTGAAGAAAATTCCGTCCCCCCCTGCCGTGACAGCCAGACGGGCCATTTTGCCCCAGTAGTCCCCATTGTCGTAAATCAACGGGGTGAAATCATCCATAAGGCTGGCCTGGCCGTGCAGGAGGTACCGGAATACGGAACGATTCTCCGAAGTGAAGACCAGCTTTTCACACAGCTTCTTAAAGAGAGCGATACGGGCGCTCAGCTGATCGGTTAAGCGCTCTGCCGCTTTGAGGGTCAGCAACACGGACCCTGAATTCAGGTGCTGTACGCCGAATTCGAACAGATCGTTATAGGTGCCTTCAACAAACTCAAGAGGTTGCGGGAGAACAGCATTGACCAGATCCAGTAGGCCACCGTCCTTGCCTTGCTTGAGAAATAGTGTTTTATGTTCTGCTCTCTGCAGGACCGCAGTGGGCGTCAGCCAGTCGTTGCCAACCGGGACGACGTTCTTCTCCTGTAGGTATTTGCGGTCGTCCCCTAACCGCAGGATGGTGGCCAGCACTTCGAAGCTTTTGCCCTGTTCGAGCAGCACATCGCAGTCCTTTTGTGTCAGGCGCGCTTTTCCCCCGTGACCGTGCGGTAAAAGCAGGAGAGAGAGCGGAACTTGAAGCAGGTCGTTGGCCTCCCGAGCTTCAACAGGCAGGGAGGCCGTATGCTCAGGTACGAGGGCGCGGAGGAGTCTGCTGGCCTCAGAACTGAGCGTACGCAAGGCAGCCACACTTGGTTGCAACTGCGTGACTAGATCTGTTGCCGGATGCTCTAGCGTCATGTAATTCAGCATTTTCTGTAGCCAGGCGCAGCGCTTCCCATCATTTAAAAGCTCTTCCCAGTTGAGGCTGACAAGAAAGAGCCGTGTCCTGTCTGCGGGCCAACAGTACTGGTGAGGAATGATGTTCGGTGCCTCTGGATCGTAGAGAGGCAGTTCCCCCGCAGCCTTCACCGCGACAGTCCAGCATTCCTCCCAGAACCCCTCATGCAGGGGGAGCAGATTCTGGCTGACTGGCAATAATTGCCAGTCAGCCTCTACGGTCCAAACCTTGGCCCACTGGTGCCGGGATGTCAAATCGCTGGTATCCAGCCCGAACTGTTTAAGGGCTGGGCCGAGCACGTGACTCAGTTCAGTGATTTCCGTTTTAGCAGTTTCTCCGGTGACGTTTGGCAGGCCTTCAAGAATCCGGGGAGCAATGAGTTGCGTTTTAAGCAGCTGATTCCACTGCCCTTTGGTCCGGCTTTCCCCTGTGGCCAGCTGACTCTCTTCAGCACTGACGATGCCCAGGCGATCATCCGTCGGAAAGAAATAGCCATGGAGGGTGAGGCGATAACTGTTCGGGGCGTTCAAGGGTACGGTTTGCCGGTCAGACAGTGGGAGAAAAACCGCGTAACCGATTTCGAGGACCGGCTTGGCATTCGCGGGCAAGCGTTGCCAGACGACCCCTGCATGCGGAATTGCAGGATCAGCCACCTGAAACTCATCCCCAGTCTGTTCGTCGTAGCGGGTAAAGTTAGGCCACCCCTCACTCGCTTTGAGTTTCGTGAACTCATCGGAATCTCGTAATAGTTCCTGAAACACGTACGGAAAAGAGTCTTGTTCCAGTTTGAGCTCGCCATTGGCTGTGGCTTCAAAAGGCAGACTGTCATTCTTCAGGGGCTGACGAGTCCCTCCCTCACGCTGCAACGTCCTTAAGGACTGCCCAGGCTCCTTGAACGAGATGGTTCGCAGGTGTTGCAGAAGTGGAAATACTCTGAGGAGCTCACCGCCGATGGCTTTCTCCGAATCGCTGATGTCCTCATCAAATACGCTCAGGATAGAAGCGGGAAGAGCGTCACTCGCGCGGCGTAAGGGCACCCAGACGGCAAACCCCTTCTCGATCCCCAAATCACGCAGCAGCGTTCCTAATCGCTCACGGTCAGCAGGGTTAAAAGGCTCCCAATCCTGACGGCTTTTCCGGCCAGCCTGGTTGAGCCAGGGGGACAGAACATCAAAGTGCGGGAATTCTCCAGGGCCGTACTCCCCAAAGTCCTTCGGTTGATTGGGGTCCAGGCGAAAGTCGGCGAAGAACATCATCTCAGCGAACTTGTAAACGCTTTTCAATCCAAGTCCGAATTTACCCACACTGCCAGCATCAGCGATCTTGGTCCCGAGACTCAGGGAGGAGATGGCCTCCACGTCTCTCGGCCTCAGCGGACCATTATTTACTGCGAAGAGGCCAGGAACACGCAAAAATTGATGCTCAGCGTCTGGTATCCCTTCACTGAAGCCAATTGCTAACCATTCTGCTTGACAGTCGTCCGCGTTCTGGATCAGTTCGCGGAACACCAGGGGGTAATCCACTCCTCTGCCGAACACACGCCGGAGCGTGACGATAGGCGGCTCACCCCGCAGTTCACTCATGCTCTAGACCTGACAGGAATGAAATATACGGGCTAATCACTACTTCACTATATCGGTAATCTCGCCGGCTTATGGAGCTTACTGCAGGTTGTGTCAACTTAACTTTTTGAAACGCTGGTTGCCCCAGTTTGTGACTTACCTTACATAACAAGAATCCCAACCTCATGCCAGGTTCTGAAGGCGTTGCTTTGATTGCTTCTTTTGGTCTTAGCGTTGACAGTCGTACGAGTATGTTGGCAAAGATTTGATATTCTGGCGTGTAATTCAAGGAATTGTTGACCTCGTTCCTGACTTCTAAATCCCTTTTGACTTCGTTCCTGATTCCGTGTAGGTCGATGCGACTGTTCAACGAGGTTATTACAGCGTGCCGCTGCAATAACCTCACGATGCTTTGCACTGTGTAGCTCGGGTAATTGCTGTATAGCAGCTTTGTAGGGTTCTGTCAACTTAACTCGTTTCCATTAGCAAAATGAGTCTATGCGTATCCTGTAGATACACCTTTCCGCTCACATTCCCACGTCAAGTATGTATATTTCAATGCTATACACTTATTTAGATCTAAATAATCTGTTTATACCATACAAATATAAAGTAATATGAGTTGCATTCTGGTTAAGTTGACAGAACCAATCGGGGTAAGGCCAGCTCCGCCGCAGCCTTGCAAATATCGACATCAGGAAAAAAGGGAGTGGTTGAAGAGGCTACCAGCCTTCAAGGGCCTCATCAAGCGCACTGTCCGCCCATTTTGCATACACTCTGGTCGTTTCAATAGAGCTGTGACCCAGGTGCCTTGCGGCGTGTTCCAGGTTGCCAGTTTGCCTTGTTAGTCTCGTCCCCGCATAGTGACGCATGGCGTGCCAGCCCAGATAGCGGACATTTGCCTGTGCGCTTAATCTTTTCAGCCTTTGTCTGGCCGCCGTCTGAGTAGCACCAATCACCCGTAGTTCTGGATGTTTAGGAGTAAGGCTATGCAACGCTGCCAGCAGCGTTTTACTGATTCGTACCCTGCGTACCCGCCCGCCTTTACCTTTAACCGTCATCTGACCTGCACTCAAATCAACCTGCTGCCAAGTAAGTTCTACTGCCTCTGATATGCGCAGGCCACCATAGGCGCACAAAAGAATCAGGGCCTGATCGCGTAGCTGGGCGTATTTCAGAAGTCGAACAATTTCGTCATCACGGTAAGGCTGCCTCTTATCCCAGGGTGCAGTCTTGTCTGCAGCAGGTTTGACATCACTGAAAGGGTCACTTTCCGTAGCCCCCGACCAGCGCAGTGCTCGAAAGAGTGAACGAGCCGCCGCAAGGTGGACCCGAACGGTACTGGGTTGGAGGCCGTCCGCTTCCAGGTTACGGATATAGAGTGCCCCACTATTTCTTGTTGGCCTCAGCAGACTAACCGCCCGCAACTGCGCGAAGGTCAGGAAACGTTCCATACCCTGACGGTACGTGCGTAAAGTTCGTGGGGAAACCTTGGCACCTGCCCGGCCAAACAGTGAAAGGTAAGCTATGGTCAGCGACCACAGTTCCTCCACCTGATAGTCACGGGCCGCAACGGTGGCCTGACGCCGACGTTCGGATTCTTCCAGCGAAGTCCAGTTGCGAGCAGGCGATAGCAACTCACCAGAGTAGTGAGTGATGGCCAGTGAGGGGCTGAGTTCTGAGGCTTCCATTGTCTCTCATACTAGCTTCTGCCAATACTCCTTGGCAGAAGGTCCTACTTTTCTCCTTAACTTTGTACATTCTGCACGATTCGGCGTTGAGTCACCTTTCCTAAAGTTGTAAGTCATGACGGTGCCTATACAGTCCTAGTTCTTAGAAAAAGTGGCGTAATCCCCCGCTTTTCAAACCGGGGATATTCGTCGCCGTAGGCGGCGCAGCCCCCACCTGTAGCGGGCTGGGATGTGTTACCATATGCACATGGCTGGGGAACGTTCCACACGACACGCACACTTCAATTTGAACTACCATCTGGTATTCACTCCGAAGTACCGCCGTCGTTCGTTTTACGGCCCGTCCCGCGAACGCCTGATGGAGATTTTCACGGCCACCTGCTTGGAGCGGGACTGGCTCATCCGGGGCATGGAAGTCATGCCTGACCACGTTCACATCTCCGTGTCCTGCCCGCCGAAATGGTCCCCGTCCGACATCGCCAAGATTCTGAAAGGCGTCTCGGCACGGCTGATGTTGCAAGAGTTCCCCGAACTGAGACGGCGCGGCCATCTGTGGACGAATGCGTACTATGTCGGCTCGGCGGGCAACATCTCGGCAGATGTGATTCAGGGATATATCGAGAATCAGCGCAAAGCACAGGTGGATGACGATGAGGTTTAAGGCCTTCAAGTACCGCCTGTATACCAACGCCACTCAAGAAAGGGCGCTGGATTCCACCCTATACCTGTGCCGCACCCTGTACAACGCGGCCCTTGAGGAACGCCGGACGGCCTACCGGAAGTGCGGGGTGTCCGTCAGCTACTACGAGCAGAAACGCGCCCTGACCGAAATCAAGGCCGATTCCCCAGAGTACAAAGGCATTCACTCCCAGGTGCTGCAGGACGTGATTGAACGGCTGGACAAGGCGTTCAAAGGTTTTTTCAGGCGGGTCAAGTCCGGTGTGAAGGCCGGGTATCCGAGATTCAAAGGGAGATTCCACTATGACTCCTTCACCTACCCGCAGGCAGGCAAGACGGGGGCGATGCCCTTGCCGGATTCCGGCAAGGGCTACCTGTCCAAGATTGGGAACGTGCGCTGCAAGTACCATCGCCCGCTCGAAGGGACGGCTAAGATGGCCACCGTCAAGCGGGAGGGGGACAAGTGGTTCATTGTCTTCACCTGCGAAGTGGACACTTGCCCGCTGCCTGCAACCGGAGACGTAGTGGAGATTGACCTCGGCACGAACCCGAACTTCCTCATCACCTCAGACGGGGAGTTCGTCGAAGCCCCCCGGCACTTCAAAAAGGCTGAGCGTAAGATTGGCCTGCTGCAACGGAAAGCCGACAAGAAAAAGCGGGGCAGCCGTCGCCACAAGGAACTGAAGCGGCAGATTGCCGCTGAGCATCGCCGGGTGGCGAACCGTAGACGGGACTTCCACCACAAAACGGCCCGCGCCCTGGTGAACCGCCATGACGCTATCTTCCACGAAGATTTGAACATCATCGGCCTCGCCCGCACCCGCACCGCGAAAGGCGTGCTGGACGCGGGTTGGGCCAGCTTCATCAACATCCTGTCCCTCAAAGCTGCGAACGCTGGAAGGACAGTTCTGGGGGTTGACCCCAACTATACGAGTCAGGATTGCAGCGACTGTGGACACAGGCAGAAGGTCAACATCGGCCATGCCTATGTCTGTCCGAACTGCGGGATGGACATGCACAGAGATGTGAATGCCGCCCTGAACATCCTGAATCGGGGCCGGGATGCGGCCTTCAGCGAGGGTGCGCAACTTGCGCCTGTTGACCTGAGAAGCCTCGCCCTTTAGGGCGGGGAGTCATCACAGTTTCATACATGTCGAGTAGAGTGTTAAAGAACGTCTTGGCCGCCTCAGTGTCGCGGTGTTCCTGCAGAAGGATATCCAGTACAACGCCATACTCGTCTACCACTCGCCATAACCAACCGCGCAGTGCCGACAAAGCCGTCTTTGAGGCACGTTTTAAGCGCGGGGAGTGCTTCACCCCTTTGATCTTCACGCAGACTTCGTCCAGGTGCTAGCGGGAACCACGACGTGGTTCCCGCTTCCGCAGTTCCCTGGTGATGGTGGGGCCGAATTTCTCGCACCATTCTCGAATGGTTTCATCATTGACCTGAATTCCTCGCTGGAGAAGGAGTTCTTTGATATCTCGGTAACTGAGAGTGAAGCGGTAGTACAGCTAGACCGCGTACGAGATGATGCTCCTGGGCAAACGGTGTCGGTAAGGCTTCACGTCAGCAGGCATGCCAGATAAGCCTACTCGAACTTAACCTGACAGAACCCCTGCGAAGGCCGAGGAGTAAATACGACAGAGTGAACGAATGAGGGCATGAGGGGGTGTAGAGGCCGAGCATGGGGGGATAGAAGTCTTCTATAACTCAGCGTGTTCTCCCTGGCCACGGCAATGTCAAGCCCCCACTGATATGTCGTAAGTTTTAGGATTGCAGAGGTACGGGCCCTGAAGGCCGTATTAGCAAGAAAAGCACTTTAAAAGAATAGTGCTTTTCTGCTAATCTGCTTTCATGGCTACGAAACTGATCTCTGTCGCGTCTGAAAAAGGCGGCGTGGGCAAAAGCACCACCGCAGTCACCCTGGCTGCTCACCTGGCGGAGCATGGCCGAACCCTGCTGGTTGACGCAGACGAACGACTGCACTCCGCCTGGAAATGGACCACCAAGCGTGATGACTACGCGGGCTGGCCATTCGACACGGTCAAATACGCGGACTTCAACAATGAGATGGCGTCACCATATGACTTCGTGGTGCTGGACACCAAGGGCGGCGAAGGCAAGAATGAATTGACCGCTCTGTCGGAAGCTTCCAATTTGATCATCATCCCCTGCAAACCGGATGGACTCTCAGCGGACGGTCTGGTCGAAACCCTGCAGCCCCTCATCGCGGGTGGCATCACAAATTACCGGGTTCTCCTAACAGACATCCCACCAGCCCCGAACAGTGACGGTCTGGATCTGCGTCTGGAACTTGATGCCGCAGGTATCCCCATGTTCGCTCATGGCATTCGCCACGCGGTCGCAGTCAGCAAGGCCGCTCGTGAGGGCATCCGAATTCGTGATGTGAAGGGGGACCGTTACGCCAAGCTGGTCTGGATGGATTACGAACTGGTCTGCCGCGAGGTATTGAGGCATGTCTAACGGTGGCTCGAAATTCGGAATGTTGAAGAACCTGCAACAGGCCACGACTGAGGAACGAGACAAAACAGAAAAGCAGGAAAGAAGAATAACAGAAAAAAAGAATAGTGCTAAAAAACTAAAGCAGGAAAGCACTATTGACCCAAAATATCCCTTAGAGGAAGCGCCTCAGGAGGTAGAACTCAAGCACTATTCGAGTTACATGCCACTTCCCCTTTTTGCCCAGCTTCAGATCTACGTGGCAAAGCGGAAGACAACTCGTGGCAAAGCGGGGGAAAAAGTCAGCCTTCAGAGTGTCATCGCTGAAGCCGTACAGCAGTACCTCGACCAAAATGATAAATAGCACTAAAGTGCTTTAGCAGTATAACATTCAAGAATAAAAGCACTAAAATACTATACTGCTAAAGCACTAAATTTACATCTCTCGTTTCAGGTCACATCTGCAAAAACGGTCTACCAGACATAAAATCCCCATCAGTAATGAGGACGCCTAACACAGTAGGGGAGAGGAGGGGAAGCATAAGCAGGCGCAAGGTCTACGTTTACATCCGTGACCCGAGGTCCGGCAAACGGGTATTCGTTCACCGCTGGCTGACTGAAAAGACGCTCGGGCGTCCCGTCCTGCATCGTCAAGTCGTCCACCACCGTGACGGCGACAGTACGAACAATGCCCTGGAGAACCTGATCGTCCTCCCCAGTCAACGGGTTCACGCTCACACTGAATTCCATGGGCAACGTGCCCAGTCCGGGATGCCGGCCCTCTTTCCTGAACTCTTCCAGGTGATACCCATGGAACGCTCTTCAAACACCTGCTGGTATGGAGTGGTCAGGAACCGCCACTCCGGTCAAGAACGCCCAAACAGGCAGAGACACCCGGTGATGAAATGCTGACGCTGTTCCCACCGGAAGCTAAACAAACCACTGTGGCCGAATCCAGTGCAGCCCGGGAGAGCTGACGCCTGCCACTCAGAACATGACATACCGCCGTGCAATAACGTCGCTCCTCAATTCCGGAAGCAAAGAAAAACAGCAGTCGTTGCGGGAAATACCTCAGATAGGTCACCGGAATACCTCAGATAGGTCACC
>JAGLBF010000058.1:9634-14074 GCA_018260375.1 Deinococcus sp.
AGTCGTTGCGGGAAATACCTCAGATAGGTCACCGGAATACCTCAGATAGGTCACCAGAATACCTCAAACGAGTCACTCGAATACCTCAGATAGGTCACCGGAATACCTCAAACGAGTCACTCGAATAGGCGATTTATTGAGGAAAAACCTTGAATCACGCTCTGGTGCGGTGACTCATCTGAGGGAAAGTGGTGACTCGTCTGAGGGAAAGTGGTGACTCATCTGAGGGAAAGTGGTGACTCGTCTGAGGGAAAGTGGTGACTCGTCTGAGGAATAATCGGACGAGACCCGCGATGGAAAGCATGTATAATCCCTGCATAAAGGCTCCTTGATTGACAATCAAATCAATTCTTTACTTCTTTTGATTAGAATCAAATCAAGATGGAAATACGCGTCAATGAAATCGACCTGACTAGAGCAGGGATCATCAGCGTGCAGCGGAGCCTGCCCGTGGGGGAAATCTCCTGGCAGGTCGACTATGAGATCGGCGACGTGAAATACCGCGTCACGGGGCAGGCGTTCAATGGTCGGCCTCATGGTCAGGACGCTGATGTGCTGCTGGCCATTCAGACCCTGTTCTTTCGTGCGGGATGTCCGGATGATAATGCTATTCAGGTGCTGGGGTCGGCGCTGCTCAACCTCAGTGGTCATCCTAAGAGTGGTCAGTATTATGTTCGCCTGAGGGAATCCCTGCTGCGCCTGTGGGGCGTGAAATGGACGATGGTCCGGACCCGCTGGGATGAGAAGCAGGGTCACCACCGGGGGGACACCACTGCAACCAGCCTGATCGCGGAGTTGCGTCTGGTGGATCAGGCGACCGGTGAACACCGTCCTTTCGAGAGTCGTGAACTGAGCGAGATCTCACCCATCGAGATCACTCTAGTGCCGAGTTTTGCCGCGTCCATCCGGGCAGGGCTGTTCCAGATCTTGGATGGTGAACTGCTGTCTCGCCTCGGGCAACCACAGGCTCGCAGCCTGTATCGGGTGCTTCAGGCGCACCGTATTGCGCCTGATAGTTCGCTAGTGGGTGAGATGACTTTTGCACTGGGGGACTGGCTGAGTGCCTGTGGCCTGGAAGGGGAGCGCACTGATAATGCCAAACGTATGCTCGATCTGACTCACCAACGTCTGAAGCAGGAAGGTTACCTGCAGGACGTGTTCTACTCCGGGCGTGGTCGGTCCGGAACCATCACGTACGAATTCTCCGGGAATCCAGAGCCTGAACTGGTTGAGCTGCTGCTGGACCGTGGAATTACTCGTCCTGTGGCGGAGACGCTGGCGGCTGACCATCCAAAGCGCGTTCAGGCGGCCTTGCGAGTTATCGATCAGCGGTTGAATACGGGCTGGAAACCGCGTTCTCTGCCAGCATCAGTCGTAGACGCGGTACGCAACCCAAAGAAATGGGGCTATGCCGCTCCTGACAGCCCCGTGAAGGCCCCGGTAAGGAAGAAGGCCGATAAGAACCCTGAGCCGGAAGAGGAAGCCCCTACTGACCCGAGAGAGACGGCGCTGACTATTCTGAAGCTGTACCTCCGTAGACCAGTCGATCAGGATGCCCAACTGGCCATACGTGCACTTGACGACGAACGTGCCAACACGTTGCTGAGCGCGGTCAAACAGAGCCGTGATGAGGCCCTTAGACTGGCGCAGCTCCTACTCCCTCACGAACTCTGACGGGAAGCCTATGTTTGGGGGTTCTGTCAACTTAACTCTTTTTCGTTAGAAAAATGAGTATGCATGAACCGCTTGGATACGATTTGCCACTCTCAGCCCCCGCAGCGCATATACAGCCGCAATCTGACGGGTTGGGCCGACGCTACCGAGGCCATAGCTGGACGCATTCAGAAGGTTAAAGACGACGTAATTGCCCAGACGCAGCCTAAAGCACTGACTATCAAGCCTAAAGGGGCTACACTCACTACTGCTGCCGAAGCTGAAGCATATCTAGAATCCCTCATATCCAGAATCTAAAGGCTATATGAAACAGATTGACCAATACGTTACCCCCACTTTTGAAAGTGAACAGGCCGCTTTACCCCCCCGTATCCATAAACGGGTACAAAAAGCCATTGCTGTTCTGAAGACAGATCCACAGAACATAGAGCGGCAGCTTGATATTAAAAAACTAGAGGAGATTGACGCTTTCCGTATTAAGGTAGATGACTACAGAGTGCTTTACCGCGTTGATGCGCAAGCCCAGACTTTTATCAGTGTTTTACCGCGTAAAGACATCTATAAAAAGCTGGGTATTCCTGATGAGGACACCCTCAAAATTGTTCCAGACGTTGAGCTAAAGTCAATGGCCAAGCCAACGCGACAGGGACAACTGCCGCATGAGCTGAGCACCGAACTCCTTACTTCCTGGAGGATTCCTGCGGACTGTCAGCCACCACTAGCGGCCTGCAGCACCGAAGACCACTTACTACAGGTGAACGTTCCTTACCCCGTATTTAGCCGGGTGGTAGACCTTTTGTATTCCAAGAAATGGCAGGAGCGCCTCTCTCAGCCTCAGTATGTCCTCAGCCAGCCCACAGACCTGGAGGACCTGGCCGAGGGGCGGCTCACCACCCGACTCCTGCGCCTTGACGAACACCAGCGCTCTATCAGTGCACTCAATATTGAAGGTGGCGGCGCCCCGATTGTGGTCAAAGGCGGCCCTGGTAGTGGGAAAAGTACCGTGGCGCTTTACCGTGCCAAACTGCTGGCAGAGCGCTACCCAGATGCCACTATTGCCTACACGACCTATACCAATGCACTGGCAGAGGCCAGTAAAGAGCAACTTAAAGTCCTGCTGCCCGATGATTACAACCAAATTCGTGTCAGTACGGTGGATAAACTGGCCCTCCACTGGTTGAGCACGGTGGAGGCCTTACCGCCGACCATTCTGGGGCCAACAGATCCACTTACCCACACCTTATTTGACGAAGTACTCGTGGATAAGCCTAAGCAACTGGGCCGTTACAGCAAAAATTATTTGCTCGGCGAAATCTTTGACGTCATTGAAGTGACTGGTTTAACTACGGAAAGGGAGTATCTGGCCTCCCCCCGGCAGGGAAGACGCTCGGCCATGTCTACAGCCAATCGCAAACTCATCTGGGCACTTTACGAGGCCCTGAGCAGCAACATAGCGACCAAAAAACTGACGACCTGGGCTGGCATGCGAAAGCGTACCCTAAAAGCCCTGGAAGAAGGTCGCCTAAAGCCCCCCTACGATTACCTTATTGTGGATGAGGCGCAGGACCTCAGCCCTATTACCATCCAGATGCTAGCGAGCATGGTGAAAACGCCTGGCGGTCTGTATATCACCGCTGATGCTAATCAGACGCTATATGAAAGCAGCTTCTCCTGGGACGCGCTTAAAGAAGGCTGGCCGCAGGCTGAGATAAAGGCACTCAAGCGCAACTACCGTAATACTGCCCAGATTGTATGGGCGGTGGCGGACGTACGAGAGGCCCTCAATCTGCAAGATGAAGAAGCTGCGCTGGATGAAGGGGCCAGTCAGGGACCAAAGCCGCGCAAGGTTCATGCCACTGCCGAAACGGAAATAGACGCCCTAATAGAATTCCTGCGTGAAGCTAGCCGTGAAAGCCGCGAGCCTCAGCGAAACGCGGCCATCCTGGTTGCAGGTGACAAGCTTGAAGCGGCCCAAGAGGGGATACGGCTGGCAAAAGAGCTGAAATCCCGCAAACTGAAAGCCAATTATATGGCCAGCAAAGATTTGCGCCTTGACGCTGACTGTATCAAGGTGCTGACCATGCATACCAGTAAGGGGCTAGAGTTTCCGATTGTGGCCCTCTGGAACGTCAATGATGGTGTGCTGCCGCGTGATGTGAGCGACCTGCCCAGTGAAGAACAAACCGAGGAGGAACTGAAAGACCGCCGCCTGCTCTATGTCGGTTGCTCCCGGGCCATGAGGCACTTGGCGGTTTTTACTCGGATAGATGCGGAAAGCTCTTTCATATATGACTTGCAAGACGAGAACTGGGAAACTTTAATTAAGGAGCAATAGATATGACAGACCCACATAACTTTGAACTTGATGATCTCATTGCGGATATCGAATCTGATTTCGAAATTCGTAATAGGTAAATCGAAAATACGAAACTCTTTATTGCAAAAGTAGTTGACCAGATTAAAGATGGCCCTATTGGTCAAAAATATAAGATTTCTGAGGACATAAATGAAAGTAGTAGTGGATTTATTGACTGCGATATGTCTTTTAAGGTAAGAATACATAACACTCTTGATATAAATTTGCAATCCGTAGAAATGGTGATACGTGGACACTAAGGCGTTACTCCTCAGCCATAAAAGATAGAGACATGGATATAGCTAATGAGTATGAAGCTTTGAAACCGCTCTACGAATTGTTAAGGATAGAGTCGAAGGAAGCCACGAAGAAGTATACAGAGGCAAAAAAGTAACTATGCCTGCCCTAGA
>JAGLBF010000059.1 GCA_018260375.1 Deinococcus sp.
AAAGTGCAGAATGTGGCTGGCCTGAATGGGCTGAAATGAAGCGCAGTCTGTATTAGCGCTCTTCTTCGCCCTGCTGCCGTTCACTCTCCTTGGCCCGCCAGATACGCGAGGCAGTCGGCGTGTCGGCGTTGTCACTCCAGCGGGGGTGGGTGGGCTGGGTCAGCGGAGACAGGTTGACCGTATACGCCGGGGCATCTGACGGTGCGGGCTGCGCCCCGGGCAAGCTGGGTGCGCTGGGCTGGGTACTGTTGGGTCTGATGTCATTGGCTTTGGCCGGTGTATGTTGCGGCATAGAGGCTGTCCAATTTTTATCTTCTACAGGCTGCTCAGGGTTTACATACTTCTCTGGGTTCACAGGCTGCTCTTGGTCGCCGCTTAGTTCGGTGATCAGGGTTTCACGCCCTGTAATGTCCTCGTCTAGCTGGCGGATTTCGGCGTGCAGTTCGTGAAGCACGCTTTGGTCTACACCCGCGTAGTAGGCGCGCCCCAGCCTAGCGTACAGCGCATCTTGTTCACGTGAAAGCTGGTAGACCTCTAGTCGTAGCCGCGCTGCCTGGGTCAATTCTTCACCACGCCGCCGTACTTGTTCACTGCCACGCTGAACCTGCTTGATAAAACTTTCTAACATACTTCACAGTGTGACCCACTGCACGCCACAAGGGGTGAAGTGCTCCTCAGAAGTTGTTTATAGATGGGGCCGAACGGTCAGCTTAAATGACGCCTTGAGCATTCTGAAAAAGGCTAAGGGGCATGGCCTTCAAACGGTAACGGGAGTGAGGTAGGGCATGCCGTCGTCTGAGAAGCCCCTCGCTTGGAACCCCCTCACTTGAACGCGGGGGGGGCTATCCCTAAAGAGCTTGTCTCTAAAGAAGTTATCCCTAAAGACTATTCCCACTATTGCTCTGTGCGCGGGGCGGTATACTCTCATCACCTTGCTCACTTCAGCCTTTCACCCCACTTGCCGCCGCCTGGTGCTGCGCGGGCTTTTTGGGTAACGCTATGCCGTGTTCATCGCTTACACGGTGCCGCCTATCTCTGTTGGGCGAGTCAGTCCTTTACCGCGCCATTCATTCGCCACAAGCAACCTTATAAGGAAGTGACATACTATAGATAAAGTACATGGCAACCTGTCGGGCCTGCGTGCCGCACAACTTAAGCAACTTTCTAATCTCTACCGCCGCCGTCTGGCGCCTGGCACCGTGACCAGCCCCGAGCTGGCGCGCAACCTCACCGAGCTGTCGCACGACATCCGCCGCGAAATCAGCGTGCTGATAGACCGCCGTGGGCGCGTGCTGAGCGTGTCGGTAGCAGACGCCAAAGCCGCCGAATTGCCCGCCATGCGTAAGGGCGAACACCGTCTGAGCGGCTTTCATCTGCTGCACACCCACCCCAAAGGCGGGCCGCTGAGCAAAAATGACCTCTCGGCGCTGTTCCTTAACCGCCTGGACGCTGTTGCCGCTGTAGAGGTAGCCGCAAACGGCTTGCCTGGCAAGGTCCATCTGGCGCACCTGACCCCCCCTGGTACGGTGGGCGAGGAAGAAGACTGGCGCATTTACCCGCCCGCAACGCCCAGCGAAGTAGAAGGGTTTGACCTGGGCGCACAGGTATCAGCGCTAGAAGAGGAAATGACCCGTGCCCAGCAGACCCGCGAAGCCAAGAAAAACAGCGAGCGAGCGCTACTGGTACAAATTGACCAGGGCGAAGTAGACAGCGAAGAGCGCCTTGCCGAGCTATCCGAGCTGGCGCGCACTGCTGGTGCTGAAGTGGTGTACCGCGAGCTGATCTACCGCCGCAACCTCAAGCCAGGCACGCTGATTGGCGCGGGTAAGCTGGAAGAATTGACCAGCCGCGCTTACCACGAAAACGCTGATTTGCTGATATTCGGGCAAGAACTCGGCGCTGCCCAGGCCCGCGAAATAGAAGAAGCCACCGGCCTGAAAGTGCTCGACCGCACGCAGCTTATTTTGGATATTTTTGCACTGCATGCTCAGGGTGTAGAGTCGCGCTTGCAAGTAGAGCTGGCCCAACTGCGCTACATGAAACCGCGCTTGCTGGGTGCTGGCACGCGGCTGTCGCGCATCGGCGCTTCGGGCGGCTCGGCAGCCGGTGGGGCGATCGGTACGCGCGGCCCCGGTGAAACCAAGTTAGAGCTTGACCGCCGGCGTATCAATGACCGCATCAGTTTTTTAGAGGCCCAACTGCGCGACGTTGCCGTACGCCGTGAGCAGCGCCGCAAGCAACGCGGGCGCAACGATGTACCTGTTATTTCTATTGTGGGGTACACCAACGCGGGCAAGTCTACGCTGCTCAACACCTTTACCCACGCCGCTGACGAGCCGCGCAAGGTACTGGCCGAAAACAAACTCTTTGCCACGCTGCGCCCCACCAGCCGCCAGGGATACATAGAAGGCATTGGCCCAGTGGTGTTTACCGACACGGTGGGCTTTATCCGCGACTTGCCGCACGATCTCAGCCGCGCCTTTCGCGCCACGCTCGAAGAAATTGGCGACGCTGATGTGCTCTTGCACGTCATTGACGTCGCTGCTCCAGGTGCCGAGGCCCGTTATGATGCGGTGCAGCGCATTCTCACAGACCTAGACATTGGTATAGACAGTGACTTGCCCAGCGTGGTGGCGCTTAACAAAGCCGACCAAACAAGCCCCGAACAGCTAGAGGCCGGGCGTGCCAGGCTGGGCGGCGTACCTATCAGCGCAGTGACGGGCGCGGGGTTGGATAAGCTGCGGCAAGTGCTGTCGCAAACACTAGAAGACGTGCAGCTCAGGCGCGAAGCCCACAGCGAGGCCCAGCGCGAAGCCAAAGAAGCCCTGGCGCGTGAACTGGCACTGCACCCCGCTTCGCCGGTAGACGCTGCCGTTATGACCCCACTAGGTATAAGCCAGTCCTCACTGGGTATGACACAGTCAGCAGATGATTGATGGTGCCTGATGGACGCAGCCATCCTCCTGTATAGACGGCGACATACACTCTTTTAACTGTGCGGTGATGTGCGGTAATAAGGAGGTCAGGTCAGCGGGCGTATGAGGGCATAGTCAACGCCTCAGCCCAAACATCACATCACCGCCTGACTCGGCGCAAAACGCCGCCCAGCAGTCCTGTAGCTTCGGGCATCTTCCAAGCGGCGGCGAGTGCCAGGTACAGCACCAGCCCCGCTAGGCCCGCGACCGCCAGAGCCAGCAAGCTGCTGAGCAAGTGTCCTGGCCCCGCTGCGGGAAACAGGTTGCTGATGACGGCGGCGAGCAGGCCCGACACCAGCGACAACACCACCACCTTAAAGATATGGGGAGCTACGCGCGGCACCGAAAACCCCATTTGCCGCCCGTAAAAGTACACCAGCATCAGGCACACCAACCAACCTGCCAGGGTGGTGGATACCCCAAAGCCCAGCAGCCCCAGGCGCGGCACCAGCAGGCTGTAGAGGCCGACTTCTACCACAAAGCCGATGGCGCTGACGATAACGGCATTGCGGGTGCGCTGGCGAGCATAAAAGGTACGCAATAACACGGTATTTATTGCCCAGGGCAACAAGGCCAGTGACCAACCCGACAGAATCTGGGTGCCCGCCACAAAACGGTCTAGGGGCATATCGCCGCGCAGGTCAAAGATGCCAATGGCGTGACCTGCTAGGGCGATCAGCAAAGCGCTCGCGGGGCCAGACAAAAAAGTGACGGTACGCACGGTGCGGTAGGTCAGTTCTTTGAATTCAGGCCAGTGTTGTTCAGCGGCAAGCTGTGCAAAGCGCGGGAAAAGGGCCAGGGCGGGGCTGACCACAAAGAGCCCGTTGACCATCGTAAACAGTGTCTCGGCGTTGCTGTAGGCCGATACCGCCGCCGTAGAAAAGAGGGCACTGTTGGTCAGCAGGCGCTGTACATACACATTCAAAAACTGCCTCGCTCCTGTGGTCAGGGTAAAGGGAGCCATCTGTATCAGCACCAACCGCAGGGCGGGGTGGCCTATCAGCTGCGGGGTAGGCAGCAGGCCAAAGCGCAGCAGCGCGGGCAGTTGCACCAGCAACTGGGCCAGGCCGCCCAGAAGCCAGCTGAGGGCCAGCCAAGTCGCTGAGTACGGAAAAAGCCAGTGCGCCAGCAGCAAAATGACGATAGACACCGCATTAAAGGCCACAGGCGCAAAACTGGATTCGCGGAAGTGCTCATCGGCGTTGAGCAGGCCCATAGCGATAGATGACAGGCTGATGAGGGTCAAAAATGGCATCACCAGGCGCGTCATATAAATCGCCAGCGCAGCGTCTACGTTAGAGTTGGAGGCCAGCAGCACACGTTCAACCAGCCAAGGCGCACCCAAAATGCCTAGCGCCATCAGCACCATATTCACCGCAATCAGCGTGCCTGAAAAGGCGCGGGCCAACTCGCGGCGCTCGGTGTCGCTCAGGGCCTTATACACGGGAATAAACGAGTTGACCAGTGCGCCCTCGGCAAGCAACTCACGAAACAAGTTAGGCACCCGCGAGGCGATCAAAAAGGCGGCCAGGAGTTCGTTGCTAAACAGGTTCAGCAGTTCCTGGCGCAGCACCCCTGACAGGCGCGAGCCGAGCGTGCCCGCCATGACAATCAGCATGTTGCGCGCCGCTGACTTTCGGGGCGGCAGCGTTGCGTCAGTGTCAGCGGTGTCGGGGGGTTCGGCGGTGTCGGGGGCAGTCATGTAGCGGCCTTACTGTAGCGCGCCCAGGCCTAACTAACTAGGTGATACGCGGCTGCACTTTATTCCAGCACAGCCCCAGAGCTACTGCCTGCGCTTCCATAGCGCAAAATCCGTACTGTTTCCTGCTGCTGCTCATTCTTATACGGACTGCCGCTCCATTCCACCACAGTCGGAAAAGCGCAGCCTGCGGCTCCATACCGCGCAGTCCGTATGCTGTTCCCACTCGCATCCGCCCTGATTGATTCGGAAGTACGCCAAATCAATCGGAATCCGTATTACTGCTGCTCAGCAGGTTGGCGGGTCGTTTGGGCCATTTGGCAAAAAGTTGAACACCCCGCTGACCGTGTGCTATGCTTTGACCGCTTTGCCCCGCTACCGTGCCTATGGAGAGGTGCCAGAGCGGTTGAATGGGTCAGTCTCGAAAACTGAAGTACGGGCAACTGTACCGTGGGTTCGAATCCCACCCTCTTCGCCACACTGTATGGGGGGAGGTTATTTGAACAAAGTAACCCGCAACACATAGCGCTGTATCACATAGAGGCTACTCAAAGTTGAAGTGGCCTCTATATTAGTTTCCTCTTATGCTGGTGCTGCTGCGCGAATTTTTTTGACTGAGTACATTTTGTAAGAACATTTGTAGACAATAGATATTAAGGAGAAAAGCCGCCACGTATCCCGCGGCAGCTTCCGTGCTCGTATGTCCCAAAGTCTTCAACACGCTCTTCCCCAGGCCTTACAAACGTTGCTCGAAACCCAGGCTCCCCAGGCTATATTGCTGGCGACCATTGGCAAGCAGGTGTTTAAATTCCGTGCGGGTAAACCCGTATCACCTACCACCGAAATGACACCGCCCGAACGTTGGTTTAACGCAGGGCAACTTGACTGGCTAAGCCATGACGGGGCGCTTCTGGGCCTTATCTGGTCGCCTGAGGCCTTACCCGCCAGCACGCTGCAATTGTTCACACTTTTGCTGTCCACCACGCGCGGCGATGAGGGCCTGCGCGCCATTCATGTGCTGATCACTCAACTGCCCGAAAGTGCCGCTTGGCTTGATGACCAGTTGCGGTTTCAGCAAGTGAGTCATCACTTTTTGGAGATGTACGGCCTGACCACCGAGCAGGTTCTTGGTCAGACTTTTGACACGGTTTTTCCTGAGCGCCAAACTATTGCGGAGCTGCTGGAGCAGGCGCTAAAAGGCAAGACCGTACAGCAGTTGCAAGAAGTGCTGGTGTGGTCGGCGGCGGCCTCGTCGCCCTTGTGGTTGCGCTCGCATGTGCGGCCCTATTTTGGTGAGGGCGCGGGCGTGCTGTGGACGATGCAGGACATCAGCGGCGAAGTAGGATACGAGGCGCAGGCACAGGCGCTACTGGGGAGCGTCAACGTACCCACGGCGCTGCTTGGCAGTAAAGGCGAGCTGTTGGCGCTGAGCCGCACGCTGGTAGAGGCGCTGGAAGAGCGTCAGCTCACGGCGCCGCAGCGCGGGCAACCGCTGGGCATGTGGCCCATCTGGGGCAGTGATGCCACCACCAAAACGGCGCTGACCCAGGCCCTCAAGCAGGTTAAGGCTGCGCCCACCACCTGGACGCTGCGCCTCAGCCCTGTTGAAGACTTACCCGCCAACCGGCAACCTGAGCGCGTAGAGTTGCAGCTGAGGCAGGGTGATACGGGCTCACTGCCCGCCGAACTGACGCCGCTCTTGGTTGCTGAGTTTCACTTTGCGAACCAACACCAAGACCAAATGCCGCAGCAACTTCCGCAACTGCTGTCCAGTGTGGTGCAGCGCAGCCCATATGCCCTGCTACTGCTGGGTTTACCCGTAGACGGCGTGGGCAGTGAGCGCCCCCTCTGGATGTTGAGTGATGTGGCAATAGATCTGCTGGGCCTGGAAAAATCCAGTCTAGAAAAAGGTGACCTGCTGGGCCCAACCAGTGGGCGACCTTTAGACGAGATACTCAGCAAGCAGCGCATTTACTTTTCGCGCCTAGACGGCCTACCACTGACCACAGTCCAAGTGCTGCGCCAGGGCCTTAAACAAGGGGTAGTACCGCTGATACTTACCCGCCCTGACGGCAGCCGCCGCTACCTAGAGGCCACTTCTGTGGTGATAGATACGGCCCAAGGCAGCGCGTCCAACAAACACCCCCTTAGCCTGTACCTAGAAGATGTGACCAGCAAGCGCCACCTAGAGGAACGCTTGCAACACCACGCTCACTACGACCCGCTAACCGGCTTGCCTAACTGGGCCGGACTGCGCCGCAGCATGGCCGCGAGCGACAAAGGCTACTGCCTGATGGTGCTGAGCATTGACGGCTACAACGCCTTACAAGCTGCGCTGGGGCGTTCGGCGGGCGACCACTTGCTTATTCAGGTGGCGGCAAAATTGCACCAGTGGCGCAAAGACATACAGGTTGCCAGGTTAGAAGGCGAAACCTTCGCGCTGCTGACGACCGCGTCTACCCCCGAAACAGCGACCCGCATCGCCCAGGACCTGCAGGTTATGCTCAAAAGGCCCATGCGTGTTGGCGGACGCGAGATACAACTGAGCACCAGTGTGGGCATCAGTTGTATGGACACGGTGAGTGAGGGCGCAGCTGCGTCGCCCTTTGCGGCCGAAGACCAGCTGGACCAGGCCCGCAGTGCCCTGCATGCTGCTCAGCGCACGGGGAGTGGGCGCGGCGCGGTGGCCTTTTTCAGCAGCGCCCTCAGAGCGCGCGAAGCCGAACTGGTGCAGCTAGAGAGCGAAGTGCGCCGCGCTGTGCCTGAACAGTTTACGGTGCTGTTTCAGCCTATTGTCAACCTGCACACAGGCCGCGTGCAAGGCGCAGAGCTGCTGTTGCGCTGGGATCACCCCACCAAGGGCCTTATTTCGCCGCGCCTCTTTTTGCCGCTGGTAGAGCGTGCTGGGCTGATGGTCACGGTGGGGCAGTGGGTGCTGGCCCAGGCTATTGCCTTTCGCAAGCAGCTGACCAAAGAACACTGCGCCCTCAAGCTGCATCTGAACCTCAGCGCCGAAGAGCTGAACAGCGCCGAGTACCGCCAAGCGTTTGAAAAGGCTATGAAGCAGGTGGGCGGGCTCAATATAGAGCTAGGCGCGGGCGGTTTGCTCTCTCCTGAAGGTGAAGCCCCAGAAAGTGGCGGCCCAGGCGAGTGGCTGCGCCAGATGCACGAGTTGGGCAGTGAGATCTTTGTGGACGATTTTGGTGACGGCGCGGCGAGTATCACGGCGCTGGAGCGTTTTGCGCTGAGCGGGGTTAAGCTGCACCCCACCTTTGTGGCTAACCTGCAACAGGGCGAGCGCGCACTGGCCCTGCTAGAAGGCACGGTCGCCCTAGCGCGGCGCGTCAACTTACAAGTCATCGCTGTGGGGATAGAAACCCAAGCCCAAGTGCAGCTTCTGCGCACCATTGGTGACGCGGCGCAGGGGTACTTTTACGCTGCGCCCAAGCCGCTGAACGAATTTCATGACTGGCTGCATTTACAGGTGAATGACTGATACAGACTGCGCTTCATTCCAGCACAGTCCCCAAGGCGGCGCCTGCACTTCCATATCGCAAAAGGCGTATTTGTTGCTACGCCCGCCTCCCTTCTATTACCGCGAGTTCAACAGGGTTTAATCGGGAATAAGGCTTTCATACGGATTCCGTTTAATTCGTTGTACTCTGATTGCCCTACTTACCCGACCTATGGCAAACTAAGAAGGTATACTTATAACTAATTTTCCGGAATGCTTATCAGTCTTCTCAGTGCTTTTTGTATCTGCGCTCTTTTGTGAGCCGTCCTGTGTCTTCCCCTATACTGCTGCTTATGACCAAACTGCCCATGCTCTCCTTGCTGCTCGCACTGCTCTGCACTGCGCTGACAGGGTGTATACCTGCGGCACAAATCCAGCACAGCGGGCTGCAAGTGGCGCTGGCAGGAGGCGAGTCTGTGGCTCCGGGCAAGTACCGCCCGCCTGGGCCACAGACGCTGCGGGTACAGCCGCCGCAACACTATCCCTACAGCTACGCTCTTTGGCTTCCAGAAGGCGGCACGGCTCAGTTGCTCAGCTATGCAGATGCAGGCGCAGGCGCTACTTCTGGCTTTGCCCTGCCTACCTGGCAAGGGGACGCCGACGTGCTGGTGGTCGTGAGCGCTCGCCCTCTGACCTTTGACAGCCCAGGTGAAGATCGGGCGCAGGTACGCACCCTAGAAGCAGTGAAGCAACTGGTCATACAGGCCACAGCAGGCCTACCCGCAGGTGATTGGGGCGCGGCGCAGCAGCACTACCGCGTTGCCGAGTACGCTGCCCTGCAGCTAGACAGCTCACCCAGCGGGGCCAAAGTGTACCTGGGGGGCGCGTATCAGGGCATTACCCCGCTGCACCTAAGGGGGCTAGAGGCGGGCGATCAACAGCTCAGGTTGCAGCACGAGGGCTTTGAGGCCTATGACCAGTACCTCACCCTGCAAGCGAACCAGCAGGCTGAGGTACAGGTCGCCCTGTCGCCCTTGCCACGCGGAGTGTTAACCATCAGCAGCGGGGATGCAGCCCAGGTGAGCATAGACAGCACTGCTCCAGACGGGCGGCACCTCAAGGTCAGCACACCGTTTAGGGGGCAATTGCCTGCGGGCGCCTATCAGTTAGCGGTGAGGCAGCTACAAGCGGGAGAAGCAGCGCCACTGGCAGCAACATTAGCTACGGCCCGCCTTCTTGTCAATATCACGGCGGGTGTGGAGGTGACGGTGGCGTGCGGCGTACAAGAGGGACACTGGCAATGCCACCAGTAAGTAAGCCGCGCACCGCCCTTGAACCGCACCAACACTTCGGGGCCGCGCTGGGGGCCAGTGCGGGGTTGCTGGCCCTCATTTGGGGACAAGAAATTGTAGACCAGTTGATCTTTGGCGGCGGCCTTGACCGCTATGGTGTGGTTCCACGTGACCTCGCCAGCCTGAGTCATGTCTTTATCGCGCCCTTTTTGCACGCCAACTTTGCACACCTTATCGGCAACAGCATGGTGCTGCTTGTGCTGGCCTTTTTAAATGCGCTGCGCGGTCTGGGGCGCTTTGTGGCGGCCACTGCGGTCATTGTGGTGCTGGGCGAGGGGCTGGTGTGGCTGCTGGCACGCGGTGGTAACCACCTGGGTGCCAGTGAGCTGGTGTTTGGCTATCTGGGCCTACTTATCGGCTCAGCCTGGTATGAGCGGCATATCGGGGCCATTGCTACGGCGATATTGGCACTTTTTTTATATGGCGGCGTGTTGTGGGGCGTGCTGCCCAGTGATCCGTATATATCGTGGGAAAGCCACCTATTCGGCTTTATAGCGGGGCTGGTAGCGGCAAAATGGTTTGCCCCTCAGCGGTATCACAAAACTGTAACGAAGTAATACGGTTACTACAGACTGAGACTTGAACCTTATCAAACACGTGCTGAAAGAAGGCCAGCAGGCGTAGCAACAAGTACGCTGCGGTGGCGTAAGCAGCGCCTTGTGCTGATTGGCGAGTATCAAGTTCGGTAAGGTTATACAGCTATCCAGTACACAAATTGGCCCTCATCCTTGACATAACCTTTCTGATAGAGCCTTTTTAGTCAGTTTGCAATATAAATTATTACCCTATTAATTGACAAATAGCGGCAATCCATCATCAGGGTGGCCCGCTACAGGCAAGCCCAGGTGCTGATATGCGTGGGCGGTAGCAACTCTGCCGCGTGGTGTGCGTTTAATAAACCCCAGTTGTATCAGGTAAGGTTCATATACGTCTTCTAGGGTTAGGCCGTCTTCACTTATGGCTGTTGCCAGGGTGTCTACCCCCACAGGGCCGCCTGCAAAGCGGTGTATCAGGGCTTCTAGGTACTTTTTGTCGCGTTCATCTAGCCCAGCAGTGTCTAAGCCCAGCTTTTCTAGGGCGTCGTGGGCCCGCTCTAACCCAATCGCCGTTTCGCCAGCAACCTCAGCATAGTCACGCACACGCCGCAGCAGGCGCTTGGCGATACGCATGGTGCCGCGCGCACGGCTGCCAACCTCTAGCGCCGCGTCTTCGTGCAGGCCAAATCCCAGCAGCCTCGCGTCACGCAGCAAATTGGTGGCAATATCCTGGGGCGTGTAGTACTCCAGGTGCTCAATAATCCCAAAGCGGCTGCGCATCGGCGCGGTAATCAGTCCTGGACGGGTGGTGGCGCCCACTAGTGTAAAGCGCGGCAGGGGCAGCTCAATGGTGCGGGCGGCGGGGCCTTGCCCCAGCACGATATCCAGCTTAAAGTCTTCCATAGCGGGATAAAGGTGTTCTTCAGCCACGCGGCCTAAGCGGTGTATTTCGTCAATAAACAGCACGTCGTTTTCTTCAAGACTGTTGGTGAGTATCGCCGCTAGGTCACCTGGTTTTTCTATGGCTGGCCCGGAAGTAACACGAATATTGACGCCCAGTTCATACGCGATAATGTGCGCCAGAGTGGTTTTGCCCAGTCCTGGTGGGCCAAACAGCAGGGTGTGGTCTAGCGCTTCACGGCGTCCCCGTGCCGCTTGCAGGTACACGCTCAGCTTGTCTTTGAGTTTGTGCTGGCCCACATATTCGGCAAGGGTCTTGGGCCGCAGCGCCGCGTCGCCGCCAATTGGGTCAGGACTTGGGGTAGAAGAGGTCATAGCGAGCAGTATAGCGATTATGTTAGGGGCGAAATGTCAGCGGTGAAATGCTGCGCCATCATGCCTGTATTCCGGCGCGGCAACGTTTGACCAGCGCCTCATACAGAGTAGCCCCCTACACGAGAGTGTAATTGGGAGCTATTTACAGGTGTTGTCAGTTTAGTCAATATTAATACATGCTGCTATTATGAACAGCCATGAATTATATAATAATTAGAGAATTATCTTAGTCTATCGCGAATATAACCAGCAAGTTCACTGATTTGTATACGCTCTTGCTGCAATGTATCACGGTCGCGAACTGTTACTGTATCTTTCAGGTTAGTTTCTGCACCCTCAACATTTTGTCCCAAGGTATCAAAATCTACCGTGATGCAGTAAGGCGTGCCTACTTCATCATGGCGACGGTACGCTTTGCCAATATTACCGCTGTCTTCTAGTAAAATACGGCCTAAGCCCAGTTTCTGAAGGTCATTTTTAATGCTGCGGGCCAATTCTACCAATTCGGGCTTGTTGCGTGCCAGTGGAATCACTGCAACTTTTATAGGGGCCAGGTGGGGCCTCAGCTTGAGAACAATGCGTTCATTGCCGTTGTCCAGGGTTTCTTGGGTAAAGGCTTCACTCAGCACCGCAAGCAGAGCACGGTCTACTCCTGCTGAAGGCTCAATAACAAAAGGCACTACAGGCTTATTGGTTTGGGGGTGTGGAATAGTCAATTTGGCAATAGAATCATTGTTCTCTTCTACCGTAGCGACTAAGCCCAGTTCACTTTGTGACTTGGTGTGGCTACCCAGGTCGTAGTCACTGCGATTGGCGATACCTTCTATCTCTTCATGGCCCAGCGTAGGGTAATCGTACATCAGATCGTAGGTACGCTTGGAGTAATGCGCCAGGTCTTCTTTAGGAACATCCAGTATTTCTATTTTCTCACGAGGAACACCCTGGGCTTCCCACCAAGCCAGGCGCTTTTCTAGCCAATGCTGATGCCACTGCTCATCTGTACCTGGAGCGACAAAGAATTCAATCTCCATTTGTTCTAGTTCACGCACCCGAAAGATAAAGTTGCGCGGAGTAATTTCATTTCTAAAGGCTTTTCCTATCTGTGCAATACCAAAAGGTAGGCGCCGACTGGTACTGTCAACCACATTTTTAAAGTTAACAAAGATTCCCTGAGCTGTTTCGGGCCTCAGGTAGCCGTAGCTTTCATCATCAGCCACTGGGCCTATAGTTGTTTTAAACATCATATTAAAAGGCTTAGGCTCTGTCCAGTCGCCAATTTCACCACTAAAGGGGTCACGCACACCCGCTTCTTTGAATGCAGTTGAAGCCCTAGCAGGCTGAGCATTAAGCGCTGCAATAATAGCCGGGAAGTTATCAGCATCGCTGTCCATTTGCTGAGCTACTTTGGCAATCACATCTGATTTTTGGTCTTTCAGCAAATGATCCAGGCGGTAGCGCTTGTTATTCTTCTTGTTATCAATCATGGGGTCGCTAAACGTAGCCTCGTGGCCACTGTGACGCAACACCAGGCGGTGCATGATAATACTGGAGTCTAATCCTTCCATATCATCGCGCTCATATACATTGGCTCGCCACCACGCCGCTTTGATATTATTCTTGAGTTCTACACCCAGAGGGCCGTAATCATAAAAGCCTTGCAGGCCACCGTAAATTTCAGAGCCTTGAAATATAAAGCCTCTGCGCTTGCACAAGCTGACCAGTTCTTCCATTGTCTTTGCGGGCATATGTATCTCCTTTTGAGGGTAATAAGTGGTGCTGAGTAATGGATCAACGAAAAACCCCAGACAAGTTGCCTTCTATCAGCAACTCATCTGGGGACGCACGGGAGATGCGCGGTTCCACCCCAGTTCCAGCACGCGCTGGCCCTTTTTGGTTTTGGTGTGGCTCCCCGCTTTGCCCTGCGGCTCTTTGCCTGCTGTCTATTGTGGCGCGTGAGGACGGGAGGGTCAAGCGCTAAGGAGGCTCTTTGCCATCTGGCTGGTGTTCAACTGCGCCGTGTTATTTTGGTTTATGTCTGACCTGCATGCCGTACTTACCGGAGAAAACGTCATTTTGGCCCGCCTGCGCCGCGCAGATATTCCCGAAATGACCCGCCATTTTGCCAACCTAGAACTGACTACTTATCTAGGCGCTTCTGGCACAACGGGCAGCTTTGAAGATGAGGAGGCTTATTTTGAAAGTGTGAGCAAAAGCATGGCTGATAACGTGACTTTTGGAATTTATACCCGCCAAGAGCAAGTTTTTATTGGTGGTATTGCCCTGCGCAGCATCAATGATAGGCACGGCAGTGCCGAACTGGCCATCAGTATCCATAATCCTGACTACTGGGGCGGTGGTTACGGCACAGAAGCAGTGCGGCTTATGGTAGAATACGGCTTCTTTTTTCGGGGACTGCACAATATTATGCTCGGCGCCTATGCCTACAATGTTCGCGGCATCAAGGCTTATGAAAAGGCAGGTTTTCGCATAATAGGGCGCAGACGCGGCGCTATTCGCCTGGGTACCGAGCGGTTTGACATTGTATTCATGGATATTACTGCTGATGATGTAGATACATCACGCATGAGAAAAATGGTACAGTTGCTGCCCTAATACGGACTGCGCTAAATTCCACCACAGTCGGAAAAGCGCCGCCTGCGGTTCCATACCGCACAGTCCGTATGCTGTTCCCACTCGCATCCGCTCGAATTGATTCGGAAGTACGCCA
>JAGLBF010000002.1:0-9369 GCA_018260375.1 Deinococcus sp.
ACTCGCATCCGCTCGGATTGATTCGGAAGTACGCCAAATCAATCGGAATTCGTATTACCCTACGGTGCTGGAATGAAGCGGAATCCGTATAAGCCGCTCACTGACCACAAAAAAACGTTTGAACACTTCAACGTCCCTACACTTTTTTTGCACTCTCAACCTGAGCGCTTGTACTTTACAGGGCTTGTTGTACCTTATTCTTTAATCCATAGCCACAGCAAGGTTCATTTCGTTCTGGGTGACGTGAGCGCCTAGACCGCGCAGGCGTTCAGCAAAGCGCTCGTAGCCACGGTTGATGTACTGCATGCCGTCAATAGTGGTCTTACCCTCAGCGGCGAGTGCGGCAACGACCAAAGCCCCGCCCGCACGGATGTCAGCAGCTTTTACGGGTGCGCCGTGCAAGCTACCTCCCTGAATGACTTGGGTGTGCTCGCTCACCACAATCTGCGCGCCCATACGGTTGAGCTCTACCACGTGGGTCAGGCGGTCAGGATAAATCTTGTCCACCACCACGCTGGTGCCAGGCACGGTAGACAACAGCGCACTCATCTGGGGCTGCACGTCGGTGGGAAAACCAGGGAATTCCAGCGCAGTGACGTTGGTGGGCTTTAGGGTGCCGGTAACGGCGTCGATGGTCAGATTGGTGCCCGATTCCATAATCTTTACGCCCATCTCCATCAGCTTCATGCTCACAGCACGCAAGTGATCAACGCGCACGCCTGTCAGGGTAATGCGGCTGCGTGTGGCAACAGCGGCGAGCATCATCGTACCCGCCTCAATGCGGTCAGGGATAATGGTGTACTCGCCGCCTCGCAGCTCTTTGACTCCGTGTACGGTGATGGTGTTGGTGCCTGCGCCCTTGATATTGGCGCCGAGTGAATTGAGGAAATTGATCATGTCCACCACGTCGGTATCAATGCTGGCATTTTCCAGTACCACTACGCCGCTTCCCAGTACCGCTGCCAAAATGGCGTTTTGGGTCGCGCCCACCGTCAGCATTTCAAAGATATACGAGCCGTCTAAGGGACGGGTGCGCTGTGCGGCAAAGTTGCCACTTTCTTCTTGTACGTCTACACCCAGTGCACGAAAGGCCTTGACATGCTGGTCAACAGGGCGGTAGCCAAAGGCACAGCCGCCAGGCATGCTGACGATGGCTTCGCCGGCGCGGGCGATCAGCGAACCCATAACGATAAAGCTGGCACGCATTTTGCTTACCAGGGCGTAAGGCGCTTCGATGTTAATAATCTCGGGTGTGTGCAAGATCACGCTGTTGGGCCCGACCCAGGCGTGCGACGTGCCCAGATGGCTGACAATTTCGAGGATGTTGTAAATATCTGACAAGCGAGGAATACCATGCAAGGTCACAGGTTCACGGCTAAGCAGCGCCGCCACAATAATAGGCAGCGCTGCGTTTTTGCTGGGTTGTACGGCAAATTCGCCACTGAGTGAATGTCCGCCGGTGATGTGCAGAGGGGTAACTTGAAGCATGGTATTCCTTTATTAAAAAGCGGTGAGGTAAAGCACCGCTTTTGGGTTGAGTGGATTTGTTAGAAAGCAGGAACCTTAAAGATTGGCGCTCAATGGTGAGAGGTCTATGTGGATTAAGTGTTCTACAACGACCAATGTTCCTTCTTCTGGTTGTATCTTACACACCTCACTCACTGTGAGTCTAGGGGGCAAGGTGTATATTCCGAAAATCTTATGTAATGTCTTGGTTTATCACCCCTACCTTACAGCCTGCAAACACACCTTTAGCGTGTTCGGCCGGGTGGCCAAAAGTAGCTGGGTAGCCAAGAGTAACAGTGGCACTGGTGAAGCATAAACAGCAGCGCCGCTAGCATTAAGCGTATTTTGTAGTATATTTATGTTCACGGCGAATAAACTCGCCAGGAACTCTACTGTATTGCTGTATCATTACCCTAACTCATCATGACCCTCATGAGTTGTTGTACTCCCTGCTCAACCATACTCAGCAAGTATCAAGCAAGTTGGCAAGGATGAGCCAGAGTAGTATATTGAGTAAGCTTGCCCAAGATGGTAGGCTAGTGTCAGCGCTCTTACTGCGCCTGGTAGAGCCACAATACTCAGCTACCAGTGAAGGCAGGAAGTAGTTTGCGAGGAGTCAGGACATGCCCAAAAAGGAACGCAAGCGGCTACAAGTGGTGATTAGCGAGCAGCAAGACGCGCTACTCACCAAGACCGCCTATGAACTCTCTAGCCCTGAGCGCCTGATCTCTAAAAGCGAAGTGGTGCGCCTGGCGATAGAAAAAATTGCCCGTGAAATGGACGAAGACCCCCAGCTAGACGAGTTCCGCGCCCTGCTAGACGGTGACGACTTTCACTATGACTGAGTAAAAAAGGGTTAAGGCGTTGGGAAGAATATGCTTATTCTTGCACCAGAGCCGCGCCGCTGCCCTGCTAGGCGGCGACCCCCTGATGGCGTTGACCCAGCCCTCGCGCCTACGGGTGCGTTCGCCGCTCTACGGGCGCTAGTATACTGGCCCTATGCCGCTTAGCCCAGGCCAGCTTCTTTCTGAGCGCTACTTGCTGCATGAACTTATTGGCGAGGGCGGCAGTGCACGCGTGTACCGCGCAGGTGACACCTTGCTGGGGCGCGATGTGGCGCTCAAGGTGCTGCACCGAGAACTGCTGAGCCTAGACCGTGAACGCTTTTTGCGCGAGGTACGGGTGCTGGCACGCCTGTCTCACCCTGGTATCATCGCCATTCATGACCTGGGCAGCGAGCCTCAGCCGCAAGGCACGCTCAGTTATTTCACCATGCCCCTGCTGCGCGGCGGCGCCATCACCGTACTGGGGCCACTGGAAGACAGTCCGCAGAGCATTGAGCCTTTTTTGGATGCAGCCAGTTTTGTGGCTCAGGCGCTACATTATCTGCACGCGCAGGGGCTGATTCACCGAGACCTAGCGCCGGGCAATTTGCTGCTGGGCGAAGACGGCTTGCCGCGCATCATGGATTTTGGGTTGGTGACCCTGAGTGAACAGACCCGGCACCTGACACGTAGCGGTATGACCCTGGGTACGCCGCAGTACATGTCGCCGGAGCAGGCGCGGGGCAGCGGGGTCAACCACCTCAGTGACCTGTATGCGCTGGGGGCGGTGCTGTACCGTGTGGCGTGTGGCTCCCCGCCGTTTGTGGGCGACAATGACCAGAGTGTGCTTTTTCAGCATGTCTATGAGCGACTGACCGATCCGCGCGAACTCAACCCGGCTATGCCCGACGCGGTTGCCGAGATTTTGCTGCACCTGCTTGCCAAAAAGCCGCAACATCGTCCCCAAAGCGGCGCGGCGCTCTATCAGCAACTGCTCTTGGCCCGCCAGAGTTACCGTGCTCAGTCAGCGGCGCAGTACCGTGGTGGACGTACCCGCAGCGGCGTGCAAGGGGGCGGCCCTCCGTGGCCTGCCCAACTGACCGAGTGCTGGCAGCTGTCACTGGGCGGCGAAATCACCTGGCCTGCAGCGGTAGTGGGGCAGCAAGGGCTGCTGGCAGTAGGTACACGCAGCGGGCAACTGGCTTTGCTCAGCAGCGGCGGTGACCTGCACGCCACCCTCAGCGCCCGCGACGAAGTGACTGCGCCCGCCACCCTGATCCATGACGGGGTTATTTACGGCGCGTGGGACGGGGCCTTACGCTGCGCGGGCCTCAGTGGAAGCCTGCGCTGGACACACCAAACCCGTGCCGAGCTGACGGGCGCACCGACCCTGTGGGGGCCGCTGGTGCTGGTGCCTTCGCGCGACGGGCATTTGCACGCGGTGAACAAAGCCACCGGGCAGTTGAGCTGGGCCTTTCGCGCCGCTAGTCCTATCGCTGCCTCACCCCTAGTGTGGGCCGCTACTGCGCTGATAGTAGACGAGCAAGGTTGGCTTTACGCCCTAGATACCCTGACGGGGACACAACTGTGGAAGGTAGAGGTAGGCATCACCCACGCCACGCCCGCACTGGTGCAACTGGCGCGCGGCGCGGCGCTGCTGGTCATTCCTACCTGGAAGGGTGAAGTTCACGCCATTAGCTTGCACCTGCACCAGGGTCACGCGCATCTGGCCCCCGAAAGCGTGCTGTGGACATACGACCTAGAAGACGAGCTGTGGGCCGCCCCTGCCGCCACGCCTGACCGGGTGGTACTGGCGAGCTGGGGCGGGGGGATATGGTGCCTCAATCTGCATACGGGCGCGGAAGAATGGCAACACCGCTGCGAAGGCCGCCTGACGGCCAGCCCCATCATCAGCGAGGGCGCGGTGTATTTTGCCAGCGAATCGGGCGAACTCTTGGCACTAAGCTTAGACACGGGGCAAGTCGTGTGGCAAAAGCAAGAGCCTCAGGGGGTACAGGCTACGCCGCTGGCTGCTGAGGGCCGCCTGGTGGTGGCGTTTATGGACGGCACTGTGCGCAGTTATGCTTGAGATTATACGGATTCCAAACTGGGGTTTGCGGTGCTCATCAACAGGCCAACTCGTTTAAGGCTATGGTTATCATTGCAAGTCAGCAGTGGTATCTGGGTTTGTAGGATACGCATGATTACCCTGACCGACGACCCCGCAGGCACCTTGTCCCTACCTCATGCCCATTTCATCTTATTCCTGCCCTTGGCGTGGTCTTATACTGTGACTGTACTATTGGCAGTTGCCCCCGTCACGGCTGAGGCCGGCTGCAAAGGAGTATCTATGAACTTAGGCGCACCCGAAATTATCACCATCCTGGTTGTGGCTCTGCTTATCTTTGGCCCCAAAAAACTTCCCGAACTCGGACGCGGTTTAGGCAGCGGTATCCGCGAATTTCGCAAAGGCACCCAGGGCCTCAAAGACGAACTAGAGCAGAGCTTTAAAGATGAACCCGCCAGCGCTGTTGTACAGGCGACCCCCAGCGTCAGCGTTATCAAAACTGACCCCCAACAGTAAACCCAATAGCTATAAATCCACTGCCTATCGGTCTTGTCAGGACGCAAGGTTGCCCTGGCTGACATTCACTTATGATCAGGCCCCACCCCGCTACACTAGGAACCACTATGCCCTCTTTTCTTGACCCCGAATATCTGATCAAAACCTTTTCTTACCTCGGTATTGGCCTTACTATTTTTGCCGAAACTGGTCTATTGCTGGGCTTTTTCTTGCCAGGTGACACTTTACTGCTTACGGCGGGCCTCTTTGCAGCGCGTGGTGACCTTAACTTGTGGTTTGTTATTGCTCTTGTAGTGGTTACGGCTTTTTTGGGTAACTGGTCAGGCTATCATATCGGTCAGCGGTTTGGGCCTATGGTTTTTTCACGGGTTAAATTCCTCAAGCCCGAATATGTAGAACAAGCCCGCGAATACTTTAACAGTCATGGCAATCAGACCCTGGTACTGGGACGCTTTGTACCGATTATCCGCACATTGGTTCCGACCATGGCAGGTACCATCAAGATGGACCGAGGGATATTTCAACTCACTAACCTGATAGGGGCAGCGCTGTGGGGCATCAGCATACCGATGGCAGGGTATTTTTTGGGTAAAGTGTTGCCCAAAGAAGTACTGGACAAATACATTTTGGTGGTGGTCGGCGTTATATTTGTGCTTTCCTTCATTCCTGTGGCTCTTGAATTGTCTAAACGCCGCACCGCCAAGTAATACCCATTCTGAGCTGAACTTTATTAAACAGGTGCGTGTTGCATTGCAAAGTCCGCACTTGTTGTTAGGCCCTCTGACCTTCTTTCGTCACATTTTTAGCTAAAGTTCAACCAGAATCCGTACAAGTATGTACTCTACTGCCACTTAGTACGGCTACTCATACGGACTGCGCTAAATTCCACCACAGTCGGAAAAGCGCCGCCTGCGGCTCCATACCGCACAGTCCGTATGCTGTTCCCACTCGCATTCGCCCTGATTGATTCGGAAGTACGCCAAATCAATCGGAATCCGTATCACCGCCAATTATCAAGCGCTTTTACGCTGATCTAGCCCGCTGTAGGCGCTATGCTAGGGGGTAATGAGCCAGTCTTCACGCAAGCCCCGCAACCTTACGCCCACGCAACCCAGTGGCGGTGATCACCAGCCCAACCCCGCCCGCGAAGTTGCTGCCCGCGTGCTGACCCGCGTGCTTGGCGGTGCATTTGCCGCGCCTGAACTTGACAAAGAACTCAAGCGTGCCCACCTGACCACCCGTGACGCGGGCCTGGCGACCCATCTGGTGTACGGCACGCTGCGCTATTACCGCCCGCTCAACGCCGCGCTAGAGCCGCTGCTGCGCGGCAATACCCGTGACAGTGCACGCGCGGTGCTACTGGCGGGGGCCTTTGAGCGCACGGTGTTGGGTACGCCCGCACACGCGGTGGTCAACGAGTACGTGGATCTGGCCCGCCAGGGGTTTGGCCCGCCCGCTCTGGTCAATGCGGTGTTGCGCCAAATAGAAGTGCTGCCTCCCACGCCCACCTTGCCTCAGTGGCTCAGCGACGAAATCACCACGGCCTACGGCCCCCACGCTGAGGAAGTACAAGACAGCTTGCTCAGGCCCCAGCCCGTGTGGCTGCGCCTTACGCCGCAGGGGGTCAGCGCCTTACAGGGCGAGGGCTGTGAAATCACCGAGCAGCGCGGCGACGTTTACGCGGTAAACCTGTCGCGGCCGCTGGCCGTCACAACCGCCTACAAAAGTGGCTGGGCACAGCCGATTAACCCTGCCAGCTACGCCTGTGTGCTGGCTCTGGCTGATCAGTCCCTGGCAGACGAACCCGCGCAGCTAGAAGGCGTTCAGGTGCTTGACCTAGCGGGTGGCAGCGGCGTCAAAGCAGCGATGCTCGCCAGTCACGGCGCAGTGGTCACCAGCGTAGATATTGCCGAGAACAAAGCCCGCCCCGCACGGCAAAATCTGGGCCGCTTGCACCTCAAGGCTCAATTTGTCACGGTCGACCTGACCACCTCCCCCGACCTGCCCCCCGCGCCTCTGGTGCTGCTCGACGCGCCTTGCACGGGCAGCGGCACCCTGCGTGCCCACCCCGAAATTGCTCTGCGCCTCACTCCTCAGGCGGTAGACGAAATGAGTGAACTGCAGCGCCAAATGCTTGACAGCGCCGCTACGCTTGTGCAACCTGGTGGCGTGCTGGTGTACAGCGTGTGCAGCATCACAAGCGCCGAAGGCGAAGGCCAAATCAACGCGTTTTTACAGCGCCACCCCGAATTTACGCCCACACCCCTGCCCGAACTCAACGTCTCTGTATTGCCCTGCTCAGTAGGCGTACTAACCCTGATGGAAGACGGCATAGACGGCTTCTATATCGCCCGTCTACACAAGCAGTAGTGTCAGGGCCAGGTTGCGCTTATCTACTGAGTGTTGGAAGGTGAGCGCTTTACGACAGCGCTGCCTCCAGTGCGACTTCAATCATGCTGTTAAAGGTGGTTTGGCGCTCCTCGGCGGTCGTTTGTTCATGCGTGACCAAGTGATCAGAAACGGTCAGCACCGTCAGTGCCTTTACACCGTATTTGGCGGCCAGGGTATACAGCACCGCCGCTTCCATCTCTACGCCCAGCACGCCGTACTGTGCCCAAAGTTCGTAGTGGTGGGGGTCATCTTGGTAAAAGGTATCGCTGCTCATGATATTACCTACATGCACCGCTAGCCCGCGTGCCTGGGCCACCTGGTAGGCTTGCAACAGCAGCCCAAAGTCGGCAATAGGCGCAAACGTCTGCTCGCCAAAGCGGATACGGTTGATGTTGCTGTCGGTGCAAGCAGCCTGCCCCAGCAAAATGTCACGCACCCGCACGTCCTGGCGGTAGCTGCCACAGGTGCCCACGCGCACCAGGGTTGTACAGCCGTAGTCCTGAATCAGCTCGTTGACATAAATGCCCGCGCTCGCCATCCCCATGCCTGTGCCCTGCACTGACACGGCTTGGCCCTTGTAGGTGCCTGTAAAACCGAGCATGCCGCGCACACTGTTGTGCTGCACGGGATTATCAAAAAAGGTCTCGGCAATATGCTGCGCGCGCAGAGGGTCGCCGGGCAATAAGACAGTGGGTGCGATTTGACCAGGGGCCGCATTAATATGAATACTCATACCCTCAGGGTAGCACCGGGAACATGATGACTGAGTCATTGAGCGTCTGGGGCACTAGACTAGAGGACACTAGGCTATCTTTTACTTTAGACGCTCATACTTTAGACCCTCACCCCTAAGGTATGAGCGTTATTAGAGGCGCAATATCAGCCTTACTGGCTCAGCCTAGCGCCGTACCTGTTGTTGTGAAGGCAGGCACAGCATTTGTATAGTCTTAATAAAGTGGCTAAGTCAGATTCACGTCATCCCAGACCTTAAGAACTCAACACGCTCGCCGCCCATAGAGAGTCTAGCTGGCCCCCTTTGGAAGCGTTTCCACATAAAAAAACTCACAAAAGTTCATTTATGAGTCAAAAATAAGTAACGGCTCATTGGAAAATTGCTCGCGCAGCATTTAAGTCCTTCTGGAACGTTCATAACCACCTTTTTGTGAGAAAGCTCTCTTTATGAGTCGATATAATGAGAAAGGTGATAATAGTGAGCCAATCACCGATAGCTTTTCAGGCTCTTCTTTGAGCCAAGACGCCCTCTCAGCGCGGCAACAGACAATATAAGCTGAGAGTGAACAGCCGTAATCTTAAGCGTTGATAAACTAGATATCAATGAAAGCGATACGCACCCTCCTTACCATCATTGCCCTCAGCGGCGTTGCCCAGGCCGCTACTTATACCGTACAGGTAGGTGACACCCTCAGCAGCGTAGCCCAGCGCTACGGTATGCAGCCTCAGGATTTGATGAAGCTGAACAACATGATGAGCACGACCCTAAATGTAGGCCAGAAAATCAGCACAAACAATGCTGCCGGGGCCAGTACGGTAGCCCGCGCCACCAAGTCGAGCAGCGGCAGCGGCTATGTCCGCAGCGCCGCTCTGCGCTTTTTGGGTATCCGCTATGTTCACGGCGGCACAGGCGGCTGGGGCATGGACTGCAGCGGCTACACCCAGGCTGTATTCCGCAGCATGGGCATTAACTTGCCCCGTACTGCCGCTGCGCAGTTTCGCACTGGTAAAAGTATAGGCCGTAGCAACCTGCAAGCCGGCGACCTGATGTTCTTTAACACCTTGGGACGCGGCGTGTCTCACGTTGCTATCTACCTGGGCAACGGTCAGTTTGCCAACGCCAACAGCTACTACGGGCGCACCATGATAGACAAACTGTCTAACCCTTACTGGTCAAGCCGCTTCATCGGCGCACGCCGCGTGATGTAAGGTCAACCTCCCCATGCTCTCCCTGACGCCTGTCCGTACGGTGTCAGGGTTTTTTCTTGACAAGGGTTTTTTCTTGACAGTAGCTCTCTAGCACGGATTGCGACTTGCACGTTGTTAACCTTG
>JAGLBF010000002.1:9469-39890 GCA_018260375.1 Deinococcus sp.
TTGTTAACCTTGCACCTTGTTAACAACGAGACACTAAGGCAAAAAAACCTTGGGGTTATGTTGCAGCAAAAGCGGCTCAGCGGCCTAGCGCCCTGCCATGCCAATACGTTAGGCCAGATGCGTTATGCTAAACGACAGAGCAAAAAAGAGTCGCCCTGTGCGGGAGCTGTCCTAAAAGAACTGCTATGCCCGCCCAAATGCGCTAAACTACTAAAAACGCTGCCCTTAACTAGCAGCTAACCTAAGGAGAAAGATTGATGCAAGCCGCCAGAATTCGCGTAATTGGCCTGGGTGGAGCAGGAAACAACGCCGTCAACCGCATGATTGAATCGGGCCTTGAGGGTGTGGAGTTTATTGCTGGCAACACCGATGCCCAAGTTCTCGCCAAGAGCCACGCCGAGGTTCGTATTCAGCTTGGTGACCGCTTGACACGCGGTCTGGGCGCAGGCGCCAACCCCGAAGTGGGCGAAAAAGCCGCGCTAGAAGACCGCGAGCGCATCAAGGAATATCTGGAAGGTACCGATATGCTGTTTATTACAGCAGGTATGGGCGGCGGCACAGGCACTGGTTCTAGTCCTGTGGTTGCTGAGATTGCCCGTGAAATGGGTATCCTGACGGTGGCCATCGTCACCCGACCCTTCAAGTTTGAAGGCCCCAAGCGCAGCAAGGTTGCCGACGAATACATCGCCAAGCTGCAAGAGCGGGTTGACGGCATGATTGTGGTGAACAATGAAAAACTGCTCACCGCCGTTGACAAGAAGGTGTCTTTCCGCGACGCGTTCCTGATTGCCGACCGCGTGCTGTACTACGGCGTCAAGGGTATCAGCGACGTGATTAACGTAGAAGGCATGATTAACGTGGACTTTGCCGACGTGCGCAACTTGCTGTCTAACGCTGGGCCTGTGCTGATGGGTATTGGTTCAGGACGCGGTGATAAGCTGGCTGACGAAGCTGCCGCGAGCGCCATCAATAGCCCGCTGCTTGAGCGCGGCATAGACGGCGCGCGCCGCATTCTGGTGAATGTGACGGGCGGTTATGACCTGTCTATGAATGATGCACACGAAATTGTGGAGAAAATCCGCGAGGCGACGGGTTATGACGACCCCGACATGCTCTTTGGCGTGAACTTTGATGAAAATGCGGGCGACGAAGTGCGCGTCACCGTGATTGCCACAGGCTTTAACGAAGGCCCCGCTGCTATCTCTACCGCCAGCAGCAACCTGCAACCCATTCCCAACGCCCGCACGCAGACCATTTCGCGCGGCACCAGTACCTATGACCCCAACGACTACGACATTCCCGCATTTTTGCGCCAAGTCCGCGACTAATACCGGTGACGCTCTGCCCTCCTCTGCTGTGTCAAAGGAGGGCTTTTTTATAGTACCTAGCCCCGCTCCTAGCTAAGGTGCGGCACTGGGTCTATTAAGCTTAGCCCTGACTTACCCAGCTCTGTATTACCCAGACCTGTCTCATCCAGCTCTGTCTAGCACGGCCCTATTCAGGCGATGCGCTACAGTGCCAGACATGAACGACAGCAAGACCCAGGTCATCTATAACGGCAAGATTATCCAGGTGGTACTAGAAGACGGGCGGTGGGAAATGGTGCGCCACCAAAGCGCCGTGGCGATCCTGCTGCAAAATGAACGCGGCGAGATGCTGTGTGTGCGCCAGTACCGCCGCGCCATCGCCGACTACACGCTTGAAGCGCCCGCTGGCCTTATTGACGAGGGTGAAACGCCCGAAGCAGCCGCTCACCGTGAGTTGCAGGAAGAAGCGGGGCTAGACGCGGATATGGAGCTGATCAGCCGCTTTTATTCTAGCCCAGGCTTTTGTAATGAAGAGCTGTATATGTTTAGGGCCAGCAACCCACGCGAGTCACGCCTGCCGATGGACGATGACGAAGATATAGAAGTGATCTGGCGGCAGCCCGCCGAAGTGCTGCGCGAATTGCAAAGTGCCGCCACCAAAGGCAGCGCCAGCACCATTGCCGCTGTGTTGCACGCGCTCAGCGCTCAAGTGGCCGTGGAGCAGGGTGCATGAAAACCTACATCTCCCCCGACCAGCGCCCTGACACTACTACGGCCCTGGCGATTGGCAGCTTTGACGGCGTGCATTTGGGACACCAGGCGCTTTTGGCACGGCTGAGCGAGCGGGCCAGGCATTACCAGGTACCAAGCGTGGTGTACACCTTTGACCCGCCTACACGGGTGCTGACGCAAGGCGTCGAATTTTTATCGACCCTGCCCGAAAAGCTTGAACTCCTAGAGCGCTACGGCATAGACGAAGTAATTGCCGTACCCTTTAACACCGAATTTGCCGCCCGCCCCAAGCAAGATTTTATTGCTGACCTGCTGGCGCTGCGCCCCAAGGCTATTGTGGTGGGTGAGGATTTCTTTTTTGGGCGCGGGCGTGCGGGCAACATTGACGACCTGCGGGAAGTATGCCGCGACGTAACGGCCCTGCCTATGCACAGCCTGGGCGGTGAAGAGATCAAAAGCACGCGCATCCGTGAATTTCTGCGACAGGGCAACGTGGAGGGCGCGCAGCGGTTTTTGGGACGGCACTACAGCGCTCAGGGTGTGGTGGTGCGCGGTGACCAGTTGGGGCGCACCATTGGCTATCCCACCGCCAACATTCAGGTTGCCAGCGGCAAAGCCCTGCCCCTGGGGATCTACGCCGTGCAGGTGCGCGCCGAGATGGGCGGACACACCGCCGAGCACCTGGGCATGGCCTACATCGGCTTTCGGCCTACGGTAGAGGTAGAAAAACGGCGCTTTGAGGTCAACTTGCTGGACTTTGAAGGCGACCTGTACGGCGCAGAGTTGCAGGTGAAGTTTATGACCTACCTGCGCGGCGACCAAAAATTTGCGGGGCTAGACGAACTCAGGGCCCAACTGGCCCGCGACAAAGCAGCGGCGCGGGCAGCGCTGGAATAACGGGGACGGGGTTGACTGGGCAGGCCAGCGGGCGTAGCAATAAGTACGCCGCGCTATGCAAGCGCAGGCAACGTCTTTCCGACGATGCTGGAAGAATGCTGGAATGAAGCCCAGTCCGTATACTGTTCCCACTCGCATCCGCTCGGATTGATTCGGAAGTACGCCAAATCAATCGGAATCCGTATGACACGCATGTTCTACCCCTGCGCTAAGCTGGGCTATGCGTTTTTTGCCTTTGACCCTGCTGGCCTTTGCTGTTGCCAGCGCCGCCCCCGTAGTGCAGGTGGCCTACCCACCCAGCGACCACCGTCTCAGCTTCACCCGCACTATCCTGGAAGGGCATACCAGCCCAGGCGCGAGCCTGAGTATTGACGGCAAGCCCGTACAGGTGGGGCCAGACGGCCTTTTTATGGAATGGTGGCCTCTCAAACCTGGTCTCAATACCTTGAATCTGGTGGCCACCCAGGGCGGCGAGTGCACCGTTCAAACCTTGCGCCTCAGTGTTGAGGTACCGCGTAGCTTGCCCATGCGCCCCAGCGCGGTACGGCCTGACAGCCTGTCGCCCAGCAGGCAGGTGATACTGTACGGTGCCAGCTCTGACCCAGCGACCCAGCAGATCAGGGTGCGCTTTCAGGCTTCCCCAGGTGGGCGGGCCAGTGTGCAGGTGGGAAGCCGCCAGCGCCTGAGCCTCAGTGAAGAGCCTGCCAGCCCGACCCAGGCGGCAGGGTGGTACAGCGGTACGGTGAACCTAGCTACCTTGCCAGCGGGCGAGTTGACGGATGTACCTGTGCAGTTCACCTTTACAGGGCGTGACGGCAAAACCTTAAAGGCCACCGCGCCAGGCCGCATCAGCCGGGAAGCTGCCCCCAGGGTAGCGGTGGTGATTGCCGCCGATATGGGTCAGGGTGTTAACCCCGCCAGCACTTCCTTTGATACTGGCCCGCAAGCCCGCGACCAGCTTTTTCCGCGCCAGGGCGAGCGCGTGGTGGTGTGGCGCAAAGATAGCCAAGGTGTTACCGTGCAGGGCGTTGCTGGCCCCGCGCTTGCCCCCGACGCCACCTTGTCGCTGCTTCCCGCAGGCACACCGCTGCCCGCCCCGCAGGTCGGAACAGCGCAATTAAGCGACACCACTACCGAGTGGCAGGTGCGCTGGCCCCTCTCAGAGCGGGTGCTGTTTGACACCACTGAGGGCCAAGACCCTGTCAGCACACGCGCCACACTGAACCTTACGCTGGCTCAGGGCGCAGGCAGCAGCGAGCTGATGAGCCTGCCCACTTTGCCTGACGCACCCGCCGTGCGCTGGAACGGCACTGGGCTGAGCGTCACCCTGCCGCAGCAACAATTGTGGGGCTACTGGACGGGGTATGAGGGCAGTGACCTGGTGCTGCACATTCGCAAAGCGCCCGCACTCAACCCTGCTCAGCCGCTGGCAGGGCGCATTATCCTCATCGATCCAGGACACGGCGGTGATGAATTTGGCGGCGCGGGCGCTCTGGGTACACCCGAAAAAAATATCGTGCTGCCTATCGCCCAGCGCGTAGCGGCTTTGCTGCGTGCTCAGGGAGCCGACGCACGGCTTACCCGCGACAGTGACCAGAAGGTGCCGCTCTATAACCGCCCCCTGCTCGCCGAGCAACTCCAGGCCGATATGCTCATCAGCATTCATGCCAACGCCCTGCCAGACGGCATAGACCCGCGAACCCATCATGGGCTAGAGGTGCATACCTACCATCCCATGACCTACAGCCTGGCCCGCCAATTGCTCAGCAGTATTCCCGCCGCTGTACCAGGACTGATGATCAGCAGCAGCGGCACCGAGCGCGACCCGGCCCTGAGCAGCGGACTGATGGTCTCTAACCTGGCCCTCACCCGCCCCAGCACCCAGCGCAGCCTGCTGATAGAGCTGGCCTACCTCACTGACCCTACCGAACTGCGCTTGCTGATGAGCGCAGCGGGCCAGGCAGCCTTTGCTCAGGGCGTTGCGGCGGGCATTGCCGCAGATTATGCAGCGCAGGTAAGCAGGTAATACGGACTGCCGCTAAATTCCACCACAGTCGGAAAAGCGCCGCCTGCGGCTCCATACCGCGCAGTCCGTATGCTGTTCCCACTCGCATGCGCCCTGATTGATTCGGAAGTACGCCAAATCAATCGGAATCCGTATAAGGGCAGATGTGCAAACGTGCAGGCGTTTGAACACTGACCTGAACTCCGACACCTAACCGGCTGCCATATCTGGCCCCCGTCAGTCTGCCAAGTCAGCCCACCATCAAGCCTGAGCGCTAAGCTAAGGTCATGAACGCTCCTGCTCACGCCCTGGCTTTTTTGCTGTTCTGGTGCCCCGCGCTGGCCCAGACGGCGGCCCCTGCCCTGACACCGCTCACGGGTACGGTCACCACTACTGAGCAAACAGCGCCCGCTGCGAATCTGGCCGCCACTCACCTCAAAGCCGCGCTGATCTTACCGCGCACCGTGCTGGGCGAAGTGACCGCGACCTTGCAGCTGACCAACGCGGGCAATACTGCCGCGACCATCACCGCCAGCCGCGAGGGCCGCCAGAACTGCACCTTTGCACCAATGCTGCGCGTGTTGCAAGTCGGCACCCGCAAAGTGGTCTACCCCGCAGCGCAGCAAAGCCCCCGCATCTGCACCCAGGACGCGCTACACACCACCCTAAGCGCAGGCCAACACCTCAGCCTGACCCATACCCTCACCCTGCCCCCCGGCGAGTACATGGTAGAAGGCTGGTTTCAGGGCAGCGTAAACACCCAACGCCAAAAAGTGGACGCCGAGCCTGTACGCTTGACGGTGAACTAGGTGCATCTCATACGGACTGCGCTAAATTCCACCACAGTCGGAAAAGCGCCGCCTGCGGCTCCATACCGCACAGTCCGTATGCTGTTCCCACTCGCATCCGCCCTGGTTGATTCGGAAGTACGCCAAATCAATCGGAATACGTATCATACGAATTCCAACTTCAACCGTGTTAAACACGAGGTGAAAGAAGGGGCCAGCGGGCGTGAAAAAAGTACGCGTTTCGTGGTAGCACCTCTGGGACGGTGCTGGAATAGAGCAAAAAAGCGTACAACCTTTCTATGAGCACTCACTCAACCTCTGTCCCCTAGCCGCGCCCGCGCAAAGCTGGCAGACTATCAGGCGTTATGACAGACGACAAGTTACTCAGCGGTCAACAACCTGCCGCGCAGGCTCAACAGAACAACGAAACCTTTAAGGGCAATACCGACCTGGTCACGCGCGACCCCCAAGCGCTGGAACATACTCTACAAGACCCCGCCTACCCAGGGGCTGCGCCTGCGGTGTTGGTTGATCCGCCGCTGCTGACCGTGGGCGTTAACACCCAGGGCTTAGCGACCTCTGCCGCTATCATTGACCCGTTGTTGGCCCGCGATATTGACCCTAACCCTGATTACATACCACCCGACCAAAAAGCGCCCGTTCACCCTGTTGAGAATCCAAACGAAACGCACCCCAAAACCCTTATTGACCCGCTGACTGGCAATGTAAAGTAAAATATGAAGTAAGGGAAATACTGTGAACGAAAGGGCTAGTGCTGGCTACCGGCTAATGGGTGATGGCTGGTAGCAGGCTGTTGCAGTCTGCTCACCAGTACCCGGGCCTGCCCGCTGACATACAATACTTGCCGTGAGTTCAAGCGACACCGTTCCTATCCGTTCGTTACAAAACCCCCAGGTCAAGCGGCTGGTGCGCCTGCGCGATCGCCGCGAACGCCTGCGCGAAGGCGTGATGGTGGTAGAAGGCGCACGCGAAGTCAAGCGCGCCTTACAGGGCGGCCTAAGTGCCGATATGGTATACAGTTGCCCCGCGCTGTTTAGCCCCGAAGCTCTGACGCTGCCCTGGGGCCAGTGGCCCGTCACCGAGCTGAGCCGCGAAGTCTTTGAAAAGGCCAGCCACCGCGAAGGCCCCGACGGCGTGCTGGCGGTGATGCGCTGGCCCGCAACCCGTATGCTGCCGCCCGTCCCCGCGCATGCTGCCGTACTGGTGCTTGACGGACTGGAGAAACCAGGCAACGCCGGGGCACTGCTGCGCACCGCTGACGGTGCAGGGGCCTTATGTACCCTGCTGGTGGGCCAGGGGCTAGATATGGGTAACCCCAACCTTATCCGCGCCTCGCAGGGCAGCGTGTTTACTCACCCTACCTTTGTGCTCAGTGAAGCCGGGGCCCTGCACTGGCTGCGCGCAGAGGGCTTTACGCTGCTAGCCTGCACCCCCGAAGCCACCCAAACCTACTGGGACGCGCCTCTAGGCGGCAAAGTGGCGCTGCTGCTGGGCACCGAGCACGCGGGCCTCAGTGATTTTTGGAAAGAAGCGGCGCAGTTGCATGTCAGTATTCCCATGCAAGGCCAGGCCGACAGCCTAAACGTTGCCACAGCAGGCGCACTGGTGCTGTATGAGGCGCTGCGGCAGAGGACGTAGCTCTGGTTTCTTTATACACTTTGCGCTCCATTCCAGCACCGTCCCAGAGGTGCTACCACGAAACGCGTACTTTTTCCTACGCATGCTGGCCCCTCACCCTTCCGCTGTAGGCTTAACCCTCAACGAAAATTCCATCTTGAGATATTGCCGCCGTAGCAGCACAGGGCCACTTTCACCTAATTGTACCCGCGTCACGTGCCAGCGCTCAAATAAGATACGCAGTGCGCCCGCGAGCAGCGCCTCGCCGTACCAGACAGGAGGCAAGTCGGGAGCCGTATTCCAGCGCAGGGTCACGCCGTCCCAAGCCAGGTGGGGACAGGTGTCATTGTGCGCCGCCCAAAAGATGCCGCCCGTCTCTAGCCGCTGGGCGCGGATGGTCAGCGGGCCATGCCTGACCTCGTGGTCAAACTGGGGCACAGCGTAGTATTCGGCGTACAGGCCGTATAGCTCTTGCCTGAGCTGGTGGCGCTCACTAAGTGCGCGGCTTTGTTCGCGCTGGGTAGGCGGCAAATCCGCGTTGAGCAGCGCCTCTAGGGCCAGCAGGCGGTCTTCGTGCTGCCGCAGGGCCGCTTTGGGAGACTCAGGCGGTGGGGGTGGCGGGTCGCCTTGCAAGTTGCGGGCGGGGTCTAGCACGGCGCGGCTGCCCCAGCCCTCTACCTCTTGTAGTTGTCCTCCAGCGATATGCCATACGCGAGTAGCCACTTCGCGGGCAAAGCGGCGGTCGTGGGTAACGGTAATCACCGCGCCGCCGTACGCCTTTACTGCGTCCTCCAGCGCTTCTAGGGCGGTGACGTCTAAGTGGTTGGTGGGTTCATCGAGCAGCAGCAAGTCGGCCCGTAGGGCGCTCACCAACGCCAGGCCCGCCCGCGCCTGCTCACCACCCGAAAGCTGAGCAGGCAACTTGGGCCAGTGGGCGGCGGCAAACCCCGCACGGCCCAGCAGCGCCCCTGCACGCGCCCCAAAGCGTTCCTCGAACTGGGTGTACAAGGTCTGATGCGGGTTGAGGCCGTGCCAAATCTGGTCTAGGTAGGCCACGGTAACGCCAGCGGCAAAGCGCAGCGTACTCGGCGGGCTTCCCTCTGGAGACGGTACAGGATAAATGCGCCCCGCCAGCAGGTTGAGCAGCGTGGTTTTGCCCGTGCCGTTGGCCCCCATCAGCACGATGCGGTCGCCCTGTCGTACTTTAAAGGCCACACCGTGCAAAATGGTGCGCTCAGCCAGTGTATAACTCAGGTGTTCGCCCCACACCAACAGCCGTGCCTGCGACTGACCCGCCAGCAGTTGCATGGTGATGCGGCGCTCAGGCAGGGGCGCTTCGCTGAGAGGAACTTTGCGGGCGCGGCTTTTGACAGCGCGTGACTGGCGGCCCCACACATCTAAGCGATCGGCGCTTCCCTGCAAGCGCCCGCGCTCGCGGCGGCTCAGGCGTGCGGTTTTGTGGGCACGGCGACGCTCGGCCTCTCGCAGCGCCTGAGCGCGGGTGTAGCCGCCCGGATAAAGCCTTGCATGACCTCCTTCTGCCTGCCCACCCTCTAACCAGAGGCTTTGCTGGGCCACCTTGTCCAGAAATTCGCGGTCATGGCTGGTGATCAGGCAAGCCCGCCCCGCGCCAAGCAAATACTGCTCCAGCCACTCGCGCATGCGAATGTCTAAGTGGTTGGTGGGTTCGTCAAGCAGCAGCACGTCGCTTTCGGCCAGGAGCGCTAGGGCCAGGCGCAAGCGGGTACGTTCACCGCCTGACAGGGTAGCGGCTTCGCGGGTTTGCAAGCCGCTCAGTGCCAGCATATCCAGCGTTTTGGCGGCACGCACAGGCCAGGTATACGCCTGCTGAATATCCAGCTGTTGCTGCAAGCGGTCATAGGCTTGCCAGGCACCTGCACTGCCCACCAGTTCAGGCTCTAGCGCGCGCAGTTGGGCGAGTTGGGCAGCGTAGGGGTTAGCCTGTTCAACCCACTGGGCCACGCTGAGGCCAGGGGCAAAGTAAGCGTGCTGTGCCAGGGTCGCCAGCCGCAGGCCCGGGGCGTACCACACCTGACCCTCATCGGGGACAAGCTGGCCCGCTAACACGTTCAGCAGCGTGGTCTTGCCTGCTCCGTTGCGGCCCAGGAGGGCAAGGCGCTCACCGCTTTGCAGTTGCAAACTGACCGCGCTGAGCACCACCTGTTCACCGCGCAGCACGCGCACATCCTGGGCCGCGAGAAGGGTCAAGGGATACGTCATCTGAGTTACTGTAGCGTGTGATACAAGCGCAGTCTGTATCACCCCATGACGGCTGCCCTACTTCACGGCTGCCTTACTTCACGGCTGCCTTATGGATTGGGCCTGAGCAGATGCTCAAGGCAGTGGGTGTAGCTCACGCCCTGGTGGGCATCTTGCACCAGGTCAGCCACGCTGAATTCTTCTAGCACCGCCAGCATAGCGTCGCGCATACGGGTGTAGACCGTGTTGCGGGCGTGGCAGCGGGCTTCTTCGGGGCAGGGTTCGTGCCATTTAAGGCTGATGCAGCTGAGCGGGGCTACAGGCCCGTCAATGGCGCGCACCACGTCGCGCAGGGTGATGCTCTGCGGAGACATATTCAGCGCGTACCCGCCGCCGATACCTTTTTTGCTGCGCACCAGTCCCTTAGCGCTCAGCACCGCCAGGATACGCACCAGGTAAGGCCGCGCTACGCCTGTGGCCTCACTGATCTCGTCACTGGCAACCCAGCGGGCGGGTTGTTGGGCGCTGCCGTCTCTGGCGCTGCTCTGTGCCGCCCAGTGTAGCCCCAGATATCCCAGCGCCTGAAACGCATAAATATCGGTGGAAGAAAGGCGCATATTACTCCAGTATAGCTCTAGGACGGGAGGATAAGGACTGCGAAATCAGGTCATTTCTGCTTGAACCGCAATCCGTATAAGCGGCGTAAGGCTCAGGTGCTCCCCCCTACCCCACACTCTGACTCGCCTTGCTATTCCCGCCTATACGCCACTTTGCCGTCTACCACCGTCAGCACAGGCCAGCCGCGCAGCCGCTCACCTGCCCAGGGACTGAATTTGGCCTTGCTCTTAAACTCAGTGGGGTTCACTGTGCGCTCGGTGTGCAGGTCAAGCAGCACCAAGTCGGCGGGCGCTCCTGTATCTAGAGTGGGAGCGGGCCACTTCATCACCTGGGCTGCACCGGCGGTGAGCAGGTCTACCAGTTTGGGCAAGCCCAGTTGCGCCTCAAAGTGCGTGTACATCAGCGCAAAGGCCACCTCTATACTGGGAATACCAAAAGGCGCTTGCAGCATATCCAGCTCCTTTTCGGCGCGGGTGTGGGGAGCATGGTCGGTGGCAATGCAGTCTACCGTGCCGTCTTGGAGGCCCTCTAGCAGCGCCTGAGTGTCAGCCCGCGTCCGCAGTGGGGGGGCCACTTTGTACAGGGTGTCAAAGCCGCGCAGTGACTCATCGGTGAGCAGCAGGTGATGCGGGCAAACTTCGCAAGTGACATTCACGCCCGCTTGCTTGGCTTCTCTGACCAGTTGCAGGGCACGGGCGGTAGACAGGTGCTGAATGTGCAGGTGTGCGCCTGTCAGACGGCATAGTTCCAGGTCACGGGCTACGCGGGCGGCTTCGGCAGCGGCGGGGTTGCCAGGTAAGCCCAGCGCCTCGGACACTGGCCCCTCGTTCATCACCCCGCCAGCGCGCAAGGTCGCGTCCTCGGCATGAACGCTGACAGGCAGGCCCAGCGACGCCGCGTATTCCAGCCCCAGGCGCAAGATACGGGCGTTTTCGTTGGTGCGCCCGTCATCGGTGAACATCACCGCGCCCGCCTCACGCAGCAGTGCCAGCTCAGCCAGCTGATCACCTTGCTGCCCGCGTGTCAGCGCCGCCGAGGGCCGCAGCCGCGCCTGCCCCAACCCAGTAGCCTTGGCTATAAGCGCGCGCACCAGTTCAGGCTGGTCAATAACGGGCGAGGTGTTGGGCATACACACCACCGTGCCGTAGCCGCCCGCCGCTGCCGCCGCCAGCCCAGAGGCCAGGTCTTCCTTTTGCTCTTGCCCAGGCTCCCGCAGGTGAGCGTGCAGCTCTAAAAAGGCGGGGGCAATGGTTGCGTCCTGCCCGTCAATGGTGTCACCTTCGGGGGCGAGGTTCCAGCCCTTGATCTTGCCGTTTTCTATAGTGATAGACTCACTTTGGTCAGCATGAATGCGCTTGATATTGGTGATGGTCAGTGTCATACCGTTTTACTCCTTGCATGTTGTCTACTTTATTGTTGTGACCGCTTTATTGTTTTGTCTGGGGCAATTCGCTCATTTGTACAACACGTGTCTCTTTTTCATCACCCAGTACCGCCAAGTCTTTATTAAAGACCGCAATCACTTGAAATGTCCTCGCCGAATCTTTACGCGCCGTACAGCGCTCTAGGATCAAGAACGTGCTGGTTCTTTTCATGCCAAACAGCGGATCGGTGCAGGGCGTAGGCGGAATAGGTTTGCCCGTTTCGTAGTAGGCGTTGCTCACCGCCACGCCCACCAGGCGCGTGTATTCCAGCGCTTCGGCCCGGGCTTCAGCGGCATTGGCCTGAGCTGTATTGGACTGGGTCGTGTCGGCAGCAGTGCCATCAGCGGGGGGCGGCTTACAAGCGGTCAGCAGCAGCAGAGAAAGAAGGATGACCTTTTTCATAACCGGCCCTGTATACCCGTGACGTTCGTCGTGGGACTGGCCTGCCCGCGCCAAGAAAGGCGGGCAACACAATATCAGGCCTCTTCTTTTGTTCATCAGCCACGCCCGACGAGCAGGTGATACAGCACGCTCATCCGCACGGCTTGCCCGTTTTCTACCTGTTTCAGAATGCGGCTGCGCGGCCCGTCAGCCACGTCGTCGCTGAGTTCTACATTGCGGTTGATAGGGCCAGGGTGCAGCACGATAGCGTGATCGGGCGCGTGGGCGAGCAGGGCTTCATTCAGCTGATACAGCTTCACATAATCGGCAATACTGCCCAGATAGCCCGTGTCCATGCGCTCTTGTTGCAGCCGCAGAGCCATAACCGCGTCAGCATGCTGTACAGCCTGGCGCGCGTCGGTGGTCAGGCTGACGCCTTCGCCCGCCAGGTCACGCGGCAACAGGGGAGCAGGGCCACATAAGATCACTTTGGCGCCGAGCTTGGGCAGCAGCTCGGCATTGCTGCGGGCCACCCGTGAGTGGCGCACGTCACCGATAATGGCCACTGTTTTGCCTGCCAGCTCGCCAAATTCTTGCCGTATGGTGTAGGCATCCAACAGCGCCTGAGTGGGGTGCGCCCGCCGCCCGTCACCCGCATTGATCACGGGTTTGCCGCTGTAACGCGCCACCTGATGGGCCGCGCCTGATGCGTGGTGGCGCACAATAAAAGCATCAACCTTGTAGGCGCTGAGGGTTTCGATGGTGTCGCGCAGGCTTTCACCCTTGCTCACGCTGCTGCTGCCCGCCGCAAAGCTCAGCACATCCGCGCTCATGCGCCTGGCGGCAAGTTCAAAACTGGTGCGTGTGCGGGTAGAGTTTTCAAAAAAGGCTGTGCCAATGGTCAGCCCTTGCAGCGCAGGTACTTTTTTGACGGGCCTGTCAAGCACCGCCAGCATGGTGTCTGTGTTGTCTAAGAGAGCCAGCAGGCGCGCAGTTGACCATTCCTGAAAATCAAGCAGGTGGCGTAACCCACTTCCTGCCTTACTCATTTTCAGCCTCCTGAATATCCTGCATGTCCCAAAGCTCTACGCTGTCTACACCGTCGGTTTCTTGCAGTCTGACCTTCACCACTTCACTGCTAGATGTTGGCAGGTTTTTGCCCACATAGTCGGCGCGAATAGGCAGCTCGCGGTGGCCTCTGTCAACCAGCACCGCCAGTTGAATACTTTCTGGCCTGCCCAGGTCAATAAGGGCGTCGAGCGCGGCGCGTACGGTGCGGCCCGTGTACAGCACGTCATCAACCAAAACCACGCGGCGCTTTGCCAGGTCAAACGGCACTTCAGTTTCGCGGATAATCGGCTGGCGCGCCACTTCGCTCAGGTCATCGCGGTACAGGGTGATGTCCAGGCGGCCCAGTGGCACCTCTACACCTTCTAGCTCCTGCAACTTGGCGGCAAGGCGCTGGGCGATAGGGATACCCCGTGTGTGAATACCGATCAGGGCCAGGTGCTCAGCGCCCTTATTGCGCTCCAAAATCTCGTGGGCGATGCGGGTCAGCGCGCGGCGCAGCTCTTCAGGCGAGAGGATGACGGCTTTGGCACTCATCACTTAACCCCCCCTTGGCAACAATGTGTGCGTGCATGTGAACCAAACCAGGCTGCTTCACACCAAGTCAACTCAAAAAAAAGGCCCTTCAGCGCGGGCTGACGGCGTAGGATACAGTCTTTATTCATTTCCTTTTCTCCTGCCTCACAGGGCGAGTACGCGGCCTCACAGAGCCGCCGAGGTAAAAAGGCGCGGACAACGCTTGTCCATGAGCCGTTAGGCAGCATAGCGCAAAGGAAGGTGGGGGGAGTACAGATTATACGGGCTGCGCCTCTCACCCCCGCTCAAGCCTGTATCCCTCTTTCCGAACGCCTACGCTTCACCTTGGCTGTGCTGACTGCTTTGGCTGTGCTGACTGCTTTGGCTCTAATGGCTGATTTAGCCTTGTTGTCTGCTTTATTTGCGCTTGCTGCGAATCACCTCCAGCATTTCTCCCCGGTGGCTGACCTTGTGGCGGGGGCGGCCCTGGGCTTTGCCCTGCTCTAGCTCGTGGGCTTCTAGGGCGTTCCAGTCATCTAGCGTCACCACCTCCACACCGCGCTCCCTGAGCAGCGCGTCTATGGCTTCGCAGGTGTGCTGGGGTGCGGGGGTAAGCTTGGACAAGTCAGCCATCAAACAGGCCACCGTTTCTACCGCGTCCGCTTTGTTGGTACCCACCACACCACTGGGGCCGCGCTTTATCCAGCCAGCGGTGTAGCCGCCTACCTGCCCCGTTACGCGGCCTTTGTCATTGGGGATCACGCCGCGCTGTTCATCAAAAGGGACACCTGGCAGCGCCACGCCTTTGTAGCCCACCGAGCGCAGCACCATCTGCACGGGAAGCACCTCATATTCACCCGTACCCACGGCGTGACCCGCTTTGTCCAGACGGTTGCGCTCGATCTTTAATCCGCCCACCTGCCCGTGACCATTGTCTATCAGCTCTACGGGCGAGACCAAAAAGCGCAGATGCACGCGCCTGGGTTTACCTTGCAGGGGCCTGGCGGCAAATTCGCGCAGCACATCTACATTTTTACGCACGATGTTGTCGGTAATGGCGGCGTATTCGTCGTCGCTCAGCGCGATTTCTTCTGGGTTCACTACCACATCAGCAGCGTGCAACTCGCCAAATTCGCGCAACTCCTTGGTGGTGAATTTGGCCTGTACGGGCCCGCGCCTGCTGAGCAGGTAAATGTCAGTGACGTGCGACTGCTCCAGGGCATTGAGGGCGTGCGGGGCAATGTCCGACTCGTGCAGTTCCTGGGCTGTCTTGGCCAAAATGCGCGACACATCTAGCGCCACATTGCCCGCACCCACCACTGCCGCGCCCGTGGCGTGCAGCACCATTTCGCGGGCTGCTGCGTCGGGGTGGCCGTTGTACCATGCCACAAACTCGGTGGCGCTCAGCGAACCTTCCAGGTCTTCACCCGCAATCCCCAGTCGGCGGTCAGACGAAGCGCCCACGGTATAAATCACCGCGTCATAGTGGTGGCCCAGGTCAGCCGCGCTGATGTCTTTGCCAAATTCCACATTTCCCAAAAAGCGCACGCGCTCGTCACCAAAGATCTTCTGGAAGACCGCCGTCACGCTCTTGATCTTGAGGTGGTCAGGGGCTACGCCGTAACGCACCAGGCCGTAAGGGGTGGGGAGGCGGTCAAAAATATCCACCTGCACGGGGGTATCTTGCTTGAGCAGGGCTTCGGCAGCATACATACCACTGGGGCCTGACCCAACAACAGCAACGCGCAGGGGACGATCGGCGACAAATTGGCTCATCTCCTTAGTGTAATACCAAGCTCAGGGCGGCGCAGTGCACACGTCTGTACGGGTTGCGCTGACCACGCGCCTTTGTCAGAGATCCACTGATACGCATTCTGCATCTATTCCAGCACCATTGCCAGGTGTATACTTATTCCTACACCTGCTCGCCTGCTTTTACTACATTTTTGGCACATTGTAAGTTGGAATCCGTACTGATGACCTAAGCGCGTTATCAGCAGGTATCCGTGCTCACAACTTTTTGCTCGGCGCCGTCTATAACTATTGCCCCGATACTCATTGACCTAACGCCCAATGTACAAAAAATACCTTATACTGATAGATATGAAAGTCGTTATGGCTCTGCTTGTTATTCTTCTAGGCGCACTGTATTACATAAAGGGATACCGCATCGGCCTGATCCCCACTACCCCCATGTACGCCTTTAATGCGCAGGGCACCACCAGTTATCCCTTTAGGCTCTACGGCGAAGGGCAGCTTAGTATTAGAGGCAGTTGCGAAGTAAGTAGCGGCAGCGCCGTGCTGAACTTTACCTCTTCAGACGGCACGCCACTCGGCGGCGCACAGTGCGACAAAGGCAAGTGGAGTATCAACATGGCTACGCGGGGCAGCGCCGGCTTTTATAAGGTCAACGTCGTATTTAACCATTTTACTGGCAAGCTTATCCTCACGCCTGTGGCCAAGACCAACTTCTGATCACGGGCTCACCCTGCCGCGCCTGTCCCTGTCACACACCTCACTTTTTTCCGTATACTGACCTTTATGGAAGATTTTTTGACAGGCCGCCTCGGTGGTAAAGACGGATACGGTATCCGCTGCGCTATTGACGGCGACAAGATTGTGGGCCGTGCAGGTGGCAAGCTAAGTGGCAAAGACATTGCACTAGAAATTAACGAGCGCGGCGTAAGTGGCACAGTGGGCGACGAACACGTGAGCATTGAGCTGCAAAACGGCGAGCTAAAAGGCCATGTGGGCAGCGAAGCCCTGACCCTGCGCGGCGTTGACCGCGTAACAGGCTACTTCGGAGCGCCTATTGTGGGCTGGAACATCGTGGCTCAACAAAATGGCGACCAATTGGTGGGCCAGTTGGGCAGCACCGTACTGGGCAAAGAGTTTGAGATGCAACTGGGCAGTGCTCCAGGCTGGATAGGTGTGCTGGTGGCGGTTACCGCCTTTTACGCGCTAGACCCCCGCGCCAAGCAAAGCCACTGATACGCACTGCAATTTGAACCGTGTTGAACACACGATGAAAAAAGGCCAGCAGGCCTAGGCACAAGTACGGACTGAGCCATAGCAAAGCTCAGTCCGTATTACCACCTAAAGACATACCCCACCGAATACTTGGTGCTTTTGCCCGATTCTAAGCCCACGGCTACGCTGTGGCGCGTGCCGATGTTGTAACTTGCTGAGAAAGAAGGCTGCACGCTGCCCAGGTCAAAGCCGCTGAGCGGCGTGCTGGCCTTGAAGGTAAAGCGCCCGTCTTCGGTAGTGTAGGTGGCGTCGAGCAGGCCCGCGCCCGTCAGGTCTACCTGATACTGCACATAAAACTGCTTGCTCAGGTAGGTGCCGACGGTAAAGCGGGCATCTACGCTGCCGTCTGCGTTGATCAGGTTGCCGTTGATGCGGAACACATCCAAACCCAGGGCTTTGGCAATATTGTGCTGCAATTCGCCCAGCACGAACATGTTCAGCGCGGTACTTACGGCGCTGGTGCCCAGGCTGGTCAGGTTGTTGCTGTTTGTCAGCGCCGTGATGTCAGATGTGCCTAGCGCCAGCAGCGAGTACAGCTCGGCTTCAGTGTAGTTGGTGCTGCCCGGCGAGCAGGTGGTACAACTCAGCGCGGTACGCAACCCAAGTACGCGCTCGGCTTTACCCTCCTGCACACCAAAATCGCCATCAGCCTGTAGCTGCACACCCACACGGTTACCCGCTGAGTCGGGTACCTGGCCCTGGGCCGTGAGGCTAAAGTTGGGATAAACGCTGCTGCCATCAAATTTAGCGACAGCGTTTTGAATGGAGAACTCATTGTCACGCAGGGTCAGCGAACCGCGCAGGTTGCGAATTTCACCTGTGAGCAGCGGGTTATCGCCCGTACCGCTCAGCACCAAGTCGGCGCTCAGCTCAGCCTGGGCTACCGATTCATCCACGCGAATATTGCCAGGAGCGCGGATAGGCACGTTATTAAACACCACTCGGTTGAGAAAAGGTATGGCGATTTTGACGGTACCGGTCTTTTCGTCGGGGTCAGTAAACGTGGTGAGTGCGGTGGGCAGCGGGCTGACATAGCGAGCGGCAGCGGATTTATCGCCCGCGCCCACCACCAGCGGCGTGGTGGCCACACGGCCCAGCAACATCCGCGCAAAGTTGAGGTCGCCGTTGACCACAATGTTTTCACCCTCGGTGACGGCGGTGAGTGCGCCGTTGAGGTTACTTTCGCGGGCGTAGAGGGTGCGGATGGGAAGGTTATAATTTTGGGCCGTGACCTGCAGGTTCACCTTGGGGGAGAACTGGCCCGCTACCTTCAGGCTTCCCCCTTGTTGCGCGAGGGCGTCTACCTGCCAGTTGTTGTCTTCGCCCTGTGTCACATGAACCTCCGTTTGGCCCAAATCGCCCAGCGACTCGGCACTCAGTGCGCCTTGATAGCTCAGCGTTACTCCACTGAGTTGGCTGCTCGCAAACTGCCCACCCAGTTGCGCTGTACCCTGAGCACCCACGGTGCCGGTAGCAGCAATGCTCGCCTGTCCCGACAGCGCTCCGTCATTCAGCTGCACGTGCAAGCTGGGAACACGCGCTTGCATGCCCGCCCAAGTGCCAGTCAGGTCTTGCCCGTTGAGGCTAGCGGTAGGCTGCTGGTAGTCGCCTGTCACGCTCAGTCCCAGATTGCCGTGCAAGGTGGCCTGGTTTTTGAGGTTGGGCAGCAGCGCCAAAATGGGGGTGAACGTGGTGTTGTTAAAGTTCGCCTGAAGGTCAACGTTCTGACGGGTGTACTGCCCGCGCACGTCCCAGGTACCCGCGCCGCCCATCGCCAGCTGAATGTGGGTTAGCTCGCGGTTGGCAAAGTTAAGGCTGCCCTGGCCTATCAGCACTTCGGTGCCTGTAGCGGCGGGCGCTGTCGTCTCTGCTGCGGCGCTGGATGCGGCGGCAGACGCCTGCTGATTTACCGTCACCTTGAGGCGCTCTGCTACCACCACCGCCGTACCCGAAAGCGGGTCATCTAGGGGCGCTTCTACGCGGGCAATCCCGGTGAGCAAGCCCTCGCCTACACGCTGACCAGTAAAGGCGGTGACGACGCTGCCCACAGGCAAAGCCAACATCTGCATGCGGGCGCTGAGTTTGCCGCCTGTCACTGCCCCGAAGAGTGTGGAGTCACCGATATGCCCGCGCAAACGCCAGTCGCCGCCTGCCAACGTGCCGTCTACGCGGCTATTCAGCACGCTGTCACCTAACTTGAGGGTGTTCGACCGCAGCACAAAGGTGCCAGTGCCTTCGCCCAGCAGCAGTTGACCGCTCACGTTGCCGCCCACCTTGCCGCCGCTCAGTTGCCCCAGGTCAAGGCCCGCCAGTTGGGTCTGCACCCGGTAGCCCTGCTCCAGCGGTTTGAGGCCCGTCAGCCCTTCCAGACTGGGCAAGAGGTTAGCAAGGCCGCCGCTGCCCTTCAGCGTCACCCGTTCGGCGCCCGCACCACCTGTTGCCTCATCCACCCCTGTCGCCTGAAGACTGGCGTTAAACTGCTCGCCCGTCAGCGCTACTTGACCGGTGACCTGCGCCTTCACGCCGCTCACCGTGACGGGCAGTTGATCCGCTTGCACCGTACCGGTGGCCTGCAAGTCTTTGAGCGCGATGTTGGTGCGCAGTTGTCCTGCGCCTTTTTTGAAAGTGGCACTCAGCTGACCCGTCCACAGGCCGCTGCGCCGCGCCGCCGAAAAGGACAGTGGCCCGGCACTGAGGTTAAGCTTGCCCGCTGCGCTGACGACCTCGCCCTGCAAGGTAGCGCTGACTTTGCCGCTGCCTGCCAGGGGAATCTCTAGGTAAGGGATACGCCCCCCCGTAACCACGTTGTGAAGCGCCAGGGTAGCCTCAGCGCTGCGAGTGCTGGCAGTCTGTCCTGTGGCGTGCAACTGCCCTGTGGCGTGCGGCTGCACCGTACCCGACACGCCCGCCAGTTCTAGGCGCGACAGGTCTAAGGGGTCGCTGACTACGCTCAGGGCACTACCGTCCCAGCGCAATGTACCCTGGCCTGCGCCCTGGCCCACGCCGTCACCGTACGTCAGGTAGGCGGCGCCCGGGCTTACGGCTCCTGCGGCGTACCACTGGCCCAGTTTGCCCTTGAGCTCGGCCAGGGGGCGGGCTGCTTCACCCGACACGGCAATATCTAGCTGCCCTTTGCGGCGTGAGAGGTAGGCCGCGCCATCCCAGCGGTAGAGATGGTTGACTCTATTCAGGCTCAACACGCCACTGGCTTTGGTCAGCGGGCCGCTACTCAGGCGCAGTTGTACACCGCTTTGACCTGCCACCAGCGCCGCTTTGGCGCCGACCAAGCCCAGGCTGCCCGTCGCCAAGGGACGGCTATAGGGGCCAGAAAACTGCACGTTCAGCGGGCTGCTGAGTACTGGGCCTATACCCTGAATATCGGGGCCGCCCGTAGCCTTCAAGCTACCCTTCCAACCTGTAAGCCGGTTGGCACTGACCTCAAAGCGCCCCGCCAAACCTGCCGCGCTCAGGTTGCCAGCAGCGGTGAGGGCGCCTGGGCCATACTGGAGGTCAGCCTTGCCGGCAACGTCGCCGCTCGCCGTCACCTGTGCGCTAAGCCGCTGCGCCGCCCAGTCGCCCCGCCCCGTGACACTCAGACGGCTGCCTGCGCCCTGCACCTGCCAGCCTGTGAGCACCACCTCTTTGCCGCTGACCGAAGCCACCACTTTGCCGCCCTGATCAGCCTGCGCCGTCATCTGCTGAGGCGTACCGCTGAGGCTCACAGCGGTATCGGGCAAGCTCAAGCCGCTGCGGGTTACGCCGCTGAGTAGACCGCCGCCCGTGAGTTGCAGGTTATCACCCCGCCCACTGACACTCAGCTGTATAGTTCCCTGGCCCGTGGCGCCGAGCAGTGGCAAAGGGTTGATGGTTGCCGATCCGCTGACCACAGGGTTTAAGCCCGCCAGCGTTACCTGACCGCGCCCCAACTCGCCCGCCGACAGGGTGTACAGGCCGCTGCCCTTCCCCGTGATGGTCACAGGTTGGCCCAGGCCCGCAACATTCGCTTTGGCATGGCCTGCCAGCTTGGGCCACACGCCCGCCATATCTAAGGCAAGGCGGGTTTGGCCCTGCTGAGCGGTGCCGTAGACCCGCACCTGGGCAAGTTGGTTGCTCAAATCCAGTTGAGAAATGTCGGCATGTAAAACCCCGCTGTAAGAACCGCGCAAGGCGGCGCGCAGGTGGGCTTGCGGGTCTTGCAGACGGCCTGAGATGCTGCCCAGCACCTCAGCTTCGGGGCGCGACATCTGGGCCGTGCCGCTGATGGCAGGGTTTTGCAAGTCGCCCAACAGGTGCAACTGGGCCTGAAGAACGCTGGGCGCTGCGCCTTTGTCCTCACCTGACAGCAGACTCAAATTGAGGTGCTCAGCCTGAACATCTAGCCCAGCAGGAAGGTTGCCATGCGCGGTAAAACGCCCACCCAAAAAGTAGCCCGTGAGGTCAGCCTGGGCCTGTGGCTGCTGGGCCTGTGGCAGATAGACCGCCGAACCCAGCAACTTAAAGGCTCCGACCTTTTGTTGCCGACCGGCTAGGTACAGGTGGCGGGCCTCTAGCCGCTCTAGGCCGCGCCCAAGTGAGGCGCTGACATCGGCCTGGCCCACCAGCCGCAGCGCGTCCACGCCCCACTTAGGCGGCAAAAAGCGGGCCAACTCTACGCCGCGTGAATGCACACTGCCGTACACTGCCGTGCCGCTGAGGGTGGCCTGTGCGCTGAGGTGCTGCCCGCCCAAACTGACAGAGGCCTGTGCACCTGCTGCTTGGATGTCTGCTGCTTGGATATCTGCGGCCTTGTTCTCTGACCCTAGCTTGCCTGCCGCCTGATACTGGCCCGATATGGGCCCCGTCAGGTCGCCGCCCGCCATGTCTAACAGTTGCCCCGCAAAGCGCGCCTCAAGTGTTTGCCAGCTTGTCCCCGACAGATGGGCCTGACCTGTGACCTGCAACTGCCCTGGGCGCTGCCACAAGCGGCCTATATCCAGGCTCTGAAGGCGCAGGGTGCCGCTGGGCTTTTGCCAGATGTTGCTGCCTAGCGTGCCGCTTGCCTGGGCGGGGCCGTAGCTGGCCTCAAAGCCCAGCACACCGTACCCCTGCATCTGGGCTCTGAGGGCCTGGCCTTGCCACTGCCCCTGCACTGTGGAGGCGCCGCTCCAGCCCTGGGCGGCATTCCAAGCAGCGGGGCCAGACCACCACAGCGCATTCTTGGGGTTGCCTGGGTCACGGTACGGCAGGTTGAGGTGAAGCTGGGCACGCTGCACATACCCCGCCATGTCCGTGCGCCCGCGAAAGGTGCCGCTGAGGGCCTTACCGCTGGCCTGCACGCGGAAATCTTTGCCGCTCAGCACCGCCTGTAGCCGTGTGCCTGCCACGCCAAAACCGTACAAGTCTTGCAGGGTACCGCTGGCCCTTACCGTGGGGCGGCTGATGGGGCCGGTGGCGCTAAGGGTGTACACGCCAGGCGACAGGGTATTGAGCACCGTTTGGCCCTTGAGGTTCAGGCGGGGCCACACCACGCCGCCAAGCGCTGTGCGCGCCGTGCCGTCAGATATAGGTGTGCTGACCTGTCCCCCCGACACCCGCACCACGCCGCCTTGGTAGCGCACAGGAATCACCACGTGGCTGCCGGCTACCACGCCGAGCAGTTGGGCGCTGAGGTGAGTGGAGTTGCCGCCAACTGTACCGGCAAAGGTGCTGCTGAGGTTGCCCGCCACGCCCGCTAGCGGCCTAAGATCGCCCGCGCTAAAGCGGCCACGCACCGCCCAGACGCTGTGTTGCGCCTGTGTCTGTGATTGTGCCTGTGCCTGTGCTTGTATCTGGGCCTGGGCCTGCATGCTCGCTCCTGCCACCTCTGCCCGCAGTGCCACCTGGCTGGGCGAAATGCTGGCAACAGCGCTTACGGGCTTGCCCTGATAGCGCCCGCCCAGCCGTGCCAACCAGCGACCCTGACCCATCTGCCGTGCGTCACCCTGCACCGTACCGCGCAAATCGCCGTAGCGCACAGTGGCGTTTGCACGCGGATACAAAGGCCCGCTGACCTGCGCCTCTACGTTACCCAACGTGCTGCTGAGGTTGCCCGCCACCTGACCACCTGAGTACGTCAGTTGGCCCCGCGCCACTTGATCGCCCGCCGCCAGGTTGACAGTGGCCTGGGCGGTGAGGGTCTTTAGGTCGCTGTAGTCAGGCGCGTTGAGATAGGCGGTGATTTGGCCGGAGAGGGGGGCCTTGAGTGACACAAAAGGCCGCAGCGCCCAGGCGTCTACCGTGGCGCGGCGCACCTGCAACTGCTTGCCCCGCAGGAACACGGGAATCACCGTGCGGCCCTGGGTCAGCAGCGCGGTGACATCCGGCCCAGCGCTGGAACTGGCTCGCCAGTCCGCGCGACCCCGCAGTCGCATCTCGGCGCCCTGCCAGCTTGCTCCCCGCGTGACAAAGGTGGCTCCAGTACGGTCAAAGGTAGCCTGTAGTTTGCCCAGGTGTAGGCGGCCCGTGCTCAGCGCGGCGCGGGTCTGGTCGGGCAGCGCGGGCAACAATGCGGCCTGTAGGAAGCGCAGGTCAACCTGAACAGCGCCGCCAAAGCGCGGCAAAAGCTGCACTCGCCCGCCCACGGGGCCACCCAGTACGGTATTGAGGGCCGGGCCGGCACCACGCAGAGCAAGTGAGCCTGGCTGGATGTGGCCCGGAGCCGTGTCCAGAGCGTAGCGCAAGTGAGTCTGTCCACCCCACTGACCGCCTGAGTAGGTTAGGCCGCCCACGTTGATCCGCAGGGGCGTGAGCGAGGCTTCTAGCGGCAGCACCTGAGCGGGTAAATGCGCCGTCAGCCCTGAGCGGCTTAGCTGCTGCGCCCGCACCAGCACACTGCCGCGCAGTCGGTTGCTGTCGCCTGTGGCAAGCAGTTGCACATACGGCCCGCTCACCCGAATGTTGAGGTTGGTCAGGCGTGAGGGCAGCTGCAACCGGCCCGTAGCGTGCACTTTATGCTGCGCGTAGACGCCTGTGGCGAGCAGTTGCCCCCGCACAGCGCGCAGCGTTAAACCGCCCAGACTCGCCGTGCCCGAAAGCTGCCCCTGTTGCCAGCCCAGGTTACCGCGCAGGGTCTGGCCCGCGATGTTGAGGTTGTGCGCTTGCAGGGCAAATTCCTTTCCGGAGGCGACCTGTACATCGGCCCAGCCGCCTTTGCCGTCACGGACACGCAGCTGTCCCGTCACTTGCGTACCCACGCCTTGTACTTGCCCTGTCACAGCCAAGCCCGATTGCTGGCCTGCTATCTGGGCGCTGTAGCTCTGGCGCAGCGCATTGAGCTTGCCCGTCGCCTGCAGGCCCGCGCCTGATAGGGTGACATTCAGCTTTTGCCAGGGGCCACTGGCAGCTAGGCGGTAGTCGCCCAGCGAACCTGTGGCCTGTAGTCCACCCACAAAACCAGGCCGCCACTGGCCTGCCAGGTTGACCTGCCCGCTGCGCCCCGCCGCCTGTAGACGCTGCTGGCCTGCAAAGGTCAGTTGGCCTGCTTTGTAGCTGGCGCGCAACTCGCCCCACTGCCCCGACAGCGCTGGTCTGGGGCCCAGTACGCCGCTGAGGTTGAGTGCTTGTGCGGGCAAATCCACGCCGCCGAGGTGCAGGGCTGTGGTGTTGCCGCTGAGGTGCAGTTGCAAAGCGTCATAGGGCCCGCCGAGGCTCGCTTGTAAGGTTTGGGCGGGAATCTGGGCCGCACCAGACGTACTTTGCCAGCGTACTGGGCCGCTGAGTGACACGGCAGGAAAGACCTGCCCCGACACGGTAGCGCGTACATGTTGCCCCGCCGCCACCTCTGAGCGCACGCTGACCTTGCTGGCCCACACCTGCTTGCCTTGACGCACAAAGGTGCCGACCAGCTGAAACGGTCGGGGAGTGCTGGCACTGGCGCTGAGCGTTGCCGTGCCGCCTTGCCCCCGCAGGTTGAGGCGCACCTTGCCGCTGAGGTCTGCCGTATACTGAGCCGCCGCCTTGCCCAGCACGCTTGCCAACACGGGCCGCAGCGCCGCGAGTTCTAGAGTACCCGCCGCGTTCAGGCGCTCGCCGCTGATCAGGCCGCTGGCGTACGCTCGGCCTGTACGCAGCTTAAAGGCCAGGCCGCCATTGGTGCCAGAATCAGCCGGCTGGTTGACCAGCTGCCCGTCTATGTCCGCGCCGTGCAAGGTGACCTGGGTCTGATACGGAGCGCCGATGCGGGTGCTGGCCTCCAGCCGAAGGTCGCCCACCGCGCCGCTGAACCTGAGCGCCTGACCCGCACCTGTGGCAAAGACCTTGATACCACGCCCCGTAGCGGTAAGGTGACCTGCTAAGCCCTGCGGGGGGCTTTTTTTAGGGCCACGTACAGCAGTGTTGTAGACCATCTGGCCGTTGAGGGTCATGCCGCCAACTTGCAAGCTACTGGCCCGCAGCCCAAAGGTCTTGTCTTGCCAGGTCAGGCGCTGTTGGCCCGCCTGCCACTGGCCCTGCTTGGCCTTCCAGCTGAGGTTCACGGGGCCAGCCAGCGTAGAGGCGACCACATCAGGCACGTCTGCTTGCAGTTGCCCGGTGAGGCCGCTCGCCAGGTCAATGTCCCCCTGACCTGTAAAGGCAACCTGGGGCGCTACTTTAAGCCTCTCAAGCTGCCACTTGCCGCGCCAGGTGCGGTCAGTCTGCAGGGCGACCCGTCCGCCTGAAGCGCCAACGAGGGTGGCCTGCAGACCAGTGTTATTCAGCTTGCCTGCACCCGACAGGCTCACCGGCCCCGCCGTGAGGTCGCGCACGCGCAGGCTCAGATGATCAAAAGGCCCGCTGATCGCCAGTTGCCCTGTGAGGCCGTAGAGGTTGGGAGCCAGCTGAGCGCTGACGGTGTTGGCCCGCAGATTCAGCGCCGCTGTGACGGGGCCGCCCAGCGCCGCGCCACTGATCGCCATGCGGTTTTGGGCGTCAATCTGGTCGCTAAGATTGAACGGTTTGCCCGCCAATTGCCCCGCCCAGTGCAGGCTTCCCGCCTTATTAATGTGCCAGGTACCCCACAGTTTTTGCGCCTCACCTTGCACATGGGTGTCGGCCTGAAGGCTGATGACATTGCGGGTGATGGTGGTGTGTTGACCGTTTACCCGCTTTTGGCTGCTGGATGATTGAAATGAATAGTCCGCCCCCAGACCGCTAAACGGCACATTGGCAAACCCCCCTGACTTGCTCAGCAACTGCGCCTTGACGTTGACCGTCGTCCAGCCACCGGCCGACACGGTGAGGTGCGCCTGACCGCTGCCAGGAAGCTTGAGGGCTTTGCCCAGCGCGTCAAAGGTGGGGGCGGCCACGCCGTCTACCTGCCAGTTCTTGGCCTGCGTGTCCACCTTTATTTTGGCCTGAACGGGGCCACCCAACAGCTCGCCGCGCACCGCACCTGCGATAATGTGGCCCTTGTGGGTCACCCGCCCCGATAGGCGCCTGAACCGCACAGCCTTGGCCTCAGGAATGACCACCAAGCCATCTGTGAGCGTGATGTCGCCTTGCAGTTGCTGTCCATCTACACGGTACTTCGCCGCGAGCTGCCCGCCGCGCACGCCATGCCCAGGCCAGTATTCGTTGATAATGCGCGCGTCCGACTTGGCGTTTATGCGTGCCCACAGCTGACCGTTTTGTTCGCCGTAGTGCACCTGAGCGCTCAGCTTGCCGTAGTGAGATGTACCGCGCAAACTCAGCGCCCCGTCTTGCCCACTGGCCTGCAACGTGGCGCTGGGAATATTGACGCCCTGACCGTCAACATTCAGGCGCATGTTTTTGACGGTGATTCGCCCGGGCAAAACGTGGTACCCGGACGTGCTGTTGTTGCGGCCCAGCAGGTCTTTAAGGCGCACATTCACTATACCGTCTTCCAACAGCACGTCTAGGCGAATGGTTTTGCTCCAGGGGTTCAACTGGCTGAGGCGAATACGGGCCTGCTTGGCATGGGCATCTACCCCGTTCATGCTCGCGATCATGTCGTGTGCGGTGGGGTTCCACAGCGGCCCGCTGACCGAGTGAGCAGTGATTTGCCCGCCACTATAGTGCGCCAGCAAAGGCACACCAAACCACTGCCAGCCGAACAGAGCCAGCACAAGGGCCGAGGCAGACATAATCGCTAGCGCAATGAGCATGCGCCGCCAAATCATGCCTGACCGCCCTGCATTTGGCCCTGCCTAAGTTGGCCCTGTTCGGATTGGCCCTGTTTGAATTGGTTTTGTCCCAGTTGTAGCTCACCGCGCAACATCAACAGCCAGTGTAGCGCTTAAGCAGCTGAGAACAGTGCAGAGGTGCTCAACGAACGGTGAGGTTTGGGCCCGCGCCCTCTTGCCCCGCCTGCCCTGTAACTAGCCTGTACCGTATGAGGTAGCGAGGTCAACTATTTGGTTATGGGCAGTTGGTCATAGGCAGTTAGTCACGGGCAGCCGCAGACGGCTTAGGGCTGATGGCTACTTGCGGCTGCCTGTGTGTTCTGCACCTGCACCTCTACCTGCTGAAGTTCTGCCAGTGTATCGGGTGCAAAGAGGTTAGCCGCATCGCCGTAGCGAACTTTTACGGCACGCTGCAACAAAAACATGCCCGCACCAATGGCGATCAGGCTCAGCAGCATGGCGGGCAGGCGCATCACGGCGTTGGCCTGAGCCACCTGAGTATTAAACATATCGGTACTAAAGTGCGCGGTGACTATACGCAGGTTGACCACATAGTTGATGCCCGACGAAATCAGCTCGGTCAGGCCGTAGATCCAAGTCGCCAGCCGCAGCGCCGTCAATACGGGGGGCTGGTCCAGGGCAGTTTGGGTGGCGGCGCGGTGCTCAGGGGACTCGGCGAGACTGGTGGCGTCCATAAGGACGCGGAAAAGAGGTGTGCGCGTCGCCAAACTCCCTAGCGCCAGCCCCCCAAAGAGCAATGACGGCACGCTGTCCTTAAAGGCAAAGGCCGCACCCTCCACATACCAAAAAGCCAGCGCCCCGCGCACCAATGCCACCATGCCGCCCAAAAGGGCAATGGCGCTGACCGTGCGGTTGATAGCCAGATCAGCCAGCACATACGCCACAGGAATCAGTGCCGCCAGCAGATAGGCGCGAATATTGCCAGCCGCACCGCCCCCAAACACGTCGCGGGCGATGTTGATGCCGCTGCCCAGAATATTGGGGCTTAATATAGCGATAGGAATAAGAAGCGTAAAAAACAGATCCCACAGCGACCTGGGAATCCTGGCTTTGGACTTCTGGACAGTGGGGGTGACAGGTCTCGGCGCAGTCATAGGCTGCATTCTGTCATGCTAAAGGCTGAGAAAGCGCGGGCCATCCCCTGCAAAAAAGTCTTACGCCCCCAACAGCCGTTATACTCAGTACAATTTTTTTATCTTCACCCTATACTCTATCCCAGTACCTACATCCCAGTACCTAATTCCAGTACCTAATTCCAGTATCTAGTTTACTCAGTGCTCTTCACCCATTCCTCCGGAGGATACCCACTTGCTGCCACTCAGCTCCAAAATCCTGTTTTTTCTCTTTGCCCTCATTGCAGGCGGCATCGGCGCGTTTGGTTTTTACCGCATGTTTTTGCGAATTCGGCGCGGAGTCCCCAACACCGAGCCCCGCTTTGACCACCTGCCTGAGCGCATCGGCGCGGCGCTGGTCACGTCGCTTACCCAGGAGCGCACTTTTCGCCGCCGCACCGCCATCAGTACGCTGCACGCCTTTGTCTTTTACGGCTTTACCTTTTATCTTCTGGTCAATGTCGTAGACGGCTTAGAAGGCTACTTTAGTTTCCACATTCTGTCTACTAACCCAATAGGCGCTATCTATAACGCTCTGGCTGATATAATGGGCTTTTTTGTACTGCTGGGCGTTATCGGTCTGGTTATTCGCCGCTTTGGAACACCTAGCAAGCGCGACTTTAGGTTTAATGGCAAAAGTCTGCTGCATCCCTGGGTACAAGACGGGTACATCAAGCGCGATAGCGCGATTGTCTCGGCTTTTATTGTTTTTCATGTGGGCAGCCGTATGCTCGGCAACGCCGCCAAAATGGCAGAAGAATCGGCCTTATTCTATAATGGACAATACGACAGCTTTCAGCCCTTTAGTTCATTTTTAGGTGCCCATCTCTTTGGTGGAATGAGTGAAAGTGCCCTACTAGGCTGGCGTGTCTTTGGATACTGGGGTGCACTTGCTTCGGTTATCGCTTTCTTGGCGTACTTTCCCTATACCAAACACGTTCACATCTTTATGGCCCCGCTTAATTACGCCTTTAAGCGGCCCGTCAACAGTGGCACTTTGCCCCCAATGAAAGGCATAGAAGCCGCTATGGAGCAAGAAGACCCCAAACTAGGCGCAGAAAAGCTAGAAGACCTGGAATGGCCCCGTTTGCTTGATGCTTATTCGTGTATACAGTGTAACCGCTGCCAGGATGTCTGCCCTGCCAACGTCACAGGCAAAGCTTTATCACCCGCTGCACTAGAAATCAATAAACGCATGGAGCTTAACATGCTCGCTATGCACCCCAGCCCCTTTACCCTCAAAACAGGTGACTTTGAAAACGGCGCCGCCAGTCCTAAGCCGCTGTTAGAGTTCGCTATCAGTGAAGAGGCCGTGTGGGCTTGTACCACTTGCGGGGCTTGTATGCAAGTTTGCCCCGTACAGGATGAACAAATGCTGGATATTGTGGATATTCGCCGCCAGCAAGTGATGGTCGCGGGCGAGTTTCCGCAGCAACTGCAAAGCGCTTTTAGAGGTATGGAGCGCGCCCAAAACCCCTGGGGTCTGAGCCGCGACAAGCGTATGGACTGGGCCGAAGGGCTGCAAGTACCCACTATTGACGAAAACCCCACCCCAGACGTGCTGTACTGGGTGGGCTGCGCCGCCAGCTATGACCCAGGCGCGCAAAAAGTGGCCCGCAGCTTTGTGCAGCTGCTGAGTAAAGCAGGGGTCAACTACGCTGTGCTGGGCAAAAAAGAAGCCTGTACAGGCGACAGTGCCCGGCGTGCAGGCAACGAAATGCTCTTTCAGTCGCTGGCACAGGAAAATATCGCTACCCTCAACGCCGTGTCACCCAAGCTGATTGTGGCAACCTGCCCGCACTGCATGAACACCATCGGCAACGAATACCCCCAACTGGGCGGCGATTATCAGGTGATGCACCACACCGAGTACCTGGAAATGCTGGTGCGTGACGGCGCACTTAAGCCCCAAAAGCTTGACAATATCGCTGTGACCTACCACGACCCTTGCTATTTGGGCCGCCACAACGGCGTCTATGACGCACCTCGCAGCGTGATACGCAACATGGGCCTGGAGATTTTGGAACTGGAACGCAGCCGCGATAACAGCTTTTGCTGCGGCGCAGGCGGGGCGCAGTTTTGGAAAGAGGAAGAAGACGGCAGCGAACGAATCAGCGACAACCGCTTTAAAGAAATACAGCAGCGCTTAGACAATGCCAAAGAAGGCAAAGTGCTGGCCGTAGGTTGTCCATTTTGTAAGTCAATGCTCAACTCTACCCCCGAAAAGCAACAAGGCACCGAAATTGTCATCAAAGACGTTGCCGAACTTATGTTGGAAGGCGTGCAGCGTGCCAGTGGCGAATGGGTTGAGGCCGCGCCCGTAGCCAGCGCTGCTGTTGAGCATAAAGAAGATGCTGTTCAAGAAGCGCCCAAACCCGTTGAGACACGCAAGACTGATGATGTGAGCAGCGCACCCGTAGAGCCTCCCTCCACCGACACTACCCCTGCTGCTGCTACCACCGAGGCCACGCCGCGTAAAAAGTGGGGCGCCAAGACTGACGACGTGAGCAGTGCACCCGTAGAGT
>JAGLBF010000002.1:39990-43284 GCA_018260375.1 Deinococcus sp.
CCGCGTAAAAAGTGGGGCGCCAAGACTGACGACGTGAGCAGTGCACCCGTAGAGTCCCCTGCTACCGCCACCACCACTGCCACCACTGAGGCCGCGCCACGTAAAAAGTGGGGTGCGAAGACTGATGATGTGAGCAGCGCACCTGTAGAGCCTCCCTCTGGCGAGACTATCCCTGTTGCCGCCACCACTACCGCTACCACCGAGGCCGCGCCGCGTAAAAAGTGGGGCAAAGCCGCTGCTCAGGACAAGACCAGCCAGGATGATGTAGACGCAGCGCCAGCGTCGCTTGCAGTTGAAGCTAACCCAATCACACCCCAGGACGCCCCAGCCCAGCGCCCCAAATGGAAAGCCAAGGCCGCTACGCCCGAACAAGGAGAAGTGGCCGCAACAGCAAACGCCGAAGCGACAGAGACGAGCGAAGGCGTGAGCGCTGAAGTAACAGCCAGCCAAGATGTAGCCAACCAAGATACAGCCAGTAGTACTACAGACAGCGGCACGGCACGCAAGAAGTGGAAACCCAAAGGGTCATGAAGCCAGACTCAGAAATGACCTGATGTGGTCGCAGTTTGTACAAATGCATACGGCGCGTTGGTCAAGTTGCTCTCACCAGAAAACGGTAACTGACAAACCATTTACTGCGCCGCGCCGACTACACTAAACCTATGACCGACCATAGCCCAGCCGCCCTTTCACGCCAACGCCTCAGCGACGGCGATGTGTACGACCTCAAGCCTGCGGGCTGGTGGGGTGACCAGGGCAAACTCTTTCGCGTGTTTGAGTTTGCCCAGTACACCGACGGCGTGGCCTTTGCCCTCAAAGTGGCCCAACTCGCCGAAGAACAAGACCATCACCCCGATTTGCACATTTTTTATGACCGGGTGAAGGTCAATTATTTTACCCACGACAGGGGCGGCGTCACCCTATATGACATTCGCGGCGCACAGGGTGTTAATGACATTCATAGTCAGATGACGGGTATGCCCGAAGTCAATGAAGCAGTGTCAGAACCTACATCATGAACAGCGCCTTAGCAGCTCAGCCTAGTGCCGACACTGCTCAGGCGCTGCGCGAACATACCCTCACCCTCACTGTGCAGCCCAGCGACATAGACGACCTTCAGCACGCCAACAACGTAGCTTACCTGGTCTGGTGCGAGCAGGCGGCCCGCAACCATTCGGCGCGGGTGGGCATGGACATAGCAACCTTGCGCGCACTGGGCAGCTTTGCGGTGGTACGCAGGCACAACATCACCTATCACCGCCCCGCCCTGCTCGGCGACCAGCTGATGGTACGCACTGTGCTGAGCAGTTCACAGGGCATCCGCGCCCACCGCGAATTTACCATCATGCGCGTTGACGGCACACTGCTCGCCGAGTGCCAAACTGAGTGGGTGTGGGTCGACGCGTTTACCGGGCGGCCCAAGCGCCCCCAAGCGGGCATCTGCGCCGCGTTCGGGTTTTGAGCAAGCACTCAGCCGTCAGTGTAGGGTGAGGCAGGGTATACGGACTGCACTCCACTCCAGCACATTCTGGCCAGCACAGCTAGTCAAGTATAGTTGGGCAAGTACATTCTGAAAAGTACCGACTGTACTTCTATACCGCACTTCTGTACTGCGAAAGGCGTACTTGTTTCTACGCCCGCTGCCCTTCTTTTACCTCGTTATTCACGAAGCTTTCACCGTAGTCCATATCAGAAAGTGATTGGAGGCACACAGCTATCCTTAGCACGTTTCTACTTCACTTTTTGTTCATATAGGGCCGAGTGCTGACTGCTGAAAGGTGGATAGCGCTTTGAACACCCCTCTCAGGGCTTACACTAAAGTTACCTTATGCCTCCTCTTGCCTGCCTTTCCCACTGCCGCATATGAAGGACACCCCACCCACTGCCACAGCGAACAGCACAACCCAGGCTGCGCCGCGCCCACGCGCCTTGTTACGGGCCTTGCAGCCTTTCCTTGAGCGGCTGATTACCCGAATAGACGCACGCTTTTCAGCCTTTATTCAGCCGCGCCGCCGCCGCGCCAACTGTATCGTCACGCCCTATATCGGCTGGGGCAACCCAGACCAGTTGCAGCTTACGGGCCGCGTGCTGCTGCCCCGCACCCTGCCACCGCCGCGTATGGGCGCCCCGCGCTGGCGCAACCTGATCGATATGCTGCGCCGCCTCTTTGCCCGTGACGTGGCAGGGATGCAGGTTAAAGGCACGCTAAACGGACAGGTGCACTATGCCATATCTGACGCTGACGGGTTTTTTCAGTTGCAGTGGCAGCACACGGGCCTAGGCGCTGGCTGGCACCAGGCTACGCTAGAGCTAGAAGGCCGTGCTGGGCAGATTCTCAGCCCCATCCGCGTGGTTGACCCACAACAAAGCAGCTTTGGCATCATCAGCGACCTAGACGACACCGTGATCAAAACCGATGTTCGCAGCCTCACACAGATGTTTAGCACCGTGCTGCTCGGCAACGCCCACACTCGCCTCCCCTTTCCGGGGGTGAGTGCGCTTTACCGCGCCCTATTGCGCCCTTCTCACTACAAAACCATTACCCCCAACGACAACCCCATCTTTTATGTGTCAAGCAGTCCCTGGAATATCTTTGATTTCCTGCGAAGCTTTTTGCAATACCGCAATATTCCTTTGGGGCCACTGTTTTTACGCAACTGGGGAGACAGTTTGTTTAGTGGAAAAGGACATAGTCACCACAAACTCACCATTATTCAAGATATTCTGGCCCGTTTTCCTGAGTTGCGCTTTGTGCTTATTGGCGACAGCGGCGAGCAAGACCCCGAAATCTATGCCGAAGTTGCCAGGTTATACCCGCACCGCATCATCGCCATTTACATCCGTGACGTGTCGCAAACTGCCCGCGACTTTGGTATTCACCGCAGTATTGAGCGCCTGAGCCAAGAGCTTGCGCGCTTGGGCGTGCCCATGCTGCTGACCCGAGACTCGCTCGCTGCCGCCTCACACGCCTTTGCTATGGGCCTGATCAGCGCGGCAGACCTGCGCAATATTACCGCTTCTCTTGAAAAGGCTGAGCATCCTGCGGGCCTGAGTTTTGTTTAAAGGCAGGGCTCAGCAGCTAAGGGGCCGCGTCTAAAAACTGGCGAAAGCAGATTCGGGCGTTTTTTCTAGTTCAAAACGCGGTGCAAGAAGGACAGCGGGTGTAGGAACAAGTACGCCTCTCGTGATAGGCCGCAGGCGTCACCTTTGGGGCTGTGGTGGAATGAAGCGGAATACGTATAATACGTATTCCGATTGATTTGGCGTACTTCCGAATCAATCCGAGCGGATGCG
>JAGLBF010000235.1 GCA_018260375.1 Deinococcus sp.
GTATGGAGCCGCAGGCGGCGCTTTTCCGACTGTGGTGGAATTTAGCGGAATCTGTATGAGCGCGTCACTAAATTTTGGTGTGCCTGATTCTCGCTTTTAAATCTATGTGGTGGACGCGCCTGGCAGGGCATTGACCTGGTGGCGGGCGGCTTGTGCGGTGGGGGTCAGCCACACTACGCCGCTGCCCGTCAGGGTGTACACAAGGCCCTCACCGCTGCGAGCGCTACTCAGCCAGCCTCTATCAAAGCGCTCAATATTAAAACGTAGTCCTGACGAAAACAGAAGTATCAGGTCGCCGTCAATACGCATTTCGTCGTTTTGTAGCGTGTGTATCTCTATTTCTTCAAAAGGCACGGGGCTTTCTAACACAAAAAAGCCTGTACCTTTGAGTTCAGGTGACACTAGGCCGTTGCCGCCCGTGGCGCGGGCGTCTAACATCAGGCGCGAGGCGACGTCCAGTGACGACTCACAGGCATAAAAGGCCCCGTCGTCCAGCAGGTAGCTGTCATTGGCGGTGTCTTTTTCACCGATGATCAGGTGCTTGTAAGTGGGCTCTGTCCACACCACGCCCTGGCCCTGAAACAGGTTGCGGCTTGATGACTCACCTGCCATGCTGCTCGCTGCCATGCGCGCTACGCCGCCTATCAGCCCGCCCAGGCCCCCGCGCCCGCCTGTGCCTGACTGAAACGCGCTTACCGACTGCATACGAAGATTCCCCCGACTAAACTGAAACGCCCCAGGTTGCAACAGCGCCTCGCCGCCTTGCAGGCCAATCTCTAGCACATTCGGGCGCATGCCCAGCTTATCAGCGGCGTAATACATATTCGCTTCGTGCAGGTTATGGGGCTTGACAGGACTTTCATAGGTGGTAAACGTCACTCCACGCCCCGTAGCGGTATCTAGCTTCTTGAGGTTGTCACGGCGTTTTTCCATATGGGTATTGTAGGGCTTTGGGTATGCTGTTCCCACTAGCATCCGCTTGGATTGATTCGGAAGTACGCCAAATCAACCGGAATCCGTATCACTCA
>JAGLBF010000003.1 GCA_018260375.1 Deinococcus sp.
CGCAGGCGGCGCTTTTCCGACTGTGGTGGAATTTAGCGGCAGTCCGTATCAGGCCGGTTGGGACGGCTCAGACTGCGCTTCATGTCAGCACCGTTAGGCGCCGCTTGTCTTCTTTCACCGCGTGTTCAACTCAGGTATAGTAAGCATTACGGAAAATTAGTTATAAGTATATCTTCTTAGTTTGCCATAGGGCAGGCAACTAGGGCAATCAGAGTGCAACGAATTAAACGGAATCCGTATAAGTCCACAGCCGTATGAAAAAGGTCTGAACATCCACATGCTTTTTGCCCAGGCTCGTATGGTCAAAGGCCTACCATCAACCTTTAGCGGGCAGCGTCTTTTTGCGCCAGAGCCAAATCAGCAGCGCCACAGCAGCGGCAGCCAGCACATACGGTAACAGTTCATGCTGGCGGCGCTCAAGTTGCTGCAAGATGGCGGGGCCGTAGGCCCACAGCAGGGTTTGCCATACGCCCACATGCAGCAGCGCCCCCAGAAAACTGTAGACTATATAAGACCGCCAGGGGTACTGGCTTGCGCCCGCGTACAGGGTCACAGGGGTACGCAGCGACCCCACCGTGCGGCTGACAATCACTGCTAGGCCGCCAACCCGCTGCATCAGGCTCACGGCGCGGGGGTTGCGGGCGGTTTCTTGCCAGTGCAGGGGAAGTTTTTTTAGGGCCAGGTGCGCCACCTGATACCCCGCTAGGCTGCCTAACCAGTTGCCCGCTGTACCCCAAATGATTGCCTCGAGCAAGGTCGTGTGCTTGGCATGGATAGACTCAGCGAGGGCCAACATAGGCAAGATACCGGGAATGCCGGGAATGCCCATGCCTTCTAAAAACATCAGGATAAAGCTCGCCATATGCAGCCAAAAGGCACTTAAACTGTCGAGCCAGGCGATCATCGGCGGTCAGTATCGCACAGATAGAACACCGTTGCCGTCAGAAAGATGTGAGCGAGCGCTACGCTTAACGCCTGCTGCCCTGATAAATCTACTGATCAATCTGTAGTACCCGCAAGGCAGGCGCGGTATCACGGCCGCTATTGGACAATAACCCCCGGTGTATGAGAGCTTTTGGACTATGACCGGATGTATAGCTGCATCAGCCGCTACTACATTACAGCGGCCCGGCAAAGGCTCGTCTGCGCCCCCCGCGAGCCGTACGGCCACCATGCAGTCAACCAAGCCCAGGTGGTGACCGGAGCAAAAATCTGCCTCGATTTATATCCGAATGGTGACGCGGGCGCTGTCTTCTTCAAGGTGAACGCTGTCAATAAAGCGCACCACGCGGGTGGCGTAGCCCATAACCAGGGTGTGGGTTCTGGCTCCGCCGCCAAAGCGCCGCACGCCCTCAAGCAGCTCGCCGTGGGTGATGCCCGTGCCGGAGAAAACCAGTTGCTTGCCTGGGGCCAGTTCGTTGGTGTGGTAAATGCGGCCTTCCTCAACACCCATAGTGACGAAACGCTCGCGCTGGGCGTCATCTTCGGCAATAAAGCGGCCCTGAATTTCAGCCCCCAAGCATTTGAGTGCCGCCGCAGTAATCACCCCTTCAGGTGCGCCGCCCAGACCCATCAGGGCGTGAACACCCGTACCGCGCATGCCCACTGCCAGGCCTGCAATCACGTCTCCGTCACCAATCAGCTTCACTCTGGCCCCCGCTGCACGCACCTGACGAATCAGGTCAGCGTGGCGCTCTCTGTCCAAAATAGTAATCAGCAGGTCTTGGATGTTGCGCTCTAGAGCCTGAGCAATGGCGGCGAGGTTGGCTTCTACGGGCCATTCCAGGTGTACGCGGCCTGCGGCGGGCGGCGGCACGATCAGCTTTTCCATATAGCAGTCGGGGGCCTGCATCAGCCCACCTTTTTCAGAAATGGCGATAACCGCAAGACCGTTGGGAAGGCCCTTGGCGGTGACACTGGTGCCTTCTACGGGGTCTACGGCAATATCCACTTCGTATTTGCCGTTGCCCAGTTGTTCACCGATATACAGCATCGGCGCTTCGTCCATTTCGCCCTCGCCAATAACCACTTCGCCGCGAATATCCAGGCTGCCCAGCACATCGCGCATGGCTTCGGTGCCTGCCTTATCTACGGCGTGTTTGTCACCCATGCCCACCCAACGGCTGGCGGCGAGGGCGGCAGCTTCGGTTACGCGGGCGATTTCTAGAACCAGGGCGTGCTCTATGTCAGATTTGTTGCGAGTAAGAGTCATACTTCAGAGTTTACACGTTTGGTCGGGATGTATACCGTCTGGGAGCGCTTCCATATGCAGGCGCTTGAGCAATGACACTGTTGAAATATGTGCCGTGCGGGAAGACCACTGCCACAGGCAGCAGATGAGGATGAACAATGGAACGAGGAACATCCCCGCCTACACGGGGAAAACAGGTCGGGGCGGTTGCATAGGCATCAGCGCCCGCCTGCCAGTCGGCTGGGCTGCACACCCGCTGCTGTCTCGGCTGTACCAGTGTGGGGCGGAATCTGTATCAGCCGTGCTTGTTTATTGATACTGAACCCTCATCTACTTCAGCACGCCTAGCCACAACAGCAGCAGATAAAACGCCACGGGCAAGGCCAGCACCGCCGCTACAAACTTGATCAGTCTCCACCAGTAATTCAAAGCGTCGCGCATAGAGGGTAGTGTAATATAGAGCTTCAGTGTAATACAGCAGTGCGCTGCGCCGGGCATGCTGTGGCCCCAGCCGAAATCTGTAGGGTGCGCAGGGCAACCCCCCCTTTGCTCCGCTGGGGCGTTACAATACGCCTACACGAATTGGAGGCAATGACAATGGCGATTTCTGAACTGGCAGGTAAGCCCGCGCCGCAGCGCATTTTAAGCAACATTCCCCGTTTGGTAGCCGACTACTACGAGTTGACTCCTGACCCCGCCAACCCCGCGCAGCAAGTGGCGTTTGGTACCAGTGGACACCGTGGGAGCAGCAGCAGCGGCTCATTCAATGAAGCGCATATTCTGGCGATTGCCCAGGCGGTTGCCGAGCACCGTGTCCAGGCAGGCGTCACAGGGCCGCTGTTTATCGGGGCCGACACCCACGCCCTGAGTGAGCCAGCGCTTACCAGTGCCCTGCGGGTGCTGGTCGCCAACGGGGTGGATGTTCGGCGCAGTCAGGGGTGGCACTTTACCCCTACCCCGCTGATTAGCCACGCTATTTTAGAGTGGAACGCGGCAGGCAGGCATGACACCCTTGCTGACGGCATTGTCATCACCCCCAGCCACAACCCGCCCCAGGACGGCGGATTTAAGTACAACCCGCCCAGCGGCGGCCCCGCTGACACCGACATCACAGGAGCGGTGCAGGCCCGCGCCAATGAACTGCTGCGCGGCAACAACCAGGGCGTTCAGTCACTACCGCTGGCCCAGGCCCTTGCCAGCGCGGCTGAGTTTGATTTTATCACCCCTTACGTTGAGCAACTGCCCGAAGTGGTAGACATTGCCGCCATACAAAAAGCGGGCGTGCGCATTGGGGTAGACCCGCTGGGCGGCAGTAGCCTGCCTGTGTGGGAAGCCATTAAGGTGCGCTGGGGGCTTAATCTCAGCATCGTCAATGAGCAGGTAGACCCCCGCTTTGCTTTTATGACGGTGGACAAAGACGGCAAAATCCGCATGGACTGCTCAAGTCCTTATGCCATGGCGAGCTTGCTGGGGCTCAAAGACGACTTTGATGTCGCTGTAGGCAACGACCCCGACGCTGACCGTCACGGCATTGTCACCGCTGAGGGCCTGATGAACCCCAATCACTACCTGGCCGTCGCCATTCAGTACCTCTTTAGCCACCGCCCTCACTGGCCCAAGGCGGCAGGCGTGGGCAAAACTTTGGTAAGCAGCAGCCTTATTGACAAAGTAGCCGCGAGCTTAGGCCGCCAACTTGTTGAGGTGCCTGTGGGTTTTAAGTACTTTGTAGAGGGACTACAACAGGGGACACTGGGTTTTGGCGGCGAAGAATCGGCTGGGGCCAGCTTTTTGCGCCATGATGGCCAGGCGTGGAGCACCGACAAAGACGGCCTGATCATGGGCCTGCTCGCCGCCGAAATTGTGGCTGTGACGGGTCAGACCCCCAGCCAGCACCTCGCCGAGCTGTCGCAGCAGTTTGGCAAGGCAGCCTACAACCGTGCTGACGCGCCTGCCAGCAGCGAGGCCAAGCGCATTTTGAGCACCCTCAGTCCTGACGCGGTGAGCGCCACCACCCTGGCAGGCGACCCCATCACCGCCAAGCTGACCCGCGCCACAGGCAACAACGCGCCCATCGGCGGGCTCAAAGTAGAGACTGAATACGCCTGGTTTGCCGCGCGTCCTAGCGGCACCGAGGACATCTACAAAATCTACGCCGAAAGCTGGAAAGGCGAAGACCACCTGCGCGCAGTGATGCAAGAAGCCGAGCAAGTGGTGAACGCAGCGCTTGGTCAGCAGTAGGGCAAAGTTTCTGTGTAGCAAAGTGCCTGTGCAGCCCCTCTGCACCTGACTGACACCATAACCTCACGGCCCCGAGTATAGTGGGCCTTATGGCGACTTCCTTTGCCCCGGGGCCCGTTTTTATTCCGCCCTTACCCCACACGGTCATCACCCGCGAGGAGATTACGGGTGTGGAGTTTGACTGGTTTGGCGTGGATGTTGCGGGCCACCTGGCACAGTTTCTGGCAGCCGGCGACAACGTGGTACCTGCTGGTGCCCTGCAAAGTGAGGAATACCTAGAGGCGCTGCACGTGTGCATTGACGCCCTGCCTGCCAGCGAGCCAGTCAATGCACCTGCTGGCGGCCTTGACCTGCACCTGGCGCGCGCTCAGCAGCGCGGCGTCTTTGTGTATGACGCGCTGCTGGGGCAACCAGGACACTACCGCCTGGTCGCCGCCCCAGTGCAGCCGCTCACGCCTCAGCAACTTCCCGCCGAGCTACAGCCCTACCTGGCAAGCTTGCGGCTGGAAGTTAAGTTCGGCGCACAGACCTTGAATGTGCAGCCAGACGGAGCAGTAAGCACCACCCGTTGAGCGCCGTGACCAGCAACCTGAATATGGACTGCGCTTTCTGCGCTTTCATACTGCAAAATCAGTGTTAGCCCCGGAACAGTTTGCCCAGTTTGTCAAACAAGCCGTGTCCGTGCTGGTCTGGTACGTCGTTACCGGTGATGCGGGCGTAGTGCTCTAGCGCTTCGCGGGCCTCGCTGCTCATGGATTTGGGTACCACCACGTCGTAAACCACCACCAAGTCGCCGCTGCCGCTGCCTTGCAACCTGGGCATTCCCTGACCCTTGAGGCGAAACAGCTCGCCATGCTGCGTGCCAGCTTTGACCTCTATACTCTGCGGGCCGTCTAGCGTAGGAACATCAATTTTTCCGCCCAGCGCCGCCATAGGAAAGCTGATTTTGGCAGGGAAAATCAGATGCTCGCCTTCTCGCTGTAGCTGCTGGTGTTTTTCCATATCAATGTGAACATAGAGGTCGCCCGCTCCGCCTGGCCCCTCGTGACCCTGTCCCGCTACGCGGATGCGGTAGCCTTCGTCAATGCCTTTGGGCAGCGACACCGTAACCGTTTCACTCTTGAGGGTGCGCCCCCGACCACGGCATACCGTGCAGGGGTCTTCAATAATCTGCCCTTCGCCCCGGCAAGTCTGACAGGGCTGCTGGGTCATGATATTGCCAAAAATAGTGCGCGCCTGGGCCTGTACCTGCCCGCTGCCCTTACAGGTGGGGCAGGTTTTGGGGGGTTTGCCGCCGGGCTCGCTTTTGGTACCGTGGCAGTGCTCGCACTCGGTCATGCGGTCTACTTCTACGGTCACTTCAGCTCCGCTGCGCGCCTGCTCCAGCGTCACATTGAGCGCGACGTCAATGTCATCACCCCGCACGGGCCCGCGCCGCCCGCCGCGTCCACCCATTGCCCCGCCAAATAGCTGCTCAAAAATATCCATCGGGTCAAAGCCCGCTCCGCCCATGCCGCCAAAGGGGTCGCCCCCAGGCATACCCGCACTGGGCGCCGAGCCAAAGCGGTCATAATGGGCTCGCTTTTCATCATCACTAAGCACGGCGTAGGCTTCGTTGATCTTGGCAAAGCGCTCAGATGCGCCCTCTTCTTTGTTGCGGTCAGGGTGATATTTGACGGCCAGTTTGCGGTAAGCACTTTTTATTTCATCGCCGCTGGCAGTGCGCGACACACCCAGCAGTTCATAATAGTCAACGTTCATAACACCTCGTGTAGGAAAGAGCTTTGGGAAAAGAGCAAAGAATTAGGCCGCAGCAAGGCGGGCCATACTAGTCACAATCTTAACACAACCACACTCACAAAAGGTGATGCGTGCAAGATGTGGAAATGTGGCACCATGTAACTGTGCAACGTAACTGTGTAGCGTCACCGTGCAGCGGCGGCATAGAAGGCCGAGGTCTTTGCTGATTTCGGTGACTGGTAGCTGGTGACAGGTGGCTGGTAATTGTCTAGGCGTAGCTAAGGCCCTCAGCGCGGCGGCACTTGGCCTGTCAATTCGTCGTCCTGGTCGGCATAAAGCCCCGCATAGTACATCCCCAGCATCTCTAAAAAGCGCATCTCCTCGCGGGTGGTCATGGCTGAGAGCCGCGCTTCAAAGCTGAGCAGCAGCGTGGCGTAGGCCAGCGACGCTGCGCCCAGCACGGCAAGGCCCACAGGGAGCATTCCAGAATTGACACCCACTATGGTAGATATGCCCAGCCACACGCTGTCTAGCACCAAAAAGGCCACCGACAGGTACAGGCTTTGCATGGCGCGCTGCAAGTAGCGGGTGCGGCGGCTCAGCTGCGGCAACTGGGCGATAATCAGGCGCTTTTCCTGGCGGGCGAGCGGTTCTTGCTGACCCTGCGCCGTCACCAGCACCTTAAAGCGGGCGGTAACGTTGCGTACACGGTCTGTAGAGCGGCCCAGGCGGTTGCTGGTGCTTAGCAGCAAACTGGCAACCCCTGAAATCAGTACAGCGGGCGTAATCATAGCGGTTACTACGGCGTCCACACTGTTCAGTGTACCAGTGCTCGGCGCTCAGGCCAAACATCTTACCCAACGCGGCCATATCTAGACGCCTTGTTTGCCGTTGACTGATTGCTGCCCAGTTGCTGCTCGTGGGCCACTTCCACAACTCCGGATACCCGGCGGCTCACCGCTGTAATAATGCTACCTTTACCCTATGTCTCAATCTTTGACCCTGGCATTTGTGGGGCTAGGCGCTATGGGCGGCCCAATGGCAGCTCACCTGGCGGCCCCTGAAGTGGGCGCTGAAACCCTGCTGCTGTACAACCGCACGGCGAACAAAGCGCAGGCCCTCGCCGCCGAGCTAGGCGCACGTGTGCAGGCGGTCAGTTTGCCCGAAATAGCCCGCGCTGACCTTATCGTTTCGTGCTTGCCAACCAGTCAGGAGGTGAGCGAAGTCCTCGCCCAGTTGCCTTCACTAAAGCGCGGCGCGGTGTGGGTAGACTGCACCAGCGGACACCCCGACGCAGCCCGCGTGCAGGCCGACCAACTCGCCCAGCAGGGGGTCACTTTTTTAGACGCCCCGGTGTCGGGCGGCACGGCAGGAGCGCAAGCCGGCACCCTCACGGTGATGGTCGGCGGTGACGCACAGGTGCTCGACCGGGTGCGGCCCTACCTGGCGTTTGCAGCGCTGGTGCGTCATGTGGGGCCTAGCGGCGCAGGCTTTGCACTCAAGGCGGTCAATAACATTTTGCTCGCCACCCAGCTGCTGGCCACGGGCGAAGGTCTGGCGGCCTTAGCCCGCTGCGGGGTTAGCCCAGACGCCGCGCTAGAGGTAATCAACGCCTCTAGCGGGCGCAGCAACGCCTCACAAAACCTGATACCCCAACGCGTGCTGACCCGTGAATTTCCCGTCACCTTTAAGCTGGGTCTTCTCGCCAAAGATGCCGACATCGCCCTGGACGTGGCCCTAAGCGTTCAAGCCAGCACGCCACTCCTGGCCCAGGTAGCGGGACTGACACGCGGCGCTTCGCGGCTTATCGGCCCAGACCATGACCACACCGCCGCCCTGCAACTGATAGAGCAGCTCAACGGACTAGAACTGACTGGAGAACGCCGATGAATGATACCGAGTTACTCAACGCCACTGAGTTTCAAGTGATCGCTGACGGCGGCCTGGACAGGCACCGCACGCTGCTCACTGCTGTACCGGTGGCGCCCTTTTATGTCAATTTTGGTACAGAGAGTTACCGAGGTGGAGCGTTGCCAGAGGCCGAATTCTTTGCGCGCCTGCGCGCCGGTACGCCTCACCCCACGAGCTCACAGCCCTCTCCAGGCGACTACGCCGAGCTGTACCGCATGGTGGGGGGCGAAGTGGCACTGACCATCACTATTGCGCGCGGGCTATCGGGCAGCTACAACGCCGCCGAGCAAGCCCGCGCCCTGGTGCCTGAAGCCCGCGTGTACATTCACAATTCGCAGACCCTCAGCGCCGCGCAGGCTTTTCAGGTACACGCCGCTGAAACTGCCAGGGCCACTGGTCAACCGCTGAGCACCGCTCTGCGCTGGATAGAACAGGTCAGCGAGGAAACCGAACTCTTTTTTACCCTCAACAACCTGGAATATCTGCGCCGAGGCGGGCGTATTGGGCGGGTGGCAGCAGCGGTGGGCGGCTTTTTGAACATCAAACCCGTGGTGACGGTGGATAAGTCTACCGGTACGTACGTCAACGTGGCGCGTGGCCGCTCCTGGAAGGGCGCCATCGAGGCACTCGCCCGACAGGTTACACAACGCTACGGCGTGGGCACGCCGCTACGGGTGGCCTTGTTGGTAGGCGAAAACCCCGCTGACGCTGAGCAGTTGCTGAATATCATCAAACAATCACACCCGATTATCTGGACAGAAACGGTAGCGGTCAATCAGGTGCTGGCTGTCCACACTGGCCCCGAAGCAGTGGGCCTAGCGGTAGCACCTGGCGTGTGGCGCTGGGAAAAATAATCTGAGAGAAATAATAAGCTCAGGTAGCAGCCGTTCAGGAGATTGACCCACTGGCAGGGTATACGCGTTTCGCTTTACTCCAGCACAGCGCAAGGGACGCCGCCTGCGCTACCGCGAAACGCATACGTTTTGTTACTCCTTTTTGATACGCTCGCTGGCTTTCTTTCACTGCGTTGTTAACAAGGCTTAGGGCGCAGTCCGTATAACCTCCACTTGTCGCATCTCAGGTCGGTTCATCTGCTACCCTCAACATTATGTACAACGCATTACTGCCCCTGAGGAACGAAAGATGACCCACATTATGGCCATTACTTCTGAAAAAGGTGGCGTGGGCAAAAGTACGCTGGGGGTGCATCTGGCAGGCGCCTTTACTGAGCGCGGCCTAAAGACGCTGCTGGTCGACGAAGACGGGCGCATCGGCAGTGCGCTGCGCTGGGCTACGCGGGGCAACGGCCTTCCCTTTGAGGTGCTGGAGCCTGAAGAGGTAAAGCCCAAAAAGCTGCGCGAGTATGACGTGGTGGTGATTGACACTGAGGGCCGCCCCAAGCGTAAGGAGCTGCGTACCCTGGGCGAACGCGCCGATATTATTGTGCTGCCCAGTGGTGTGTCGCCGCTTGAGCTGGAAGCCACCCAAGAGCTGCTGGCCTTTTTATACGAAGACCCTCAAGCCCGCCGCCGCTGCCGTGTGGTACTGACCCGTGTGCCGCCTGTAGGGCGCGCCGCCGAGAATGCCCGCGAAAACCTGCGTGACCTAGGGATTATCGTGTGCAATACCTGGGTGCGCCATTACGCCAGTTATATGCGCGCCGCCGAACTGGGTACGCTCTGCCGCGACGTAGCTGATGAGCGCGCCGCTATCGCCTGGCAAGACATCCTTGACCTCTCACGTGAGCTGGTCTGATGGCGGGGCGCTTTGCTTATCTAGAGGGCCAAAGTGTGCGCAAAAAGCACAAGAAAAAGGCCGCCAAAGCTGCTCAGGATAGCAAACAAGAGCCGTTAGAAATTGTGTACATCCGTAAAGAACTGCTGCGCGGCGTTTGGCGGCAGTACAAAGTGATGGGCGGCGAAAGCGTATCCGAGTTGGTTGAAGAACTGCTCTCCGAGTGGCTACAGCAGCAAAAGAGTGGGTATACGCCGGAAGAATGGGCGAAACGTCAAAAAAAGGACTAGTGGGGGCGCTGATCTGCGGCGCACGCCAGGCGTTCACCTCTTGCCCCTGTCTCTCACGGAGGTACAGGGGCCGCTTTTGGCCCACCAATCTTGATGCCTAGCTGACGAATCGGCGTATACTAGACAGTCGGGAAAGAAAACAAATCAACAGACTGCCCCCTTACCCAGGGCAGATTTTCAGGAGGGTAACCGTGAAATTACACGAGTATCAAGGCAAGGAAATCTTGCGTCAATTTGGCGTAAATGTGCAAGACGGCAAAGTCGCCACTACCCCCGAAGAAGTGCGGGCCATTTATCAGGAATATGGTCAGCCTGTGGTCGTTAAGGCGCAGGTACACGTCGGTGGGCGCGGTAAAGCGGGCGGCGTAAAATTTAGCCCTAACGAAGACAAAGCCGAAGAAAATGCCAGAAATATCTTGGGCATGGACATCAAGGGCCTGACCGTCGAGAAGGTGCTGGTGACCAGGGCCGTGGACATTGACGCGGGTACCGAGTACTACGTCGGCATGATTGTTGACCGCAACGTGCAGAGCTACACGCTGATGGCGAGCGCCGAGGGCGGTATGGAGATTGAAGAAGTCGCCGCGACCACCCCTGAAAAAATCATCAAGTACCGGGTTGACCCCGTGACGGGTCTGCGTCCCTTTGAAGCTCGCGCCGTTGCCATTGAAGCCGGATTTAAGGGCAACCTCAATAAGATTGCCGACATGATGGTCAAAATGAGCAAAGCTGCTTTTGAACGTGACGCTGTGCTGGTAGAAATCAACCCGCTGTTTATTGAAGCTGACGGTACCCCACTGGCGCTGGATACCAAGTTTGAAGTGGATGACAACGCCATGTACCGCCACAAAGACATCGCCCATTACCGTGAGCTGTCTGCCGAGCACCCCCTAGAAGTAGAAGCCAGCGACTACGGCTTTGCGTACGTGAAGCTGGATGACGGCAATGTGGGCGTGCTGGGTAACGGCGCTGGCATTGTGATGACCTCACTGGACGTGGTTAACCGCGCAGGTGCAAAGCCCGCTAACTTCCTGGACATCGGCGGCGGCGCTAAGGCTGACGTGGTGTACAACGCGGTCAAGCTGGTCAGCAAAGACCCCGATGTGAAGAGCATTTTCATCAACATCTTTGGCGGCATCACCCGCGCTGACGAAGTGGCTAAGGGCGTTATTCAGGCGCTAGACGACGGCATTCTCACCAAGCCTGTGCGTATGCGCATTGCGGGCACGGCTGAAGATGAAGCCAAGGTGCTGCTGGGTGATAAAAACAGCGACCTGATTAAGATGTACCCCACCATGTTTGAAGCCGCTGAAGAAGCCGCTAAAGAAGCGAACGCACTGGGAGGCAAGTAAGATGGGCATTTTGGTCAATAAAGACAGCAAAGTCGTTGTACAGGGCATGACAGGCAGCGAAGGCGCCAAGCATAGCCGCGCTATGAAAGAATTCGGTACCCAGGTGGTGGCCGGTGTTACCCCAGGCAAGGGCGGTCAGGACTTTGAAGGGTGGCCCATCTATAACAGCGTCGCTGAAGCCAAGCAAAAGCATGACGCTAACGTGAGCATCATTTTTGTACCCCCTGCTGGTGCTGCTGACGCCGTGCTGGAAGCCGCCCACGCGGGCATTCCCCTGATTGTGCTGATTACCGAAGGTGTGCCTACCGTCGACATGATGCGCGCCGTGCAGGAAGTCAAACGACTGGACGCAGAAAGCAAAGCCGGGGGAGGTCAAGGCGTGCGCCTGATCGGTGGCAACTGCCCCGGACTCGTTACCAATGGTGAATGTAAAGTGGGCATCATGCCCAACAAGATTTATGAAAAGCCTGGTCGCATCGGCCTGATTAGCCGCTCAGGCACCCTCACCTACGAGTCGGCCAAGCTGCTCAATGACGCAGGCATGGGTACCAGCACCACGGTAGGCATCGGCGGGGACCCTGTGATTGGCACCACCTTTGCCGACGTGCTGCCTATGTTTGAAGCTGACCCCGACACCGACGCTGTGGTACTTATCGGTGAGATCGGTGGCGCTGACGAGGAAGCGGCGGCTGAGTACATCGCTCAGAACATGAAAAAGCCCGTAGTGGCCTTTATCTCTGGTCGCAGCGCCCCCAAAGGCAAGCGCATGGGCCACGCCGGCGCCATCATCATGGGCGACGTAGGTACTCCGGAGAGCAAACTGGCTGCCTTCCAAAAGGCCAATGTGCCTGTAGCAGACACCATGCCCGAAATCATCGAACTGGTCAAAAAGGCGCTGGGCCAGTAGCCCGTAAGTCAGATCAGTTGTAAACACACAACACAAAAGCAGCTGGAGGCCATCAGGCTCCCAGCTGCTTTTGTGTGCTCAAGCCCTCTGTCAAATAGAGAAGCACAGTCTGTATCACCCAAAACTGAGCGCTTCTACTTCGCCCCGCCTCCCATCCCGCGTTCCACCGCCCGAACGATGAACTTCACGGCTTTTAAGGTGCTCAGGCCTAGATACCGCGCCACATATTCCTCGTCCTGGGTTAGGCTCAGCAGCCGCAGCCCCGCGTGGTTTCGCAGCGCCCGCCAGGCCTTGTAAGGCACATTGGCCCTGATACAGCCGTTAAACAGCGCGGCGCGTACCTGGTGATCATTCTCCAGGTCGGGGAAGACTGGACCGCTGCCTCCAAACAGCTGGGTGACGCCCCGCGTCAGTGCGTACTGCTCCAGCGCCGTGTGCAGTTCTTGGCTGGTCGGTACCTCGCGCCCGCGCACCTGCAACGCGCCCTTGTGCAAGCTGATGTCACGAAAATCCAGCGCGGCGACTTCTGGCCCCGTTAATCCGGCGTGGGCGCCGAGCAGCACCAGCGCCCTGAGACGCTCATCGTTGTGGCTCAGCAAGCGGGTTACTTCAGCGTCGCTGTACGCCTCTTTGTGCAGTGCGGGGTCATTGCTGGGGGCTTCCAGCTCGCCAAAAGGGTCGAGTAGCTGCAGGCCACTGCTGGCAAGCGCCGTATAAAAGTTGCGGGCATGAGCCAGGCGGTTAATAACACTGGCGGGCGTATCGGGGTGCTTGCGTTTTAAAAAGGCCAGATACGCCGCGCCATGATCAGCCTCAGGGAAAAGCACTGAGCGCCCACTTTCTTGCACCCAGCGCAGGTATACGCGTACCCCACTTAGGTTGTTACGCCGCGTGGCATTCCCAGGTTGTCCGGGTAAAGCCCCTTGAACCAGGGCCAGCACTCCACCGAGGTCATGCTGTACTAACAGGCGGCGCAGTTCTGCTTCAGACATGCTGTAGAATATATACAATTTTATAGGTATAAGCAATATTGTAAACATAAGCTCAACACAAGCCAAAGCCGCCGTCCAATGGGTTTCATGTGACAGCGGCTCGGTTATGCTGTAGTAAGCCTGTACAAAAATCTAGTTTTACTGCTAAGCAAGGAGAACACCATGACCCGTATCACTGCTGCATTCCCCACCGAAGCCGCCGCCCAGAATGCCCTAGGCGACCTGCGTACCACCGGCGTAACCGACGCCCACCTGTCTGTGATTCGCAGCAAAAGCGACGTGACAACCACTGAGCCCGCTGGGGACGTTACCTCCGGCCTGGGGACAGGCATGCTCACTGGCGCTGGCGTAGGCACGCTGCTGGGCCTGGTGGCCTTAGCGATTCCTGGTATTGGGCCTATTATTGGTGCGGGCGCTTTGGCAACCAGCCTAGGCGCTGCTGCCGGAAGTGCCGCTGTGGGTGCTGCTGCTGGCGCTGCTCTGGGCGGCATTACAGGTGCGCTGATCAATGCAGGATACTCTGCAGAAGATGCCCAGTATTACGGCGACGCCATTCAGCGCGGTGAAATCTTGGTTATTGTTGACACCGACGGCAGCAACGACGCGGCCATTACCCAGTACATCCGCCAACACGGCGGTACCTTCCGCGCCTGATCAGTATTCCCCCAAAGCTCTCTCCGCGGTCAGTGTGCGGGGGAGCTTTGACGTGTAGCCTCTTTTTTTGTAGGCGCAGTCAAAGGTATAGTTCATTATGTCAAAATTAAACCGTGTGTTGTCTTTTCTTACCCTTAGTGCCTTGCTGGGCAGCGTGCAGGCCACCACTGTCATCAAACTCGCCAGCATGAGCCCCTTATCTGGCCCCGCCAGTGAACAGGGTATTCAGATTCGCAACGCGGCGCAACTGGCGACCAACAACGCCAAGGCCGCATTTGCCAAGCTAGGCTTTGACCTGCAGTTTGTATCGTATGACGACCAGGCTGACCCCGCTACGGGCACCTCTAACGCGCGGCGCATCGGCTCAGACAAGAGCATATTGGCGATTGTCGGTACCCAAAACAGCGGCGTGATTATCCCCGCCAGCGAAGCCCTGGCACCGCTGCATGTGCCGTTTGTGTCGCCTTCAACAACGAGTCCCAACGTGACCGACAGGGGACTGAAGAATGTCAACCGCATATGCGCCCGTGACGATTCACAGGGGCCAGCCGCCGCCGACTTTATGGTGAGCAAGCTGAACGTTAAAAAGGTGTATATCATCAATGACAAAACGGCCTACGGGCAGGGGTTGACAAGCGAGTTAGAAAAGGCCCTGAAAGCTAAGGGTGTACAGATCGTGACCAACGAAGGCACTGAGGAGCGCAGCGATTTTAGTGCCATCATCAGTAAAATCAAACTATTGAAACCTGATGCGGTGTACTTCGGCGGCTTGTACGGTCAGGTGGGGGTCTTTGCCCGCCAACTGCGCGACAAAGGTGTTCATCTGCCGCTGGTGGGTGCCGACGCGTTAGACAGCCCCGACCTGATGAAGATAGCAGGCAATGGTGCTCAAAATATCTACTTCACCACCATCGCACCGCCGATCGAAGCTGTGCCTGCTGTAAAAACAGTAGCGGCGCAGTACAAAGCTGCCTACAAGCAGGGCATTGAGGGCTACGGCATTATCGGCTATGACAGCGCCCAAGTCGCCCTTCAGGGAATCAAAGATGCAATTCAGGCCAACGGCAAAAAATTGCCCAGCCGCGAGCAGGTGGAGACCGCTGTGCGCAAGGTCAAGGCCAGCAAGGGCCTGATTACGGGGCCAGTACAGTTTAACAGTGTGGGCGACCGCATCAGCAGCAAGATGTATATCCGCCAGATTAACGACAAGCTGCACCTGGTAACAGGCGGCGTGGTGACGGTGAAGCCCAAAGCGAAATAACGGAATGAACCCGGCCTACGGCAATGTGAGCCGCAGCGCCGTGAGTAACAGCGCCGTGAGCTTCAGTCAGCTTCCCCTACTCGCCCGAACCCTATAAGTGCGCTGGCAAGTTGCTGGCCGTATTCGCCCGTTCCCAGTTCATTAAGCGCTACTTGCATCGTGGTGGCGCTGGCATGAACCATCTGGCGCTCGTTGAGCATCAGACCCACATGTCCAGGAAAAAACGCCAGGTCGCCGCGCTGGGGTGTGGATACTTGCCGCAATGTCGCCCGCTGCTGGTCTGCATCGCGTGGTAAGGCCGCCCCAAAGGCCGCGTAACAAAGCTGCGTCAGGCCCGAACAGTCCAGCCCCCAAGCGCTGCGCCCGCCCCACACATACGGCGTACCTACAAAGCGCACAGCCAGCGCCGCTGCGTCCGTATCCGGCAGGGGAGAGGTGCAGACTTCCTGCAGGTAGCCGCCCGCCACAGGGATCCAGCGCCGGCCCTGTTCGGTGATGACATTGCCCGCTCTGCGCGCAACCTGGGCCCCCAGACTCAGCTCTAGCATGCGCGCGCTGCTGACTGCGGGCTGCGCGTACAGGTGAGCGCGCAGGGCGGTGATGCTCAGCGTGTTCACAGAACCGAAATCACCCGGAGTGCCAACGTTACTGGTAACGTCACCCGCAACGTCACCGGCAAAGTCAATGCCCGCCACATCCGCCCAACCCAGGTAACGGTCATGCACCGTTCGCACCCAGGCCACCTGACCGCGCACATCCAGCACCTCCATGGCCTCGCCGTAAAGGGCCTCGGTGACTGGTACGCCCTGCTCGCTCAGCAAGCTCAGGCGTCCCGCACTCACCCGAGCGGCGTGTGGGAACAGTGGCGCGTAGCCCAGTGCGGCGGCATAGGGCGGCTCGGCCAAGCGGCGCTGGTGGTCAATGGCAGTGATGCGCAGGTCGGGGGTCATGGTGAGGGGGGTCATGGTGAGATAGGGAAATACATCTTACAGTCTAACCGCTTCAAACCTTTAAGCCCCTGTGGCGCCTGCTCCCGCTTTTCTCACTGTCTCCTCTATACTCTCCTTCATGACTTCTATTCAAGACCTGCCCCAGCTTACCGGGCAAACCGTCACCCTCAACGCCTGGGTGCAAGACAAAAGTGGTAAAGGCAAGATTTTGTTTCTCAAACTGCGCGACGGCACGGGCTTTGTACAAGGTACCCTCTTTAAGCCTGAGGTCAGCGAAGCGGTGTTTGAAGCCGCCAAAAAAGTGACCCAGGAGAGCAGCCTAGAAATTGTGGGCGAGGTGCGGGCCGACGCGCGCGCGCCGAGCGGCGTAGAGCTGGCCATCAGTGACCTGCGGGTTAGGGGTGAGTCAGGCGACTACCCTATTACCCCCAAAGAGCACGGCATTGATTTTTTGCAAGACCACCGCCACCTGTGGATACGCCACCGCCGCCCCTGGGCCATTTTGCGGGTGCGCGACTGCGTAGAGCGCAACATCGTGCAGTTTTTTGCCCAGGAAGGCTTTATCCGCTTTGACGCCCCCTTTTTTACTGCCAATGCCGGTGAAGACACCACCGAACTCTTTGAAATAGACCTCTTTGGCGAAGATAAGGCTTACCTGTCACAAACAGGTCAACTTCACGCCGAAGCGGGCGCCCTGGCTTTTGGCAAAGTGTACACGTTTGGCCCAACCTTCCGCGCCGAAAAAAGCAAAACGCGCCGCCACCTGCTTGAATTCTGGATGGTGGAGCCTGAAGTGGCCCCCAGCAATCACCAGGAGAACATGAAGTTGCAAGAAAAGATGGTCAGTTACCTGGTGCGGGCCGTGCTGAGCGAGTGTACAGAAGAATTAAAGGTGCTGGGCCGCGACACCGGTAAGCTCAAGCCTGCTGCCGAAGGCAACTATCCCCGCGTGCGCTACAGCGAAGCGCTGGAGATTATCCGCACGGCGCTCGAACGTGGTACGCTGCCGCCCAATGTGTCGCCCGACACCCAGCCTGTAGAATTTGGTGATGACCTGGGTGCGCCGCACGAAACTATTGTGGGATCTCACTTTGACAGGCCTGTGATCATCGAGCGCTACCCCGCCAGCATCAAGGCGTTTTATATGCAGCCTGACCCCGAAAATCCTGAGCTGGCCCTGTGTGACGACATGATCGCCCCCGAAGGCTACGGCGAAATTATCGGCGGCAGCGAGCGCATCCACGACCTGGCGTTGCTCAAAAAGCGCATTGAGGATCAGGGGCTCCCACAGGAAGCGTTTGAGTGGTATGTAGACCTGCGCCGCTACGGCAGTGTGCCGCACGCGGGTTACGGCATGGGCTTAGAGCGCTTTGTGGCCTGGGTGACGGGCATTGACCACATCCGCGAAGCTATTCCCTTTCCGCGCATGCTCACGCGCATGACCCCCTGATAAATCCAAAGCCCTTGTTCATCAGTGAGAACAAGGGCCTAATATTATTCGAATTTAATACGGGCAAGTACTCACTGAAGGCTACAGGTAGGCTGGTTAGAAGTACAAAGCATCTTCCCTAAGTTAGACGGCGTAACTGTAAGAACATATGAACCTGTAACTGGTACTCTACCCCCAGGATTATTTTGGGCGGCTAATTGGATAGTAACATTTCCTACATAAGGGGGAACATAAAGATTGCCTCCCGTATCGAGATAACCATAGCCAGACTGATTAGGTAACGCTGTAGGTATAAGGGATTGAGAGTTATTAAGAGTAAACAGGGGTGTCGTTGCCGTTGAAGGTGCGAGATTATCTGCTACAAGTCGCGCTGTGCCTGTAGTAATGGCAGAAACATCAGCGGCAGCAGATATTGTGGGTGCTGCATTATTAAGACAAGTATGCGAGGCACTGGCACTTACCGTGCTATCTGCTACACAAGCAGAAGCAATCGATGCTTTAGAATCAAAGTCAGGTGGTGAACTATAAAAAGCTCGATATTCTAGAAGAATCCAATTATCATTATTAAGGTAATTAGCTCCTGGGAAATCCGCATCTAGCGGTGATGTATTGGTTATTGTTATCCACTTAGAACGTAACATGGGATAATAGGCATAAAAGCGAACACAACCATCTGTACCTGTAGATGTACAAGCAGCACCAGGTAATTTAGGAGGCAATATCATCGCTAGCATTGGTGTAGCTGTAGAGCCTAATGTCGTTTGCGCGCTTGAAGATAAGTTTTGATTTTTAGCTACATTGGGCAATTTAATAACTGTATCATTAGGAAAGACATATGTAGCTTCCCGTAGGCGAGAACTAATAATCTGCTGTGCGGCTGTAAGTTGCTGCTGGCTAATTGCAGTCAAGTTAACCCTGTTAGAAAAGATGGCGTTACTAATTATGAATTGAGTCACCAAACCTAGCAATATAATACCAATAGCCATAGCTACTAGCATTTCTACCAAAGTAAATCCAGCTTCAGTATGATTTTTAGAGAATGAGTTCTTCATTATTTGACTCCGGGATTTAAGACATCAAAAATAATATTACTTTTCTGACCACCTGTAGAGACAGTTAAATTTACACGGCGCATAATAGGTATTGTTGTATCAGCTATCATAGTTTTAGAGCAGGCTGGTACAGGCACCTGTACACTTCCTTGAACAGGTGCCACTCCTGCAGAGCCAATCATAGCTTGCATTGGCTGAGATTTTAGAGTGGAATCAGCAGGCAGAGTTAAATCCGTAATACAATTGCGATTATAATCACTAGGATTGCTCCATTTGCTTTTTATAGATTCAACCAATTGCTGAGTGGTTATATTACTATTAACTCTATCAGTATTTCTGCCGTTTGCTTGAACATTTTTGACAAAAGTGACAAGACCGATAGACATAAAAATAGCAAATATAGCTATACTAAAGAGTACCTCTATAAGAGTAAAGCCTGAATTAGTCGATTGCATTTGTAACCACCGTTCCTGTAAGTCCTGCTAACCCCAAGCGCAATTTTAGAAACCCAGCTTGTTGTTGTGTAATTGTAAATGCCGTGTTGCTATTTATTTCAGCATAGGGGGCTGTATAAATCACAGTCGTTCCACTTGGGTCTGCATTTGTAGTATAAATTGTGGCAATAACACCTGCGGGTAAGTTTTTGGTGATTGCTGGCATTCCTGGTATCTTTAAAGTATAATTAGAATTTGAATTGAAAGTGAGGCTAGCATCTTGGCTTTTTTGCTGAGAAATAGACCTTGCCATATTTAAATCAGTTGTTAGTTGAGCTACTGCATTCTTAACATCAGAATTTCTAATGTCTCTCCACATACTTCCATAAGCTATCATAGAGAGAAATATGACTATAAATATAACAACTAACAATTCCAGTAGGGTAAAACCTTTTTGGTAATTGGCTACCATAAATCACTGCACCTTATCTTGGCGAAACATATTTGAGGTGAGCATGGTCGAACTATGCCCCCTAACAGTAAATTTATCTTTAGCAAGATTTAAACCGTTACCACGAGGGTCAGCTGTTATTTTGCGGCGATAACCCATGAAAATGTTGGGTGTAGATTCTTTAAATCGTCCCACATCCATACTGTAACGACTTACTATAGTGCCGAGCAGATTAATATAATTCATATCAGGTATAAAACCAGTACCTTCGCCATTGGTATTATTCTCAGTAAGGGAAGTATGTAGAGTTAAGCGGCCATCTGGTATTATGAAATTAGCATCAAGCGTAAGGTTAGATTCATTCGTCCTATTTGGTGATATTAGAATTGAATCTAGGCGATTTATATAAAACAGAGAATATGCAGCAATTTTAACGTCACGCCCCGAATATAGATTAAGGCGATTTTTATCTGTAACACTTTGATTAATAGGACGATTTTGTAGAGTCAAATCACTAATAATATATATATTTTTGCTAGATCCTATATTTAATTCTAAATTGGATGCTACGGCTGGAGAGTAATTATCAGGAGTTCCAGACATTGCAGCTAGGCCAGCCTGTTGCCGTGAATCGGCATTGCGAAGTTGTATATTGCCGTCACCATAAATAGAGCCATTAAAGCGTACAGAAAGGTTATAATTGTCATCTGCTGTCCAAGGGATAGGTTTCCATTCTTGATCTTTTGCACCAGCAAAGCCAGTAGGCCCAAATTGGTCTTGACCAAGTAGGCCAGTATAGCTAGAATATTTCATCTCTCCACACGGTTCGGTCACAGTGCAATTATTGACTTTTATCCTTAAAATAACAGGATACTGAGTTCCACTCGCGTAAAGTCTTACTGAATTTCCTGGGTTAGGTGTAGAACTGATTTCTATAAACTGATAATCGCCCCTAATAGAATAACGACCCGTTGTAGAATTATACGCTCTTGCCGAATTAGGCCGCCCCCAGTTATCCCAGCTATCACCAGCCTGTATATCCATTCTTACATTATATCCATAACCATCATCAAGTGCTGATGAACTATCTGGGAAAGGGCCACCACGTTGATCCTTAATCAATCCAGTCTTGTTTTTGAAAAAGACATCCATGATATCTTCAATATTTATACCCTTTAAGGGGTGGCCCGCTGAATCTGTTGTTTGCACAGGATTTCCTGAAGAATCTAGTGTAATTCCTTTTGAAGCATTGCGCTGGGCAATCAAATTTTTGTCCAATTTAATACCGGTACTTGCAAGTGCAGTTGGCAGACCTACTTTTAATATAGCAGGATCATCAAGCACTGGTGTATAGGATGAATCAAACTGAGGATCACCACCATTGAACTGTATACCACTACCGCTCCAAGCTTTAACTAGAGTCTTGAGCAAAGCATTATCAGGTGTTACCCCAGTAGCCAATTTGCTAGAGGCACTATTTACAAAGACTTCTTCTAGCTCGCCAGCTGCTAAACCTGTATTCCGCAAATAGGTATCTAAAACTTGCGTAGGGCAACTAGAAGTATCCGGTGTGTTTGTAGTACCTGCCAAAGTGTTGCGTACACAGCCAGCACTAGCAACTCTTCCATTAAAAACCACACCAGAGTTTCTGGCGAAGCTAAGGAATTCATTGGTAAATACGTCTCCATCAATAACTTCTCCAGGATAAAATCCACCACGGTATTGTGTAGCAAAAGCATTATAATTTATAGCAGCAGTAGAGCTATCTTTAGGGTTGGTTTTTTCACTTTCAGGCATAGTCGTTGCCTTACTTGGCGGCGTACCAGCAAATGTATGGCACAGTGCATTAGCATTCGTTGCCCCTGGAATATCTGCAAGAGGATCACTATTGCCTGAGTACGCAAAGCCAACTTTCGTACAGGCAGAATCAAAGGTATAAGCACCTAAAGATACGTTGCTAATATCAAACCAGTAAATGCCATTTTTGTCATCATTAGTAGATGGAGCGACTACACGTTTACTTCCCGCTGTAGTATTTTCGCCTTGAGTGCTCAAGTTGCCTTTAAACTTAAAACGGTACAAGACAGGCGAACTACTGGTGGCGTTATAAAATAAATCTACCTCTAGATTACGCACATTTAAAGTAGATGTATAATTAACATCACCTGTTTGCTTAATTGGTGTAGCTGGCGACAAGTATTTAGCCCAAAAATCATTTCTCGAACCTATGTTACCTGTCACCAACGCATTGGCTTGCGCTTGTGCCGTTGCTGCATCAAGGCCATCAGCTTGAAGGATCGCCGCATAACCGTCCGCTTTAACCAGTTTGCTTAAAATACTGTAGCGTGCCGCATTGGTAGATGTTGCAGGAGGGGTGCAGATACTTACAGTTGTCGCATTATTGGTTACGCTTTTGGTAACAGAATCTTGGGCATTGGGCACGCTGGTCGTACTGCCAAAACCTGCTCCATCACAGAAATCTGCCACCGAGCTGGTAATATCTGTCGCCGTTATAGGCGTACCGTTGAGTTTAAAGTCAAATTGGTTGGGCAAAATGCTCTTTTGCAACATGGCAAGGCGGTATATTCCGTGAGCCGTGCCAGATTCTGCTGCATATTGTGCATTGAGGAGTGTTCCTTGGGTCGCCGTTCCAATGCGGCTAGAAAGTACCAATTGTGAACTGACAAGGAGTAGGGTGGTCACCAGTATGCTGGCCGTTAAAACAACAACCACAGTGCTCGCGCCCGCTATACGTGCATTCTTATTCATAATCAAATTATCTGATGAGTGCTCCAGACATGTCAGTATAAAATCCGGTAAATTAAATATTAGCAAAAGATGTGGACAAATTTTATGAAAAAGTATCGTCCAGCACGCCTAGGAATAATTAACAAATAATTTTATCTCATAAACTCACTCAGCAACCCGCTATTATTGTTATCTTTGGCCTCTTGTCAATAAGAATAGATAGTTTTGCTGATTGTATTATTTTACAGGACTTTTTACCAAAAAAAACCCCCCCCCAATCGGGGGGGGTATACCTAAACGTCTGAGCTTAGGCCTGAGGCTGGGGAGGGGTGATCTGCACACCTTCCAAGAAGGCGTAGTCGTCTTGGAAGTGCATCAGCACGCCGCCGAACAGCGTGTCAAAGGTTTCTTGGGGCATTTCGGTGAGGGTAGGATAAAAGCCGACGTACTCCAGCCACACGTTGCCGTCAGCGTCAATGCTGCGGGCAAAGGCGCGCTCGCGGTTGCGGTCGTTGAGGATCTGCATCACTTCCATGCGGCGAGCGGTGTACTGCTTTTGGGTTACACAGGTCACTTCCAGGCGGCTGGTGTTCTGGGGGCCGTCATTTACCGACACCAGCACGGCGGCGTCGCCCATTTCAAAGCGCCAGCCCATGCGGATAAAGCGCTGACCATTGTTGTCTTCCATATCAAGCTGAACTTCACGTTCTTTCAGATATTTGGCGAGGGTATCCAGGGTAAGCAGTGCGACTTCTGTCATATAACATTCCTCCTAAAGAAATACGTTTCATTGTAGCGCGTCTGAGCTGAGCAGACATTAGGGCTGAGCTTATTGCCTACTCAGCAGAGGGCCATAACCGCCGCGCCTCCACCGCCTACAGACGCGTCTTAGGACTCGCGGACAGCACCTCATAACCTGTCTCTGTCACCAGTACCAGGTCTTCGATACGCAGTCCGGTCTGCCCTGGCACATACACCCCGGGCTCAATAGTAATGACCATACCCGCTTCCAGCACGTCCTCAGACTGGGCGTAGAGGCTCGGGCCTTCATGGATATTAAGGCCCACACCGTGCCCCAGCGAGTGAACAAAATACTCGGCCAGGCCGTACTGCTCCAGCGTGTTGCGGCTGATTTGGTCAAGGTCGGCGGCGCGTACGCCAGGTTTGACGGCGGCAAGGGCGGCTTCTTCGGCCTCTAGCACGGCGCGGTAAAGGCGGATATGCTCATCACTCTGCGGCCCTACGGCTACCGTGCGGGTCATGTCCGAATGGTAGCCGTCTTTGAGTGCGCCAAAGTCAAAGGTCACCAGTTCGCCGTCTTGCAACAGCTTGTCGGTGGCGCGTCCGTGTGGCAAAGCCCCGCGCTCACCGCTAGCGACGATGGTTTCAAAGGCCGGGCCCTGAGCACCAAGTTCGCGCATGGCCTGCTCCAGTTTGCCGGCCAAAGCCGCCTCACTGACCCCCGCTACCACCTGCGGCAAAAGCTGGGCAAAGGCCGCGTCAGCGATAGCCTGGGCCGCGCGTATGGCGGCTAGCTCATCTTGCATTTTGACCATTCGCAGCGGCTCAATCAGTCCGCGTGTGGTCTGCAAGGTGCTCTGGGGCCAGGCGGCTTGAAGATCTTGGTAGGCTGCCACAGACAGGTGATTGGCTTCTATGCCCACCTTGAGCCCCACGAGCGACGCGTGGGCATGCTCGTACACGGCAAGTCCGCGTGCAATGTGAACAGGAAGGGTGGATTCTTGCTGTGCCTGCACGGTGTAGCGTGCGTCGGTGTACAGCGTGGCGTGTTCAGGCGTAACAAGTACGCGGGCATCTTCGGGGCTGGAGAAGCGGCTGAGGTAACGCACATTTTCAGGCTGCGTCACCCACACGGCGTCAAGCTGCGCGCCCTTCATGCTCTGGCGCAGGCGGTCAAGTGGTGTGGTCATCAGGTGAGTATAGGGGTTTGGACGGCGGCGTGCTTAAAAGATGGCGCACAGGTCAGGGTTACGCCTCTTTAAACATATATTCACAAGTAAGTAACTAAAACTATAATTCACAAACTTTTGCCCTAAAAAATGAAGGAGCGCGGCCCTCCACCTTTGTTGTGAGCCACACTCCTCCTCCGTTACTCTGTAGTCTAGTTGAGCGTTTGTATGCCCAGCTCGGCCAGTTGCGCGGCGTCTACGGGCGCGGGGGCCTGGGCCATCAGGTCAGCGCCACGGTTATTTTTGGGGAAAGCGATGACTTCGCGGATGCTGCTGGCACCGCTCATCACCATAATCAGCCGGTCAAATCCCCAGGCCACGCCGCCGTGCGGTGGTGTACCACTGGCGAGGGCGTCTAGAAAAAAGCCGAACTGGGCGCGGGCTTCAGCCTCAGTAAAGCCAAGAGCGGCAAACATTTTGGTCTGCACATCGGCGTCATGGATGCGGATAGAGCCGCCGCCCACCTCAAAGCCGTTGAGCACCAAATCGTAGGCCTGGGCGCGGATTTCACCCTGCCGCTCGGTACCAAACAGGGCGAGGTCTTCGGGGTGAGGGGCGGTAAAGGGGTGGTGCATGTAGGTCCAGCGTGCCTGCTCTTCGTCATATTCCAGCTGCGGGAAGTCAACCACCCAGGAGATATGAAATTTCGGGCCGCCCGCTGTCAAGTCAAAGAGGTCGCGCAGGGCCAGGCGTACCGCTCCCAGCGCCGTGACTGACTTTTTCCACTCGCCAGCAACAAAGAGAAGAGTGCCTTTTTCGGCAACGCCCGTGCGTGCGATCAGCTCAGCCGCTACGCTGCCTACAAACTTGCTGATGCCGCCGGTAAAGCCCTCGCCCTCACGGCGCAGCCAGGCCAGGCCACCTGCGCCATTTTGCTTAGCGACGCGTTCAAGCTCGTCAATCTGCTTGCGGGTCAGTTCGCCGGCTGCCAGCGCCTTGACCGTTTTGGCCTGGCTAAACGCCGCAAATTCGCCGCCCGCAAAAAGGTCGCTGACCTCTACAAATGCACTCTCAAAGCGCAAGTCGGGCTTGTCAGAGCCATACTTATCCAGCGCCTCAACGTAGCTCAGGCGTGAAAAAGGCTGGGGCAACTCCACATTGAGCACCGTGCGAAAGATGTGGCGCATAAGCCGCTCGTTGAGGTCAAGCACGTCCTCTTGGTCGACAAAGCTCATCTCCATATCCAGCTGGGTAAAGTCAGGCTGACGGTCGGCACGCAGGTCTTCGTCGCGAAAGCAGCGGGCGAGCTGGTAGTAGCGGTCAAAGCCGGCGATCATCAGCAACTGCTTAAACAGCTGGGGGCTTTGGGGCAGGGCGTAAAACTCGCCCGGATTGAGGCGGCTGGGCACCAAAAAGTCACGCGCGCCTTCAGGGGTAGAGCGGGTGAGCATCGGCGTTTCGACGTTGACAAAGCCCTCAGCGTCCAAAAAGGCGGTCATGGCCGCCGACACTTTGGAGCGCAGCCACAGCTTTTCAAACATTTCGGGGCGGCGCAGGTCAAGGTAGCGGTACTTGAGGCGGATGTCTTCTGCGACCTCCGATCCCTTGTTCAGCTCAAAAGGGGGCGTAGTGGCTGCAGACAGCACCCGGGCCGCTGTCGCCAGCAGTTCGTACTGCCCCAGACCCTCTTTGCGCTGGCCTTCGGGGCGCTGCTGCAACTGGCCGGTAAACTCGGCGACGTACTCACTGCGCATGCGGTCAGCCTCGGCAAAGGCGGCACTGCCGGGTTCAATCTGCACCTGCACGGTGCCTGATCGGTCGCGCAGGTCAATAAAAATCAGTCCGCCCAGGTCGCGGCGGCGGCTCACCCAGCCTTGCAGGGTGATGGTTTGGTCAAGGTAAGAGGCAATGTCGCAGATGTAGGCGGTTCTTTTCATGGAAGTCCTTGGGGAGAGAGCTGGGATAAGGGAAGATCAACAAGAGAGTGCGCTATGCATTCAGCCGGCCTGACTGGTACGGTCAGACCTTTAAAGTACATCTGCCAGTGCTGCTTGCGCGACGACGCGCTGCTCGCCCGTGTCTAGGTTCTTGAGGCTTACCGTCTGGGATGCGGCCTCATCACTGCCTAGAAAGCCCACCCAAACGGCATTTCTACGCTCAGCTTCGCTGAAGATCTGCTTCATTTTAAGCGGGCGGTAGGCAAATTCTACCTGGGCAAGGTGACGCAGGCCCAGCGCCAGCTCAGCAGTAACGGCCAGTTGGTCGGCGTCCAGCGCCGCCAGAAACAGGGCAGGGCGCGGCGGGGCAGGGAAGGTGAGGCCCTCATCTTGCATGGCGATCAGCAGCCGCTCTACACCCAGCGCCCAGCCAATACCTGGTATGGGGTCTTTGGCGCCGAGCGCCTGGGCCAGCCCATCATAGCGCCCGCCGCCGCCCAGCGCTGACTTAGCGCCCACACCTTCGTGGTGCAGTTCCCAGGCGGTGCGGCGGTAGTAATCCAGCCCGCGCACGATGGTGGGATCAATGTCAAAGGGAATACCCCAGGCGTGCAAAGTGCGCTGCACCTCGGCAAAATGCGCGGCAGCTTCTTCACCCAGGAAATCCAGCATAGGCTGAATATTCATGTCTGCTATAAGTTCTTGGTCTACAGGCGCTTTGCTGTCTAAAATGCGCATGGGGTTGCGCGTGAGGCGGTCTTGCGAGTCGGGCGAAAGCTGGTCATACAGCGGCGTAAACCGTTCACGCAGATAAGCGTTGTAGCGCTCACGGTCAGCGGCGTCACCGATAGAGCCGAGCTTGATACGGGCATGTTTGAGGCCCAGCGCCTCTATCACGTTCCACATCAGGGCGATGGCTTCAGCGTCAACCAGTGCCGCGTCTGAGCCGATAATCTCGTAGTCAAGCTGATGAAACTGGCGGTAGCGGCCTTTTTGATGCCGTTCAGCACGGAACATCGGCCCGTGTGTCCACAGTTTCAGCGGCAAAGGCAGTTGCTTTAGGCCGTTTTCCATATAGGCACGCATCAACGACGCTGTTCCCTCTGGTCGCAAAATATAGCCGCCGTGATCACCGTGATGAGACACCGTAAACTGCTCCTTGCGGACAATATCGGTGCTGTCCCCCACGCCGCGCTTGACCAGTTCGGCTTCCTCAAAGACCGGGGTGAATATCAGCTTGGCACCTGCCCGCTCCAGCACCTGCTGGGCCGTAGCGGTCAAAAAGTTCAGGTTGCTGGCGCCAAATTCGGGCGAAAATCCTGGGCTACCAGCAGGTAAAAAATCTTGTGTTCCTTTGGGGCGTTTTACAGACATACGCGATGATAGCCAAAAAAAGTGCCTCAGGGTCTGTGTGGCTAGAGACTGTGTAGCCAGGGCTGCGTGGCTAGAGAGAGTCTGTGTGACCAGGGGGTGAGCCACTGAAGGATTGCCGGGCGCACGGGGCTCAGCCGCGCAGCCAAAAGGGCTCAGCCGCGCAACAAAAAACCGCCAGCACCAAGGGGTGGGGCCAGCGGTGAATAAAAAGGGGAGAGGGTCTACTCAAGCCACCTTACTGGGCGACAGTTTACTAGGTTACAGCTTACCGGGTTACAGTTTACTGGGCAACGCTAAAGGGCAGGCCTGTGCTGGGCATACCAGCGACCTCAATAAACATCCAGCTTCCGCCAACAGGGGCATTGGCGGGGACAGTAAAGACAATCTGGGTGTCTGTCCAGGTTTTGACAGCGCTGTCAGGAATCAGGTAGCCGCCGTTATGGTCTGCATCGGCACCCAGACGAATGTGGCCTGTGGAAGGGCCACCCAGATAACGGCCCTGCACCGTTACATCACTACCGCGTGCGCTGCTTTCAGAGACTTTAATAAGCAAGGGAGTCTGGGTAACACCTGCTACAGTGCTGGTGCGCGGCGCACAGGATGCCAGTGTACCAACCAAGAGTAAAGAGCCGAGTATAATTTTTTGCATAACAGTGCCTCCGTAAACGTAGTTTAATGGTCTGTCAGGCCGGATAGCTACCCCCCCACCACTGCTACCACACTATGAGCCAACCCATCCTTCTTATTTACAATCCAAGCTCTGGCAAAGGCCAGTCGCAGTTGCCAGGTTTTATCAGAGAACTTGAGCGGCTTGGCCGCACGGTGACGGCCCGCGAGCTGGGTGAAGGTGTACGTATCGCCACCCTGCTCACAGACGCTGAGCGCTTTGAGGGGGTGGTGGTGGCCGGCGGTGACGGAACGGTCAGTTCAGCGGCCTACGCCCTCAAATACCGCCAGGTGCCGCTGCTGGCCTATCCGGCAGGCACCGCCAACCTGATCGCCCAGAACCTGCGGCTTGAGGAAAAACCCGCCGAACTAGCCGCTGTTGTGGCTAAGGGACGGACATTAACGCTTGATATAGGTGAGTTAGAGGTGCTGGGCGAGGGGCGTCAAAAGCACGGCTTTGTTATTCTGGCGGGCGCAGGTGCTGACGCGGCGATGATACGCGACGCTGAAGAGCTGAAGGGCAAATTCGGGGTGATGGCGTATGTGGTAGGCGTCCTCAAGCAGCTTCAACCCAAATCCAGTGAGTTTCAGTTGACGCTAGACGGCCGGGTGATCACCCAGGAAGCCGTGACGGTGATGGTAGCCAACTTTGGCATGGCGAATTACCGCCTGCCTATCGCCTCTGACATCAGCCCCAGTGACGGCCAGCTGACGGTGGTGGTGCTCAAGGCTGGCAACCTGCTGCATCTGCTGCCGAATCTGCTGGACTCGGTGCGCGCCAGGCTCAACTTTAGCGAATGGGGGCTGGGCAAGAATATGGACATCTACCAAGCCCGCGAGGTGATGGTCAGGGCCGCTGATCCGTTTCCGCTGCAATATGACGGCGAGCTGCACACCGAAACCACGCCCTTTACCGCACGGGTGCTGCCTGGGGCGGTGCAGTTTTTGACGCCGTTGCGTCAGCAGGATTTGAATACCTGATACGGACTGCGCTACATTCCACCACAGTCTGAAAAGCAGCGACTGGGCTGCTACTTTGCTTCTTTGCTGACCTGCAAAAAGGCCTTTACACTTTGCGCGGCCTGTTTGTTCATGCCTGGCACGCGGGCGATATCCTCCAGAGGAGCCGCTGCCAAATCTTCCAAACTAGAAAAGTGCTCTAGCAGCGCATTTTGGCGCTTGGGGCCGATGCCTGGTAAGTCGGCGAATACGCTTTTGAGCATAGCTTGGCCCCGCAGTTTGCGGTGGTAGCTGATGGCGTAGTGGTGTACTTCGTCGCGCACGCCAATCAGCATTCGCAGCGCAGGATGGGTGCGGGGTAGCAGCAGCTCGCGGTTTATGCCGATTTCACTGCCGGCTGCTAGCCACCACTGCGCGCCGTGACGCTCTGGCAATATCAGAATTTCTTCGCGCTTGGCGAGGCCCACCACAGGAACATGAATACCCGCTTCCTTGAGTGCGTCTAGCGCGGCGTTCACCTGACCGCGCCCGCCGTCGATCAGCAGCAAGTCGGGCAGGGGTAACTTGTCGGCGAGGCTGCCTGTAAACCTGCGGAAAATCGTCTGGCGCATGGCGGTGTAATCGTCGGGGTGATCAAGGCCCGTGACCTTAAAGCGTCGGTGCTCACTGCGGCGCACCCGCCCGCCTTCAAAGACCACCATGCCCGACACGATATGACTGCCAAACAGGTTGGAATTGTCGTAGCCCTCAATGCGCCAGGGCCGTTCTGGGAGGGCTAAAACGTCCTTGAGCGCGTCGAGTGCAGGGTGGTCACCTCGGCGCTCTAGAAGGCTCAACTCGGATTCCAGGCCCGTAGCGGCGTTGCGCTGGGCCATCTCAATCAGCTCGGTTTTTTCGCCGCGCAGGGGTACGCGCATCTCTACCTTATGACCGCTGCGCTCGCTGAGCACACTGACCCACAGCGGCGCGTCGGTATAGTCGGTGGGCAGCAAAATCAGCGGGGGGACGTGGGTCGCAAGGGCGTAGTAATCCTGCACAAAGGCCCCGATAATCTCGCCGTTTTCGCTGTCGGCGGCTCCCGTCAAAAAGCGCTTGTCGCGCCCCACCACGCGCCCGCCGCGCATGCGAAAGAGCTGCACCATCGCATACTCGCCTGCCTGGGCAAAGCCCAGAAAGTCTAGGTCACTCATGGAGGTTTGCAAGGCGGCCTGTTCGTGTCCAAAAAGTTTTTCAACGGCGCTGAGGCGGTCGCGCACGCGGGCAGCCTGCTCAAAGTCTTGCTGCTGTGCCAGGCGCTTCATCTCCACCTTTAACTTGGCAATCACCCCACTGGCGCGGCCCTCGAGCAGCGCCTGCACGTCGCTCACCACGTCGGCATACTGCGCGGGATCAGCTTGCCCCACGCAGGGCGCTAGGCAGCGGCCCATGTGAAAATTGAGGCAAGGGCGGGGCTTTTTTTTCATAGGCAGGCCCGAATTTTTGCGCAGCACGAACATGGTATCGATCAGGTTTTTGACCCGCCGCACCGCCGACGCGTCAGGATAGGGGCCGTAGTAACTCGCGCCGTCTTTGATCACCCGCCGCGTAACCACCAGCATGGGAAAGGGTTCGTTGGTGAGCTTTAAAAAGGGATAGTGCTTGTCATCCTTGAGCAGCACGTTGTAAAAGGGGCGGTGCTGCTTGATCAGGTTGGCTTCTAAGACGAGGGCTTCAACCTCATTGCGCGCCGAGATAAACTCTAGTTCCTGAGCCTCACGGGTAAAGCGCCCACTTTTGCCCCCCGCTTTAAAATGCTGCGCTACGCGGTTATGTAAGTTGTTGGCTTTGCCAATATAGATAGGCACGCCGCTTTTACGAAAAATATACACGCCCGCCGTTCTCGGCAATACGGGCAGGTCTTCAAGCTGCATGGGGCAGAGTGTAGCAAGAAGGAGCGCCGTGCACCTGTGGCGCGGGCGACGATAGCGCAAGGTTTACTGGCCTGCCGCCCCCCTCTTCTCCTGACGCTCCTCACTCTATACTTCCCTCATGACCTCCAACCCCACAGCCCAGGGCATTTTGGTTCTCAATTCTGGCTCCAGCAGCCTGAAATATCAGTTACTTGATTTTACAGGGCAGGTACGGGCGCACGGGCTGATCGAGCGCATCGAGGCGGGCAGCGCGGTAGGCGACCATGCCAGTAGTGACTATGCCAGCGCCATAGACGGGGTGCTCGATAGTCTTCCCGCTGACGTGACGGTCGTGGGGGTGGGGCACCGCGTGGTACACGGCGGCTTTTATAAGGAGGCTAAACTGCTCACACCTGAAGTTATCGGCGAAATTGAGCGGCTGTGTGCTCTGGCTCCGCTGCACAATCCACCCGCGCTCGAGGGCATCCGCGCCTCCATGCGCAGGCGCCCAGGTGTGCCGCACGTGGCGGTATTTGACACGGCTTTTCACGCCACCATGCCACCCAGAGCCTACCGCTATGCCATCAGCGAGGCGCTGTATCAGGAAAATAACGGTGAACTTCGGCGCTACGGCGCACACGGTACCTCGCACGCGTATATGGCGCGCCGTGTGCAGGAACTTCACGCTCACCCCCTCAAGCGCATCATCACCCTGCACCTGGGCAACGGCGCGAGTGCTGCCGCCATTCTGGACGGTGTTTCTGTGGATACCAGCATGGGTTTTACCCCGCTAGAGGGCCTGGTCATGGGCACGCGCAGCGGTGACATTGACGCGGGGCTGGTGATGTGGCTGAGCCAGAAGTACGGCCCAGACAACATCAATGCGATACTCAACAAGCAAAGCGGCCTCAAAGGAATGTCGGGGCTGTCCAATGACCTGCGCGACCTGCACGCAGCAGGTACTCCTGAGGCGCAGCTTGCTCTTGACGTGATGGTGTACCGCTTGATCAAATACGTCGGCGCTTATACGGCGGCCCTGGGCGGGCTTGATGCACTGGTCTTTACAGGCGGCATCGGAGAAAATGACGCTGTAGTGCGCGCCCAGGTTATAGCGGGCCTGCACTTTTTTGGCCTGGTACTTGACGAAGAAGCCAACAATGTACGCGGGCAAGAGCGGCGCATCACCACGGCAAACAGCCTGCCTGCCTATGTGATACCTGCCAACGAGGAAGGTGAAATTGCCCGCCAGGTGCGGGAAGTGGCGGGGATTTAAATAAAGGCAGGGGCTTTAAAGACGTAGCGATCGAGTAAGGCCTTGAGCTTAGGCAAAAGCCTTTGGTTTGCCCAGCCCCGCGCAATTTTGTTGCGCGAGTATCTGTATATTCACAATATTTGGCAATTTTTAGAATGTCTGTTCTATACTTGCCCTATGACGTTGCGTGAACAGTCTGCTGACCTCCCCGCCACCAGTGCACTTGAGCATGTGCTGCTCACCCCTGGCCCCACGCCGATTCATCCTGAGGCGATGAAGGCGCTTACCCGGGTGATGCTGGGCCATATGGATCCCGAAGTCTTTAAGATGAACAGCGCTATACAGCACGACCTGCGGGTGATGTACGGCACCGAGCCAGAAGCCTTTACTGCGCTGCTGGCCGGCACAGGCAGCTTGGGTATGGAAGCGGGGTTTGCCAATCTCGTAGAAAAGGGCGACGACATTCTGGTGTGTACCAACGGCTCATTCGGGCGGCGCATGGCCGAGATGGCGGCGCGTTACGGAGCCAATGTGCGCCTGGTCACCGCGCCACTGGGTGAGGCGATTAACCCGGCTGACGTAGCCGCGCACCTAGACGGCGTGCAGATGGTAGCGGTCGTCCACGGTGAAACCAGCACGGGCGTGCTCAACCCCGTCCCCGAAATTGCCGAAATCGTCCGCCACAGTGGAGCGCTGCTGACTGTAGACGCGGTGACGACAGCAGGCATGGAGCCTTTTTACATGCAAGACTGGGAAGTGGACTACGCCTATACGGGCGCGCAAAAGTGCCTCTCGGCCCCTCCCGGGCTGGCCCCGATCGCGGTGAGCGAGCGTGCCTTTGCCCGCTACGCCGCTCGAAAAACGCCCACACCGCTATGGTACTGCGACTTTGAGGGCCTGCGTGACTACTGGATAGAGCACACCTACCACCACACCATACCGGTCAACTTGCACTTTGCCTTTGAAGCCGCCTTGCGCGCCGCGCTTGAGGAAGGCTTACCCAACCGCCAGCAGCGGGTGCGCCAGATGGGCCGCGCTATTGTCACCTCGCTGGCGCCTCTAGGCTTTAGCCACTACGTGAAACGCGAACAAGACCGCCTGCCTACCGTACTGGCGCTGCGCCTCCCCGAAGGCTTTGATGACGCGGGCGTGCGCGCCGAACTGCGCAAACGCGAAATCAGCGTGACAGGCGGGCTAGGCCCCACAGCGGGGGTTATCTGGCGGCTGGGGCTGATGGGCGAATCAGCCCGCCCCGCGCCCTACCGCGCCCTGATGATGGCCCTAGAGGATATTTTGGGCGCAGATGGCCTGATGAGGCGCTATGAGGCGGCACTCGAAGCCCAGGGCCTTTAAGCTTAACCCTGAACAGTGCCCCGCTCTGCCTATGCTGTCTTCCCGTACACTGGGAACTATGTCCGATACTCAGCAACAACTTCTGGTTATGAAATTTGGCGGCACCAACATGGGCGACTCGCGGGCGATTCGGCACTCCGGAAGCCTGGTAGGGCGTAGTCTGACGCAGGGCGCTCAGGTGGTGGTGGTGGTCTCTGCCATGAGTGGCGTGACCAATCAGCTGCTCAGCATTGCCGACGCGGCTGAAAGGGGCGACATTGCGGGGGCCAATGACGCCATTGCCGCCATGCGTACCCGTCACTTTACGGCGGCGCAAGAACTGGGTGCCGCGCCCGACAGTGCCGAGGTTCGCGAGCTGCGCGAGCTCCACGAAACCCTGCGCCAGGCGGTGTACGGGGTGTACTTGTTGCGCGAACTGACCCCGCGCAGCCGCGACCTGATTGTGGCCTTTGGCGAACGCCTCTCGGCTCCGCTGATGTCGGTGGCCCTCACTCAGCAAGGCTTTAAGGCCCACCACCTGATGGGCGGTCAGGCGGGGATCATCACCGACAATCACTTTGGCAATGCCAAGCCGCTGTCCACCAGCGCCGAGCGCATCCGCGACCGCCTGGGCGGGCTGCTGAGTGCGGGTATTACTCCCGTAGTGTCGGGCTTTATGGGCGAAACAGAACAGGGAGCCATCACCACGCTGGGGCGCGGCGGCACCGACTTTTCGGCAACGATTATCGGCGCGGCGCTGGGTGCTGACGAAGTGTGGGCCTGGAAAGACGTAGACGGCGTAATGACTGCTGACCCCCGCAGCGTACCAGCGGCGCAAAATATCGCCCAACTCAGCTACGGTGAGGTGATGGAACTAGCCTATTTCGGGGCCAAAGTGCTGCATCCGCTGGCGGTCACGCCGCTTCAGCAAGCGGGCATTCCGTTAAGGGTCAAGAGTGCCGCTGACCCCGACTTTGCCGGCACGCTGGTTACTGCTGAGCCGGAGCGCGACGACAGCAGGCCCGTCAAAGCCGTGACGGCCATCAAAAACGCCAGTATCATCAACGTAGCGGGTGCGGGGATACTGGGCGCGCCTGATGTGGTCGCTGAAATCTTCGGGGCGCTGGCGCGTGAAAGCATCACCCTGCTGATGGTCTCGCAGTCATCCAGCATGAGCAATGTGTCGCTGGTTATCCCCGGCGGGCATGAGGAGCGCACCACCCAGGCCCTCAGCACCCGCCTAAGCGCCCAAGGCCTGCAGTTGGAGGTGCAGCGCGGCGTGGCGGTGCTCGCCATTGTCGGCTCAGGCATGTACGGCACCAAGGGCGTGTCTGCCAAGCTGTTTGGCGCACTGGCTCAGGCAGATGTGAATATTTTGATGATTTCGCAGGGGTCAAGTGAGCTGAATATCAGCGTTGCTATTGAAGAAAGTGACGTGGACACGGCAACACGGGCCGTTCATACGGCGTTCGGGCTAGATGCGGCAAGTGGTGCGTAGGGGGTAATAAGCCACTTGACTTAGCCTGTACTACATCACTTTGCAGACGCGCTTTGACTCACTGCGCGCGCACAATAACCCTCAAAGGAAGCCAATTCATTCATGGTTTCTACTGAGGGTTATGTATGAATGAGTACCATAAAGAACAACACGCCCGTCAGCACTTAGCGCAGTTACACGCGCAGGCTGAGCAGTACCGCGCCGCAAAACAGAACAAAGTCCGTCCCAACTGGCGCAACTGGTTTGCCCGCTTGATTGTCTCCATGCCCGCACGGCTTCAGTGGACACGGGACTCATAGCTTCACGTTAAACTAAGCTTTATGGTCTTGAAATGGCACTTTGTTCTGCCTGCTTTGGCACTCAGTATGGCTTATGCAGGTGACATTCACAGGCTCAGTCAGGTCATTTTTTGGCCCAATAGCTCCGCAGTTTTGGCGGTAGATGAGGGCCAACACGACGGCTCGGGCTATCCCTTCGTGGAATTTACGGTGCTGGATACCCGCACGGGCAAAACGCTCTGGCACGCGGCGCAGCACCCTGAGCATGAAGGTGATGTGACGCAGTTGCGCGAAAAATGGTTCAAAGTCTACTCGGCAACGGTGCAGCAGCGCTTTGGGTTCACCACCGCAACACCGTCCAAGCCGCGTTACCAGTTGCCCGCGCCCGACCTTGTGCCCGCTGTCATGTGGGGCAAAACTCAGGTGAATGTAAACCTATGGGCTAAGCCTGTACCTATCGTCATTCAAGCGTCTCCCAGCGGCGAAAAATGTCCCGCCTGGGTCTTCTGGAGGCCGCAAAGTTACGCGCTGTATGTCGGCGGGCAAAAGCTGGCGGCGGGCAACTATCAGTGTGCCGTGGGCTACTCACTCTCGCGGGTAGACGTGAAGGGAAACCGCGTGCTCATCGCTATAAACGCCTTTACTGCAGGCTTTGAAGGGCCGAACAATGAACAGATTTTAGTGGCAGCTACCCTAAAATAATCCGTATTGGCCCCTAATACAGATTCCGATTGATTTGGCGTACTTCCGAATCAATCAGGGCGGATGCGAGTGGGAACAGCATACGGACTGCGCGGTATGGAACCGCAGGCGGCGCTTTTCCGACTGTGGTGGAATTTAGCGGCAGTCCGTATAACCAAGTATCTAGCCAAGAATCTTAAGGGAGCGCCGACAAAAACCGCAGCCAGTTGCCGCCCATCACCGCTTGTCCCAGCTCAAGCTGGGCAATATCGGCGTAGCGCTCTAGGCCTAGAGGCATTTTTTCAACACCAAAGCCGCCGTCTAGGTCGCTGCCTAAGCCCACATGTTGCTCGCCTACCAGCTTGGCAAAGTGCTCGGCGTGGCGCGTGACTTCGCTCAGGGGTGCGCGCTCGAATTCAGCTCGGGGCCACAGGAACTTGCTGAGCAGCACCAGCCCAATAACCCCGCCCTGCGCGGCAACGGTGCGGGCCATGTCGTCACTGAGTTGCCGGTTGGTCGGCACAAACGTGCGGCTGTTGCTGTGTGAGGCCATGATGCGGGGCTGCAACTCGGCGGCCTCAAAAAACGCCTCTTCGTCCAGGTGCGACATGTCCTGTATCACCCCCAAATCGCGCATACCAGCCAGTAAGTCGCGGCCCCTGTCGCTCAGCGGCCCAGGCGCGTCTGTTCCGCCCGCATAGCGCGTTTGCCCCCAAGCGAGGCCAATGGCACGCACCCCCGCCGCGTACCAGTACGGCAGGTCATCCACGTCGCGCAGCGGGTCGGCTCCTTCTATCAGCAGCACTACGCCCAGCGGCGCCTCGGCGCTGTATTCTGCCGCGTGGCGCTGCACCTCCTCTCCGGTAGTCAGCAGCCGAATATGCCCCGCGTCTTGCCAGCGCTGGTACTGCTCAAGCTGCGCTTGCGCCTGCGCTCTGGCCTCTTGCCAGGTGGTGTAGCCTGCATGCGCGTCCGTTTGCGGCAGGGCAAAGAGCGTGCCAAAGCACAGGCCCACCCCCGCCCGGCGGATTTCATCAAAGGTCACAGCGGCCCGCTGGCCTGCCACAGGGTCGTGCGCGCGCAATTCACTGAGGCTCAGGGTCAGGTCGCGGCCTAGCTGGGCATTAAAAGCCAGGTCAAGGTGTGCGTCAATGTACATGAGCAGATGTTGGTGGTTGAATATCCAGATAGTCAAGCACTTCCCCAATCTCATGCAGCGTTCCTTCTTCGCGCTGGTGAAGATTGATGCGGTGGGCCACCATACCAACGCTGCGGGCGGCGTCTACATTCTCCTGTTTGTCGTCAATAAACAAAATATCTTGGTGGGGCAAGCCCAGTTGCGCCGCTGCCAGGACAAAAACCTCAGGCGCGGGCTTATGCACGCCCAGGGCGCAACTACTCAGCGCCGTGTCAACCAGGTCAGCGATGCCCAGGGCTTCGAGCGAAGGCATGATGTTGGGCAGCGTATTGCTGAGAATACCAATCTTGAGACCGCGCGCTCGCAAGCTGATTAGCAAATCGCGCAGCCCAGGCACAGGCTTGAGAAAAGCGGTGTAGGGATACCGCGCCATCAGCTCCTCGCCCGCCTGCGGGTCAAGGCCTAGCCGCTCCGCTAGCCCCTCGCTGTAATGTTGCCAAAAGGCCCGCTCATCTTCCAGGGTACGCAAATCCCACCAGGTGCCGAAATGATCAGCCCAGTGGCGCTGCATGACGCGCAGCACTTCTTCTGGATCTTGCTGATAGCGCTGCACCAACCACCTGGCCGCCTCAACGTAGACCGTGGGGTCGGATATGCTAATCGTGTCGTCTCGGTCAAGGAGCAGGGCGCGAATCATGGTTTAATAATAAGGTATAATACGGATTCCGATTGATTTGGCGTACTTCCGAATCAATCAGGGCGGATGCGAGTGGGAACAGCATACGGACTGCGCGGTATGGAGCCGCAGGCGGCGCTTTTCCGACTGTGGTGGAATGGAGCGGCAGTCCGTATCATACGGGTTCTGTTTGAACCTCAGAGTTGAGCCCCAGATTTGAACCTTGGTCACAACGCGGTGTCACAATGCAGTGAAAGAGAGCCAGCGGGCGTAGCCACAACAATGAAGCAAGAGGCCATCATCCACCACCAGACCACCATGCGCGGACGGTACGCCCCCAGCCCCACCGGTGCCATGCACCTGGGCAACGCCCGCACCGCGCTGCTGGCCTGGTTGCACAGCCGCGCCCAGGGCGGCACGCACATCCTCCGCATCGAAGACCTGGATACGGGGCGTGTCAGGCCCTGGGCGACCGATCTCATCAAGCAAGACCTGCTGTGGTTGGGCCTTGACTGGGATGAGGAATACCAGCAGTCGTCGCGCCTTCACCACTACGAACAAGCCCTTGCACGGCTAGATACTTATCCCTGCACCTGTAGCCGCAAAGAATTGTTGGCCGCCGTAACAGACAGCGCCAGCGCCCCACACGGCACGGAGGCGGTGTATCCAGGCACCTGTCGCCGTGTTCAAGCTCACCCAGAGCGCCCCGCTGCCCTGCGCTGGCGCGTACCTGACGGGGAGGTTTGCATGACAGACAGCGGCACAGGCCAAAGCATTTGTCATAACCTGCCGCGTGACGTGGGCGATATTGTGCTGCGGCGCAGTGACGGTGTGTACGCCTATCACCTGGCGGTGGTGGTTGATGACGCGCTGATGACGATCACCGACATCGTGCGCGGCGCTGACCTATTACCAGCCACACCGCGCCAGGTGGCCTTGCAGCGAGCATTAGGTTACTCCACGCCCCGCTACTATCACGTGCCCCTGATGACCGACTACGCGGGTGAGCGCCTCGCCAAACGCGGCGGTGCGCCCAGCGTGGCGGCCCTGCGTGAAAGCGGCGAACAGCCTGAGCGCGTTCTGGCGCAACTGGCGCGGAGCCTGGGCTGGGCCGTGGGAGAAGGGGTGACAGCGGCGGAACTGCTTGGGGAGGCTGTGGGACGTGGGTTGTAGGTTGTGGAAAATGCTGGGCTTGCCGTTATGAAACGCGCCTGCCTGCCGCTGGTCGCGCTGACGGCCTGATCAACCGTGAAGGTGCGCGGCGGTCAGGTGGTCGGCAAAGGTGCAACGATGGAAAACCTGTTCAGCGACATTGAAAAGAGTATCGCGGAAGCGGCGCGGCCAGACTCCTGCCAGGTGATTGAAGTCAGCTACGATGCCACCGGTGGCCATGTGCTCTCTGCTTGCTTCCTTTCAGAATCTGACAAGAGGACTGATGGACGCTTCCGGCGGGTACAACATTGCCAAATTCTGGCGTGAGTAACCTACTCAGCCCCTAAGCCACTTAGCGCATACCCAATGTCTCCGCCCTATGTCACACTAAAAATCAATGCAGACCACCCACATTCCCAAAGTCAACCACCAGCAAGCCGCCGACCTGATTGTGAATCTGGGGCTGAGTACCACTGTGATGCTCTGGGGCGTGCCGGGCATTGGCAAAACCAGCATTGCGCGGCAACTGGCGGCACTGCTGGGCATGGAAGATGACCTCGTGATTATGCTCGGCTCGCAGATGAGTCCCGAAGACCTCGCCGTGCCGTTTATCACGCCTGAACACACCACCGTGCTGTGTCCGCCTGCTTACCTTGCTGATGGGCGGCCCAAATTCATCCTGATAGACGAGGTGAACGCCGCCGAGCAGGACGTTATGCGGGCCTTTTTTTCGCTGATACTTGACCGCCGCGTGGGGCATTACACCCTGCCCGCTGGCTCGGTGATTATGAGCACGGGCAACCCGATTGACAGCAACTCGGTGGCCCGCCCGCTGCCCGCCCCGCTGATGACACGCATGTTTCACGCCGAGCTGCGGCTGGAAAGCGCCAAATCGTGGCTGAGTTGGGCCTACGCAAGCGGCATTCACCCACTGGTCACGGGCTACATAGAGGAACGCGGTCTCAAGGCCCTGATTGGCGAGTCACGCGGCGACGACAAGCTCTCTACCAACCCGCGCAGTTGGGAAAATGCCTCCCGCGCCCTGTATGCCTTCGGAATTTCCGCCGACCCTTTTGATAACACGGGCGACGGGCTAGCGCGCGAGGATCGCGAAGCGCTGGCGGGGCAGATTAGCCGCATTGCCGCTGGAGCCGTGTGGCACCGTGACGCGGAGGAACTGGGGACGTGGGTACGCAACAAGGCGACGGGCGTGTCACTGCGCGACATTCTCGGCGGCGTTGCCAAGTTGCCGCTGCACGACCAGACGCAGGCCGTGTACATCCTGAACGTGCTCAAGACCAAGCTGGAGCACGAGCTACCTGCCCTAGAGGAAAATCTGCGGGGCGAGGCGGCCCAGTTTTCGGCGCAGGCCATGAACCTAGTCACGCTGACCGCGCAGGAAAACCCCGAACTGGCCTACATGGTGCTGAACTCTGAGCACATTCCCGCGTGGTGGTTGGAAAGATATAGCGAACGCGCTGGGAATTTGGGGAATTGAGCGTGAATATCAAGGGTGTTTACATGAAAATTCAAAACACAACGGGCTGGGAACCACTGCCACCAAAACCGCAGACGCTAACGGAGTTTTTTACGGGGCAACTGCCACATTTGCCTCAGTTAAGAGCCATTGCTGAAGTTGGAATGCAGCCCCAAGTCCGCTTTGGCACGGGGCTTGAGCCTGTTATTTTGCGCAATTCCAACCCGCTGACCAAACTCGTACACAGCATTTTTTCTGCCGTAGTGCGAGAATTTCAAAAAGACTCTGCTAAAACACAGAAAATCTTGCCTACCTTCAAACATTTTTCCAAATTAAAGGCTTGGGCGGGCCTTAAAGACGCGCTAGAGCAGCGACAGGAATTAAAAAAGGTGAGCCTTGCCATCAGTGCGGCTATGCTTGCCAACCTCTTTGAAAGCGATTGGGACGGCCTCTTGTTGGCTGGTCATGCTCTGGAAACTGAATACCCGCCCGAAAAATTCTTAGAAACTTGGAATCCCTTTGGGTGGCAAGATTCTTTCCTATCCACGGCAGAATACTTTTATGCTCGGCCTGATGAAATGCAAGAGCTCCTCCCCCTCGGCCCGCTGATTGACTTTACGGGCCTCATTCCACCCGAAGACGAAGTATTCAAGAAGTGGGGCCGAATTATTGAAGCCTCGCTGCTGCACCGTAAAAATGACCATCCAGATGTAAAGTGGGTCAACTGGATTTGGGAACACCCCGCCTACATTGAGGCGCAGGAAAAAATACGGCGGCAGGAGCGAGAGCTTTTGCTCAACAACATTGCGGGCAAGCTGGAAGCGGCAACGCAGGAACGTGCCCAGGCAAAAGCCAAAGCCATGCAGCAAGGGCAAAAGCGTGAAGCGGCGCAGGGCGGCAGCAGTCTGGCAGCGTTTGCCAGCGAACTGGATACCCGCCTCGCCGTGACCGAGGAAGGCCAGAAGCGCGAGGGCATGTACTTTGAATACTGGCAGCGCACCGCCCGCGCCATGCCGTATCTGCGCCCGCTGATGAGCGAATTCACGCTGAATCTTGACCGTGCCAGTGCCATGCGCCTCAGCATTCACCGCGCCGCAATTGACCCCTACGAGCGGGTTTTGTACCTCAACAAAGGCAGCGTGAGCGGCTGGGATTTGGACTACATTTACCCGCTGATGCTGCTGAAAATCGCGCTGGGCCACCACGAGCGGGCAGGCGGCAAAGACCCCTTTTTGTGGGACAAGGCCAGCGACATTTTGCTGACGGGCTGGCTACAAGACATCTTGCCCGAAATGCCCGACTGGGTGGAACATTTCCCCGAACTGGAGCAGTTGCCCAGTGTAGAGGCGATTTATTTGCGGCTGCTGGAATGGCCCAAAAAAGAACTTCGCAAGCTGGAAACCATGCGCGGGCTAGTGTCCAGCATTCTGACCGAGGGCGAACTGTCCGCCGCCGAGCAAGCTGATAGGGACGCGGCGTTGCTGGGCCGCGTGCGCGAAGGCGTGGAGCTGGCAAACGCGCTGGAGGGCGCAAGCTGGGGCGACTTTGGCGCGGGGCTGGAGCGGGCGCTGAGAGCCAGAGCCGCTCGCCCCGTACCTTGGAAGCCCGCCTTTGCCGAGTACCTGCAAGAAATTACGCCTACGCCGCAGCGTGAGCGCACTTATGCCAAGCTCTCGCGCCGCATTCGCCACTGTGAGGAACCCAAAGCGGGCCGCCGCCGCATTCGCCAAGACGACGCGCATAACCTGCTGGTGATTGTGGACACCTCCGCGTCCATGTCCAACGATGACCTAGAGGACGCACTGGGCGCGATTCGGGCCACTGCTGCGGCGCTTGCCATCAACGCCATTCGCCTTTTTGCCTGCGACGCACAGGTGCGCGACTACGGCTGGGAGGCCCCTTGGCACGCGGGTGCACAGGTGACTTTGCACGGCGGCGGCGGCACCAACCTTGACCCCGCCCTGCGCCTCATTGCGGGGCTAACCGAAGAAGGCGAGCTTTTGCCCCAGCAGCCGCTGCTGATTGTCACCGACGGACTGTTTTACGGCGAAATCAAGACTGCGCGGGAACATGCGTATTTGTTGCCAAAGGGCGCGGCGCTGGGCTACAAAACGGCGGCGAAAGTGTTTCATGTGGCACGGGAGGAGTAGCTTTACCTTATGCTGAACCCAATGAATGTTTTCTACTTAGCTCTAATGCGTCTTTAATATAAAAGAAGTCGCCATCTCTTAAAAAAGATTTATAAAATTCTCTGTTACTTTTAGGCAAAATCCTAAATCTAATTAATATAATTGTAATATTTCCGGTTCTTCCTATCTCTATAAAGTCTATTGGATTTGGCCAAGCCTCGGATTAACTTAATACGGACTGTGCGGTATGGAGCCGCAGGCGGCGCTTTTCCGACTGTGGTGGAA
>JAGLBF010000060.1 GCA_018260375.1 Deinococcus sp.
GCATCCGCTCGGATTGATTCGGAAGTACGCCAAATCAATCGGAATCCGTATCAGCTAGCGAATCACCTGCTCTTCTACAACGGCGTTTTCCCAGGGGTCACCGCCCAGCTTGGTGGCGAGCAGGGGTGCATCGAGTGCGCTAGCTGTAGCCTGCACAAAGCGCCGCGCCCAGACCACCATCATTATTTGCCAAATGAGGACAAGAACAGCCAGCAACAGTGGAATGGCCAGAACCAGAGAGAAAAGGCCCATTGGGGCAGAGTCACCAGCGCTGCTCCTAGCGGCCAAAAACGCCAGGGCCACACCCGGAATGGAAATCAGTGCACTCAGCACCAGCAACACCAGCGCAAACATAAGCCAGCCGCTGAGTGTCTGGGCGCTGGGTAACACGGGCACGCCTTCTCCACTGACGCGGCGCATCACCACCCCTAAAAATTTCTTGATGACTGCCAAAAATAACCAGCACATTGCGAGTAGCACTACATCTATCACAAAGCTGGGAATCCCCATCACCAGGCTCAGCGCCGTACCCAGTCGGCCTGCATTGTCATCCACTAAACGCAGGATGCCGCTGAGCATACTGCTGCCCAATAACACAACAAGGTTGAGTAAGCCGCTGATAACTAAGAGCCACTGCCCCACCGTGAGCCACTTGAGCAGCGTAGTGACCTTAGCGGCCTCGAACTTGCGGCCTGTGCCTACGTAACCGGTCACCGTGCTCACGGCTTCTTGCAGGGCCCTCAGCGCCCGCAGTTGCACGGCTACCATTGCCATAGTCAGCAAAAGGCCCAGCGCTGACCCCATAAAGCCCCAAATACCAAGCCAAGGGATATTGATATTGATGAAGGTAATAGCGACCACGCTGCCGATCAAGCCGAGCACTGCCAAAATATACGCCGATATATAAAGCAGCCCCAATGAACGACCGAGTTTATCGCCATACTGCTCAGCTTTTTGCTGTTCCAGAAGCTCACCAGAAAAAGAAGGGGAGGACATGGCTAAGTATGACACAACATATATAAAAGATGTGTCAGGTGAAGCTGACATAACCTATTTATTGCTCAGCAATCCGCTTTAGGCCACTGCACAAAAGAGAAAGAATAAGGCAGAAAAAGCCCTGCAAAGAATACAAATGAGAATTAAGCAAAGAGTAAATCGATGGAATATGTCAATGCCTTAGCGCTTTCACTCATACGGATTGCGCTAAATTCTGGTGCAGTCGGGACAGCACTGATTATAATGGCCTAATTGTACTGGAACGGGGCGCAGCACATATTAAACAGCGGTTTGACCGTTTGATGGGTTGCCCAGCTCTGTTTCATGTAGAGCTATTGCCCGTGACCCTCTGCTAAAAATGTCCATCTGCAAAGACGGCCTCAATCTCCGGTTGGCTTAGGCCCATGCTCAGCAGTACCAGCAACAGCAAGCGGGCCTTGTGCGCGTTGAGGAAACTCGCGGGGATAGCGCCTGCCCGCTGCAAGGTCGCGCCCCCGCCCGCGTAGCCGTAAAGCGGCAGCACTGGCCCCGCGTGGGTGCGGGTAGCAATCACCACTGGCTTGCCCTGAGCGCAGGTTTGGGTGATGAGGGGTAGCAGCTCAGCAGGCAGGTTGCCCGTACCCAGCGCAGCGATGACCAGCCCGTCAGCGCGCTGGGCGGCTTGGTCGTAGCCTTCGCCTTGCCAGCCCGCATAGGCGTACAAAATCTCTACATGCGCGGGCTGCCCCCCAGGTACAAACAGCGGACGCGAGTGCAAAGGCAACTCGGGGCGGGCAAAGTAGTGCAGCGCCGCCGTGCCACCTATATGATCTATGCGGCCTATTGGCCCTGGATAGCCGCCAAAGGCGTCAGGAGCGCTGCTATGAACTTTGGTGACTGTGCGCGCGTCAAAGAGGTCACCGCCAAAGGCCACCAGCGGCCCACGTCCCCGGGTAGCGGGATGCAGGGCCACACTCGCCGCGTCAAGCAGATTGCCTGGGCCATCCCAACTGGGTTCTTCGGCGTGGCGCATGCTGCCTGTCAGCACCACAGGTACAGGCGTAGCGAGCGTGAGGTGAAGGTAAAAGGCCGTTTCTTCCAGCGTGTCGGTACCGTGCGTAACCACAATACCGCTGCTGCGGGGCGCTTGTTGCTCAATCTGCACTCGCAGCGCTTCCATATGGCGCGGTGTGACATGTGGGCTGGGCAAGTTAAACGCCTGAATGTTGCTGACCTCTACGCTGGCAGGCAACCCTGGCACGCGGGGCGCTTCTTGCGGGGTCAGCGCGCCGCTGGCATCGGGCTTGCTGGCAATAGTGCCGCCCGTATGAAGGACGGTCAGGCGCTCAGAAGGCTGTGATGCAGAGGGCTGAAACTCAGAAGATTGGGGCTGGCGCATGGGTTAGAGGGTAGCATTCAGCATTCAGCGCTTTGCAAAAGAAGTGACACCAGCTTGTTTGACCAGGGCCAAAGCGACGGCTGATGACTGACAGTCTGCATACACTCCTCAGTACCCTCTGCCACCCACTCTCAGTACCCCCTGTGCTTCACCTCTGCCCCCAGGCTTGCCAGCCAGTCGGCAACAGCTCCTACAGCGGCCTTAACGCCGGGGGTGATGATGGGGCCACCAAAGCGCCCAAGGCGCACCAGTGATGAACCGTCAGCACGCTGGGTCACGTTGACCAGCACTTCCTGGGTCAGTTCGCCTTCTACCACATGGGCCAGTACCGTCAGCTCGTCGCGGCGCAGGCTGCGGTAAGCTTCAAGCAGCACCACCGTATAGCTGGGGCCGCGCAGGGTTTGTTTGTCAAAGGTAGTGAGATCAAGGGTGGCAGGCAAGGACAGTATGGCGTGTGGCAAGGCGTTCTCCTGGGGATCGGTGCCGCCTGTGCTGTAAGGCAACACAGGCGGCAAGGGTGCAAAGGTAGCGGCGGGCACATCTACCAGGTCGGTACCCAGCGCGACCATACGGGCGTGGTTGGGGCTCAGGCCCAGGCCCTCCCACTTGAGGGCGTACTTGGTCTCCAAAGCCGCCTGGGGCGCTGCGCCCGTCTCTACACGCATGGCTCCGCTCACCTGGGCTTCACGGCAGGCAAATTCAAAGTATTCATCATGGTCGGTGGTGAGCAGCAGCGCCCCGCCGACCTTAAGGCGGCTGGCAGCCAGGCGAAAAAAGGGCGCACGCAACAAGCGGTGCTCGACGTGTTCGGCCTTGGGCCAGGGGTCGGGAAAGTTGACGACCACCGTGTCCAGACTGCGCGGTGCAATGACCTGGGTGAGCAGCGGGGTCGCCATCAGCTTGGTGAGGTGGGCGTTGGCGAGCCCGGCCTCTTGTAGTCGGCGCTGGGCTTTGAGCAAGCTCACTCCGCTGATTTCCACGCCCAGATAATTGGGCGGCACGTCAAATGTAGCGGCATAAGCAGGCCAGAAGCGCCCGTCACCAAAGCCAATCTCCAGCACCCAGGGCCGTGTAGGGGTGTCTGGGTACAGTTGCGCGGCGGTGGTAGGAAATTGAAAGTCACTGAGTTGTTTGATCATAGAGGTGTGGGTTCTGGGTTAAAAATTATAGCCTATAGACAGAGCTTAGACGGATTCTGATTGATTTGGCGTACTTCCGAATCAATCCGAGCGGATGTGAGTGGGAACAGCATACGAACTGTGCGGTATGGAGCCGCAGGCGGCGCTTTTCCGACTGTGGTGGAATGGAGCGGCAGTCCGTATTAGACGGATTCTGAACAGTCGGCCACGTCAATCACGGCGTGAGGGTCGCCTGCGTAGCGATCAGACGTACTTCATGAACAGCCTGACCGGGTACATAGTCTTTGTATTGAGCTGTCACGGGGCTGTCTCACGGGGCTGTCTTGTCTCACGGGGATGCTGTGCCGCCTTCCCCCAGCAGCAACCTTACCAGGCTGGCGGCGTTGTCTAGCACGCTGCGGTAGGTGTGTGTACCGGCTACGCAGCGGCCCAGGGCGTAGGTGTGATCTAGGCGGCGCAGGGCAAAGCCGTTATCCGCCAGTTCGCCGCCTGTAAGCACCTGAAAGCGCACTTCGTAGTGGGCGCTTTCAGGTGCGCTGCTCAACTGAGCGCTGCCACTGTCGTAGCCCAGGTACAAACCGTGCGCGGCGAGGTCATCTGCCAGAAAATCATACGCCACTTCGCTGAGTCGCCCCGCTTCCTCCAGTGTATCGCCCATCAGCAGCCGCCCCTTCAAAAAGGCCCCTACCGCCAGCACCACCTTACTGGCGCGCAGGGTCGGGCCTTCCCAACTGCTCAGCGCCACCTCATCCCCCGTTTCATCGAGGCCCGTAATGCACGACTGCAACAGGTGAATACCCGATGTACCCTCCAACTCAGCCTTGAGATGACGGTGAAACGCCCAGCTTTCTAAGCTGCCGCCCGCTGCCGCAACGTTTTGGCGCACCTGAGCAAAGAGGCTTCCGGGCGCAAAATCAGCCTGGGGTATAGCCTGCGGGTCATCAGCGGGTTGATACAGGTTACCCAGCGTGTCTAGCGCCTGCGATACCAGCAGCACGTCGCGCCCAGCGCGGGCCAGCCGCCACGCTACCTCACAGCCCGCCAGCCCAGCTCCCACCACCGCCACGTCATAGAGGTGATGGCTTTGCGGCTGCGAGCGTGGGGGCAAGTTGGTTGTGAACATGGGGGAATGATAATGGCTGCGGGCCTCCTGCGTGCTATGCTACGCCTTAGCATGGACGAGCCTCCCAGTTTTGGCCCCCCCACAAGCCTACTGAGTCACTTGATCTGTTGGGGGCCTACCTGTGAATGACTGGCTGGGCATCGCCGCTTTGGTGGTGTTGGTGCTGATCAACGGCTTTTTTGTGGCGGCAGAATTTGCGTTGGTCAGCGTGCGGCGCACCCGCATTGACCAGCTTGCCGACGAGGGCAACCGCGCCGCCCGCGCCACCCAAGGCGCCCTTAAAAACCTGGATTTGTATATTGCCGCCACCCAGCTGGGCATCACTATGGCTTCGCTTGCCATCGGTTTTGTCGCTGAGCCCGCTATAGAGCATCTGCTGGCGCCACTACTCAACCAGTCTAGCTTGTCGTCCGCTGCACAAAAGGGCGTGACCATTGGTATAGCCTTTGCCATCAGCACCATGCTGCACATTGTTTTTGGCGAGCTTGCGCCCAAATCGCTGGCCCTGCAACGCAATGAGCAGGTGTCGCTGAGCATCATCAGGCCGCTGCTGGCTTTTGCCGCCGTGTTTAGGCCGATTATCTACCTGCTCAACGCCATCGGTAACGGCGTAGTGCGGCTTTTTGGCCTTAGAGGGGTTACAGGCCACCACAACGCGCACTCTGAAGAAGAAATTCGCATGATTGTGTCGGCAAGCTCAGAAGAAGGTGTGCTAGAAGACGACGAAAAAGAACTGGTATACAACGTCTTTGACCTGTCTGACACAGTGGTTCGCAGCGTAATGACGCCCCGCGTGGATATGGTGGTGGCGGACGGGGCCCTGTCTGTGCGCCGACTGCTTGAGCTTAACGCTGAGCACGGTTATTCGCGTGTCCCTGTATACCAGGACACCCCTGATAACATCGTGGGCGTGGCACACACGGGCGACGTGCTGAGGCACTTAGAACACCTAGACCAACTGACCGTCAGTGAGGTGATGCGCCCCACTTTTTATGTGCCTGAAAGCATGAGTATCAAAGATCTGCTGACCAAAATGCGCCAGCGCAAAGCACACCTCGCCATCGTGGTCGACGAGTTTGGTGGCACGGCAGGTCTGGTCACTTTAGAAGATGCACTAGAAGAAATAGTGGGCGAAATCTATGACGAAACCGATGACGAAGAAGAAGTTCTGGTGCAAATCGTTGCCGAAGGCATATACCTTATGGACGCGTCACTCACTATAGGCGAGGCCGAAGAATACATAGACAGTAACTTGCAAGATGAAGAAGGTGACTTTGAAACACTGGCAGGCTTTATGACCAACCACTTTGGTGATATACCACCTGTGGGGGCTAATTTTGACCATGAGGGCTGGAACTTTAGTGTAGAACAGGCCGACGAACGCCGGGTGACTAAGGTGCTGGTGAAGCGCAGTGAGCAAAAGGGTTTTTTTGAGGAGACAATAGATAAATCATCAGCAGACCGAGACTAGAGACCGAGACTAAAGCATAGAAAAAGGCTTGAAAAGTCATAGAAGCGTTTTGGTGACTGATATAGTGATGAGTGTATAGCCCCCAACCTTCAGAAACTCGGTGCTATGTGTGTACATTCAGGCTTCTATACAGCTAGGCTTCTGTATAAAGGGGCTATGGTTGCGTTTCCTCCAGCCGCTACACTGTCGGCTATGGATACCTACACCTTTACGCTGCTGCTCGGGGCAGCACAAGCAGCTTATGCCCACGCCTACGCGCCGTACAGCCACTTTCAGGTGGGCGCGGCCCTGCTGGGGGCTGACGGGCAGGTGTATGCGGGCTGCAACGTAGAAAACGCCAGTTACGGCCTGACCCGCTGCGCCGAGCAAAGCGCCATACAAGGCATGAATACGGCGGGCGTGCGGCAGTTTGACGCGCTGGTGGTCTACAGCGAATCCACGCCACCCGCCTCACCCTGCGGGGCTTGCCGCCAGATTCTCTTTGAGTTTGCGCCGGGCGCCAAGGTAGCCTGCGTCAATCATTTGGGTGAGCGTCTGGATATACAGGTAAGCGAACTCCTGCCTCACGGTTTTCGGATGGCACAGGAGTAAAGGCCATTGAGCGGCCGCTCTTTCTATCAGCTGCTCTATGTCACCTCTATATTGCCTCTGAATTCTCTGTATCTCCTATCAAAAGCGGGCTGCGTTCTATTCCAGCACTGCTAGGAAAGCACCGATGGTGATTTTATACCAGGGAACTCGTATTATTTCCTATGCCCGCTGGCCTTCTTTTATCGTGCTTTAACTAAGGTTCAAGTCGGAATCTGTACTATTTCAAAAATAAGCTAGTAGACCTTCAAGAGTCTGGGTAAATCTTTAGCAAATTCACCGTTGGCTATACTCCCCCCCCCGTATACCCTGCGGTAGTGGCCCTGTTTATCCAGCACCGCTACTTCTTCGCCGTGCAAGATGGTGTTGTTGCTGCTGCGTGTATTCATCACATAAAAACTTTTGGCGGCTTGCTGGGTTTGGGCCTCTGTACCTGTAAAGCCCCGAAACGACGGATCAAAGCGGTTGAGGTACTGGCGCAGCACAGCGGGCGTGTCGTGCTGCGGGTCTACACTGACCAGTTGCACCTGCACTTGCTCGCGCTGCTGGGGGGTCAGCGACTGGTACGCGCGGGCCAGTACGCCCAGGGTGATAGGGCAAACATCAGGGCAGCGGGTAAAGCCGAAGAACACCAGCCGTAGCTGCGGAGCGGGGCCGCCAAAGGTGACTGGCACGCCGTCGTCGCGCCGCAGCACAGGGCCGCTGATGGCGGGGGCGGTGTCAATGGTAGTGCCGTACAGCGGTAGCCGCCCGCCCTGATTGCGGTAAAGCAGCAGCCCCGCCAGCACAGCAGCGAGGCACAGCAAAGCGGCAGTCAGGCCCTTCATAGCTCTTAGTGTAGACATGTCGGGGGGGGCGGGGTGTCCCAAGCTGTGCAACCAGAGCGGGGAGATACACAAAACCGTATAAAAATTTTGATCAGACGCTCGATCAACCGTGGTTGCGGTACAGCCTAAAGCCTCTGTCCTACTGGCAAACTCGTGGTATTTTTCTCCGTCTTGACAATAATGGTGCTGTTCGTATTGCGTACCCCCGGTATAGCCGCTAACACGTCGACCAAAAAGCGCTGGTAGGCGTCCAAATTAGGTACACACACCTTGAGTAAAAAGTCGCTTTCACCCAGGCACAGGTAACATTCCAGCACTTCGGGGCGTTTGCTCATGTGTTCGGCAAAGGTTTGAAAGCCCGGTTTGGTCTGTTTGTCCAGGCTGACATCCACAAAGACCGTCAGGTCACAGCCCACCTGCCGAGCGTCAAGCAGGGCCACATACCGCTTAATCACACCTTCATCTTCTAGACGGCGTACGCGGCGCAAGGTGGGTGCAGGGGTAAGGCCAATTTCGTCGGCGAGCTCGGTGTTGGGGATGCGCCCGTCTTGCTGCAAAATGTCCAGGATTTTCTGGTCAACGGTGTCCAGTTCTACTTGTGCCATTTTTGAATTATAACAGCAATGATGACGCATTTATATTGCGGAAAATAGCGAGAAGTCGGCCTTAAACGCAATCCTAAAAGCTCTGTTGCCGCTACAATAGTGTGTCTCAAAAAAACAAAACGACAGGCAGCAGCAAGCGGCCCAAAAGGATACCTATGCCCCATACCAATGTCCAGCCCGACAAGGCCCATATCAGCAATGAACTGCGCAGCATCGGCCTTCCCAAAGAAATCAAGGTCAAAGAAAACCGTGTGGCCCTCACCCCTGCTGATGTCAGCACGCTGACGGGGCGCGGACATGGCGTGCGCGTCGAAAAAGGTGCGGGGGTGGGCAGTGGCCTGAGCGACCAGGAATACGCCGCCGCAGGGGCCGAACTCGTAGATGTGGCGGCGGCTTGGGCCTGCGACATGGTCGTTAAGGTCAAAGAGCCTATGGAGTGCGAGTACCAGTACCTGCGCCCTGACCTGTTGCTCTTTACCTACCTGCACCTCGCTGCTGACCGCCCGCTCACCGAGGTGCTGCTCGCATCAGGGACTACGGGGGTGGCCTACGAAACCGTGCAGCTTCCCGACGGCAGCCTGCCATTGCTGACGCCCATGTCTGAGGTAGCGGGTCGCCTGAGCGTACAGGCGGGGGCCTATCACCTGCAACAGCCCCAGGGCGGGCGCGGCATTTTGCTGGGGGGCGTACCCGGAGTACTGCCCGGCCAAGTCACCATTATTGGCGGGGGTGTCGTGGGCACCAACGCAGCCAAGATGGCGCTAGGTCTGGGTGCCCGCGTCACGGTACTGGACGTATCGCACGCACGGCTAAGCTACCTTGACGATATATTTTTTGGGCGCATCAACACCCTGAAAAGCACCGAAGGCAACCTGCGTGCTCTGCTGCCCTACACCGATTTGCTGGTGGGCGCCGTGCTGATTCCTGGGGCCAAAGCACCCCACCTGGTACGCCACGACATGCTCAAACTGATGCAACCGGGCAGCGTCATTGTGGACGTGGCGGTAGACCAGGGTGGCTGCGTAGAAACTATTCACCCCACCACCCACGATGCGCCTACCTACACAGTCGACGGGGTCATTCACTACGGCGTTGCCAACATGCCCGGATCTGTACCGCGCACCAGCACCTTTGCACTAACCGCCCAAACGCTGCCCTATATCCTGCAACTTGCCGAACACGGCCTAGACGCACTGCGGCGCAACCTTGCCCTGCACCGTGGACTAAATACCCACGCGGGCCAACTGACCTTCGCAGGCGTCGCCGAGGCGCTTGACATCCCCTATGTATCGGCAGAAAGTGCGCTGGGAGCCTGGAAACTGAATTATCCAACTGTCTAAACGTCTCATACGGACTGCCGCTAAATTCCACCACAGTCGGAAAAGCGCCGCCTGCGGCTCCATACCGCACAGTCCGTATGCTGTTCCCACTCGCATCCGCCCTGATTGATTCGGAAGTACGCCAAATCAATCGGAATCCGTATCATACGGACTGCGCTTCCGTACCGCGAAACCCGTACTTTTCCTTCTCGCATCCGCCTGGATTAGAGCAAGTCGTTTCTGATGTAATCGCAGTCCAACTACCCACCCGTCCAGGCTCAAAACGCCCTTTGCTACACTGCCCTTCATGACTCCGCACCTGCTCAGCATGCAAGATCTGGCGCTGCCCAGCGAAACTCTGCAAAACAACTTGGCCCGCTTACCACTCGCCCAACTGCCCTTGTTGGTCATGGTCGGCGTCACTGGTGTGGGCAAAAGCACCACGCTGGCGGCTTTGCAAGTTCAGCTGCGCGGTGTCTTTACCCTGTTACCTGACCGGCGCGAAATAACTGACGTGGTGATGATTGCGCCGCAAGCGAGCGCACCTGTCATTGATCGTCAGCAGCGTTTTGAACTCACCGCCCGCTACCGCCAAGCCCACCCAGGCGGCATGGCGCAGGCTCTGGGCGAGTTGCAACTGCGCGACCTACCCGCCTTGCCACTGGTGTTTGACGGGCTGCGCGGGCTGGATGAAGTGCGCTACGCCGCCCAAGCCTTTCCCAGTTGGCGCTTTGTGGGCCTGCACGCTCCTGACCTGTTGCGGGTACGCCGACTGCTGGGGCGCGCCGACCAGTTTGACACGGTGGCGGGCCAAACGGGGCAGATGCCGCTTCCTGCCCAGCTGAGCAGTATTGAGGGCGTCAGCGAGGTGTTTAAGCCTAGCCAAATCGCTGAGCTGGCTGCCCTACAGGAAGCGGGTTATACCGCCGCCGACATCGTTTCCAAAACCAAAATCGTGGTTAGCGAGCGGCGCCACTACGACCCTGCCGCCACCCGCGACTTTTTGCTCACCCTGCCCTCTGAGCGCTTTTTGGACATTGACAGCGCCTCCATGACGCCCGCACAGGTAGCCCAGTTGCTCGAGGCATGGCTGTGACGTTGATCGTCCGTGTAGAGACCATTCCCTACCGGCTACCGCTGCACGGCGCGCTGGCCTGGGGCGCACACAGCCGCCTGAGCGCCGCCGAGCATGTGCTGGTGCGCGTGCACCTGGCAGACGGCACGGTAGGCGAAGCCGAAGCGCCCCCCCGCCCCACCATCTACGGCGAGACGGTAGAGAGCATCCGGGCGATACTGGCGCAGCTAGAAACGGGGATGCGCGGGCTGGACGTAAGCGACATAGCCGCACTTGAACAGGTGCGCGGTAGCGTGGCCCAAAACCTGACAGCGCGCGGCGCGCTGGATATGGCCCTGTGGGATGCCCGTGCCAAAATGCAAGGCAAACTGCTGTTTGATACGCTGCTGGGGCCACAAACCCGCGTCAGGGTATCGTACATTCTGGGCATCAGTGACCCCCAGACCATGCTGAAGGAAGCCCGTCGCGTGGTTGCCAGTGGTGTGCGCTGCCTGAAGGTCAAAGTGGGGCGCCACCATGCCCACGACCTAGAGGTGATTGCCGCGCTGCGCCGTGAGTTTGCCAAAGAGGGGGTGCAACTCTACGCCGACAGCAACGAAACCCTCACACCTGAGCTGGCTCCCGCCGCCCTGCTGGCCATGCGTGAAGCGGGCCTGACCTACGTGGAAGAACCCCTTCCCGTGCGCCAGTTGCACGCCAGACAGCAGCTCAAGGCCAGCGGACTGCTGCCCATCGTGGCAGACGACTCCTGTTTTACCCTAGGCGACCTAGCGCGTGAGCTAGAGTTTGACACCTTTGACATTCTGAATATCAAAACGGCCCGCAACGGCTTTAGTGACGGGCTTGCCATGCTGCGCCGCGCTCAGGCTGCAGGCAAAGGGGTGATGATTGGCTCGCAGGCTTCAACGGGGCTTGGCACGCTCCACGCGGCACTGCTCAGCACCCAAAGCGGCGTCACCGAGCCGTGTGAACTGAGTTTTGTGCTCAAGGTGCAAAGTGACCTGCTCAGTGCGCCCATTGCCTTTACTGACGGCTGGCTGGATGTTGCGGCCCTGCGCGACCACCACATTGACGAGGATAAGCTAGAGCAAGCCCGCTTCTGAGTAATAGAACGGGAATGATACAGACTGCGCTTCCCTACTGCGTAATCCGTACTTTTTCCTACTTCCGCTGGGCTGTTTTACGGCCTTGACAACAAAGTTCAAGTCAGAATCCTTGTAGGTGGTGGGAAGCACGGGTTCAAAGCCAGTCATACGGACTGCCGCTAAATTCCACCACAGTCGGAAAAGCGCCGCCTGCGGCTCCATACCGCACAGTTCGTATGCTGTTCCCACTCACATCCGCTCGGATTGATTCGGAAGTACGCCAAATCAATCGGAATCCGTATCAGCCAGTTGCCCAACAAAAGAACATTGACACCTTCTCAGCCAATCTCTATACTCCTTGAGCCTGCAGGTCTGCCCGCACAGGCCGATGTAGCTCAGGGGTAGAGCAACTGATTCGTAATCAGTAGGTCGTCGGTTCAAATCCGACCCTCGGCTCCAAAGTGTTTTATGCGCGTTTTGCGTTCGCACGTTAAGCAGCATAGGCGCAATCAGTCACTCTCCAGGACATTTCCAGGAGGGTGATTTTTATGCTTCTACCTGAACTGCATGCCATGCACGCCCGCCATCTGATGCCTTGCGCAGGTCAAACCGAACCACCGAATTGTATCAGTAGGCTATTGATTCCTTGAGTGCTGACAAAGGCGACCTAGACACTGCAAACGATGTTCGTTTATTACCCATCAGGACTTTGTTTTAAACACTTCCTTGACGGTGGAATCACCTTTGGCCTGTTGTCGACGTGGTTTTTGTGGGCCAAATCCAGCTGCATGTAATCGTTCATATCCGCGCCCGAGGTGAATGTCCTTACCCAGCACCTCTTTGACCCACAGTTGAGCTTTCTTGCCATCCCAGACAATACCGTGGTCAAAATCGTGCTGCACCGCAGCAGTGAATTGCCGCTGTTCCTCTGGAGTCAGTACAGGCGGGGCCCCCTTATTATCGTGACGGCCATCTTTGAGGCCCGCCATGCCCAAACGCCGGTAGCGGTCAATAATTTTCCGCGCTCCACTTACGGAGTAGTGCGTGAGTTCCAGCGTCTCCACCTCACTCCTGCCTTCCGCAAGTAAGGCCAATAACTGGGCACGCCGCTGTTCTACCGCACAGCTGCTGGTCTTGTAGACCGCCCAGAAATCTTCAGCTTGATGCTGAAACGACACTGATGTATATAACCTTTTCAAGTCTACAGTGTACACCATTCAACCGGAGAACGTCTTATACGGCTTCCGAGTAAATGGTGTTGAACACGAGGTAAAAAAGGCCAGTGGGCGTAGCAAAAAGTAAGCGTTTCGCGGTGGTGCAGGCGGTGTGTACGGGGCTGTGCCAGAGACTATGCCAGAACGAAGCGAAATGCGGCTTACGTCCTCACCGGAATTGGGCTTTCAAGCGAGGACACTTCAGCAACGTTTCGTATGAGTCTGGGACGTTATTCAGCCCACCAGAGAATTGAGAACGCGCTTGAAGATAGTGTCCCGTAGTCAAAAGGTCATGCTTCAGGCGTTCATACGGACTGCCGCTAAATTCCACCACAGTCGGAAAAGCGCCGCCTGCGGTTCCATACCGCACAGTCCGTATGCTGTTCCCACTCGCATCCGCTCGGATTGATTCGGAAGTACGCCAAATCAATCGGAATCCGTATCAGTCGTGCCACCTGGGACGAATCGGAACCGCCTTAGGCTATCCTTATTGAG
>JAGLBF010000061.1:0-1806 GCA_018260375.1 Deinococcus sp.
TTATACGGATTCCGATTGATTTGGCGTACTTCCGAATCAATCAGGGCGGATGCGAATGGGAACAGCATACGGACTGTGCGGTATAGAGCCGCAGGCGGCGCTTTTCCGACTGTGGTGGAATTTAGCGTAATCCGTCTGAGATGTGGTGGCGCGGCGCGGTAAAAACGCTCAAGCATCTGCCTGAGCCCTTTGAGCTTTGTGGATTACCCGTCAGCGCCTTCAAGTCCCAGCATAAGTTCTAAGTTCTGCACCGCTGCGCCGCTGGCTCCTTTCCCCAGGTTATCCAAGCGGGCTATCAGCAGCGTGTCACCCTGCAGGTTGTCGTACACAAAAAGTTCTAGGTTATTGGTGTTGTTAAGGGCTTCGGGGTCAAGCCAGTCAGGGTTTTCGCTCGCCTGGTACACACGCACAAACTTCTGACCAGCGTAGTGGTCGCTGAGTGCCTGGCGCAGTTGCCCGGCGCTGATGTTGGTGGCCAGCATCCCAGCGGGAAGCATCACTTGCACCAGCATGCCTTGCCGCCAGCCGCCCACGACGGGCGTAAACAGCGGCAAGCGCGACAGCCCCGCGTATTTCTGCACTTCGGGGCGGTGTTTGTGGTCTAGCCCCAGCGCATAGGCCCGCAGTGGGCCTGCCAGTGGGTGGGGCGTGCCGTGCTCGTGCGCGTCAATCAGCGCGCGCCCGCCGCCGCTGTAGCCGCTGTAGCCCTGAATGCTCAGCGGCAAGTCAGCAGGCAGTAGCCCCGCCTGGCTGAGCGGCGCCAGCAGTGCAATAGCTCCTGTGGCATAACAGCCCGGGTTACTGACGCGCGGCGCTTCCCGAATGGCCTGGGTTTGGCCTGCACGCCACTCTGGAAAGCCGTAAACCCAGCCTGGTGCGGTGCGGTGAGCACTGGATGCGTCCAGCACGCGGGTATGGGGACTGGTAATCAAGCTGACGGCCTGGCGCGCTGCGTCATCATGCAGGCACAAGATAGCCACGTCTGCGCTGTTGAGGTACGCACTACGGGCCACAGGGTCTTTGCGCTGGGCGGGGTCAATGCTCAGCAATTGCACGTCACCGCGCCGCTCAAGCAGGCTGCGAATGTGCAGCCCTGTCGTTCCCGCCTCGCCGTCAATGAATACCGTGGGCTGTGTCATAGAGCCTAGTGTATACGCATTCCAATTTGAACCGTGTTATACGAACTGCGGACTGCGCTCATATCCGCCCTCATTCACTATGCGGCGGAATCCGTATGACCCCTCTCTAATAACCCGTCAACCTAGCTTGTGCATATTCGCCAAAATCATCCCGGACACAAAGGGAATGAGCCACAGCGCCCACACACCCAGACTAAAGCGGTGAAATGACGTCACGGCGCTTATGTTGCGGCGCAGGTAGGTCACGGTGGCCCAGGTGGCATGCACCGCCATCAGCACCAGGGCCATAGCCCCCAAAGCGCTGTGCAGATTAAAGCCGCTAGGCACTGCCGCGCCTGTCTGAGCGGCGTGCTCGGCGATGCGGCGCATGCCCTCGGTACCCAGGGTATCGCACAGCAGGCCAAACCAGAATAATCCCAGATGCACAGGCCGCAGCGTACCCGCACGCTTTTCACTCCATACGCCAGCGGTGTACGAAATCAGCGCGGTGGTCATGGCGATAATGGCAAATAGCAGTGTTGAAGACATATGTTATCCCTCCCAGGAAGTAAGCAAAAGTTGGCTTTGGAAGCACCTTAAGACAGCGCTCCCCGTCTGTGCCGTTAGCTTACTTACCGTTCGGTAAATTAAATAGGGACAAAAGACCCTGGTTGTTATAAAGGCCCAG